>CALFJG010000044.1 GCA_937877625.1 uncultured Prevotellaceae bacterium
GCTCGGACGATATAGACAGCGTGGCGTGGTATAGTGGTAATAGCGGCATTCAGACCCACCCCGTGGGTCAGAAGAGTCCGAACGAATTGGGGCTGTACGATATGTCGGGTAATGTAAGGGAGTGGTGTCGCGACTGGTATGGCTCTTACAGCAGCAGTTCACAGACGAATCCTACGGGTGCTGCTTCAGGCTCTTACCGCGTGAACCGTGGCGGCGGCTGGGACGACTTCGCGCGGGATTGTCGCGTCTCCTCGTCTCGCGGCTGCAGCGCGCCGGGCGACCGCGACTTCAGCCTCGGCTTGCGCCTCGTCCTGTAGTTTCCATAAATTTCTGTTTCTAAGAAAAAGATCTTTGCAAATCTTTCACTGCAAGAGTTGTTTGCTGCGTATCACCCAGACAAGGTCGCATTGCCAACCGATATCTCAATAAACCACTTTAATAGAATAACGTCCGAAGATGTCGAAAAGGATTTTGGCCTGCGTTTGGTGTTGATGTCGCTCTGCCCGCCGTAATACTTTTTAGCGAGCAGCAAACGTATATCTGCTATGTTCGTTGGTAGGAATTGTTAGTCTGTGCTGTCTTCGCCTCGTAGTACGGGGAGATGCAGGTGATAACGCACGGCCAGGATGCGTGTAGTAATAACGAACGCACCGCATACGAGGCCTGCCGTGACGCTTCCAGTGCCAAGGGCGAGGCATAAGAAGTAGGCCATTCCTCCGAGGATACATGCCAGGGCGTATATTTCTCCTCGAAAGATGAGAGGCACTTGGTTCATAAAGACATCGCGAAATACGCCGCCGGCGGCACCAGTGATGGTACCCATAATAATGGCAGCCCAAAAGGGGTAGGGGGTGGGTGCGGTGAGCGTTTTCTCTATTCCGGTAACGGTGAACATTGCCAGCCCTATGGTGTCGAAGGTGAACCAGGTGTTATTTTGGTGTATGAGGTGTTTGCTGAAGAGTATTACCCAGAGGAGTGCCAGCGCGGTGCAGATAAGATAAAAAGCGTCTTGCATCCAGAAGATGGGTACGCCGAGCATAAGGTCGCGCATCGTGCCTCCTCCTATGGCGGTGACCAAGCCTACGATATAGGCACCAAAGAGGTCAAAGTGTTTGGCGGACGAGAGGCGAATGCCGGAGACGGCGAAGGCGAGGGTGCCGATAAAGTCGAGAACTTGTACGAAGGTGATTTGCATAGGGGCGTGGTATTTGCTGGCGGGCTTGGCGGTTTTTTGGGAAGATATGTGATGAAACGCGTAAGTGCTTAGTTTACTATGTTGTTCAGTGGCTTACCTTGCAGAAAGGCTTGTAGGTTTTGTGCGAGAGCTTGTAGTATTCGGTTTCGTGCTTCGATGGTAGCCCACGCAACGTGTGGTGTGATGTGGCAGCGTGGTGCTGAGAGCAGGGGATTATTTTCTTTCGGCGGCTCTTGGCAAAGTACATCGGCATAGTATGCACCGAGCCTGTCTTCGTACAGTGCTTGTGCCACGTCGTACTCATTGACCACTGCTCCACGAGCGGTGTTGATGAGCAGTAGGTCGGGGTGGGCGTGTGCGAGGAGTGATTTGTTGACGAACTCGCGCGTAGAGGGTGTGAGCGGGCAGTTGAGGCTTACGGCAAAACAAGTGGCAAAGGCTTTTTCAAGGCTTATCTTCTTGACGTATGTAGGCAGCTCGGTTTGTTTTTTTGATGTGACGGCAAAGACCTCGGTGCCAAAAGGCCTTAACATTTCGGCCAGTGTTGCGCCGATGCTTCCAAATCCTACGATGGCCACGCGTTTGTGGTGTAGTTCAAGGGTGGGGTGTGCCAGTCGGCAGAAGTCTTTGCACTGCGTCCAGGCTCCTTGTCGGCTCTCGTGGGCATAGTGTGCTACGCGGTTGCAATGGTCGAGGAGGTATGCTACGATGGTTTGTGCCACGGGCATACGTGCATAGCCCGCTACGTTGCACACATCGATGTGTTGCTGACGTGCTGCGGTGATGTCAATGTTGTCGTAGCCCGTTGCTGCTTCGAGTATGAGGCGCAGACGTGGTAGGCGGGCGAGTATCTCTGCGGTGAATTGGCATTTGTTGGTGACAATCACTTCCGCCTGTGCTGCGCGCTCTACGATGTCTTCGGATGCAGTACGTGGGTATTGTTTGAAACGTACTCCGTTTATGTGGAGGGGCGAGAGGTCGAGGTCGCCATGTCCTGAGAGAACATCGCTGTCGAGGAATACCACAAGGGGCTGGGTGGGGGTGCTTGGAGTCGTCATAGCTTGTAGTTCGTGTTGTGCGTGGCAATGAGTTGCCAATAGCGTGTGCCTACAGGTCGGTAGTATAGATATAGGGTGTATTCGTTCTCTGTTTGATAGTAGTTGCCGTCGAGGTTATAGACGAGCGCAGTTTGGTTGTTTCGGGACTCCACGGCGAGGTAGCGATAACTGTAATAGCCTTGTTTGAGCAGTATGTCGGCTTCGTAGGCTTGTGCCTCGGGGTTGTAAGTCATAAGATAGTCATCGCTGCCGTCCGCCCACCAGCCATCTATGTAGATTTCTGCCTGTGGTAATTGTTCTGTAGCGAGTGTGAAGTGTGTGAGTACATAGTCAGCCTCGGTGTCGGCGTTGTTGCTTCGCTCGGTGTAGATGAGTGCTCGTCCGTTTTGGTCTTCGTCGTAGTAGTAGTCGCGATAGGGCTGGTCGGGCAGGAGTGCTGCTGCATACCCTTCTCCGTCGTATAACAAGCGGTCGATGTGCATTCCTGGCACGCGTGTGGAGGGCATCTCAAATTTGCGATACTCGTTGCCGGCGGGGAAGATAAGTGCGCGGCAATGGTCCCAGCGCAGTGTGCTACCGATTATGTAGGTGGGCGGCGGTGCTTGGAGGGTGAAGTGTTGGCTTCGGTTTTGTTGGCACAGGAGTCGCACCTCGTCATTGGCATTGATAAGTGTCAGTGCGCCTAAGTCGGCTGTGACAGAGAGTTGTTGGTGTTCGCGGCGATAGTCTATGTCGGTGTCTGCTGTGAGTTGCAGGGTGAGTTTGGCTCTTTTGTCCACAACCATAAAGCAGGCGGAAAGAACGGGCTCGTTGTCATTGCTTTCGTCGTAAACGCTCACGCGATAGTTTCCCGAGAGCAGTGGGCGTGCCGTGCCGTTGTCGGAGGGTATGGAAAAGGTGTAGTGGGTATATAGTGTGGCGGTGAGGAGGCTTTCTTGGTAGTCGGCAATAGGTTCTCCCTCGGGCGGGGCGGCTAAGTATTCGCTCTCAAAGAGTGCGTCGGTGGTGTGCCAGTCCACGTCGCAATGCTCCACGCGCCAGGTGAAACGTTGCTGTTCGGGTGTCAGTGCATCAAAGGATATGGTCAGTTGCTCGTTGCCGTTGAGGGTCAAGATAGGCTGTCGCGCCTCGTCGCCGTTGACGGCGAGGCTTACGCGGCCTATGTAAGGAGCCTTGACGTGTGTTTGCTGTGCTGCGAGGGATAATACAGCGGCAAGGAGCGTTATGATAGCGAGAAGACGTTTCATTGTGCTGGCATTGTGGCGGGTATTGAGAAAAAAGAAAGAACCAGTCGGGCGATAAGCCGGGTTTTGTGCCGCAGGTCTGCGCGTTGCGCTATGGCTCAGCGGTGTCTGTCATTTATCTACGGCGTGTGTCGCCACACGTCTCTATCGTTCTACCCTCTGACGTGCCTTGCGGCTGGGACGGGCCGCCCTCCTTGTAACGCCAGTTTATATGAACTTTCAGCCTCCGGGGTGCACAGCCCGTGCGTCGCCACACGGCTGGTGGGCTCTTACCCCACCTTCTCACCCTTGCCGGCCGGCTTTCCTCTGAAGAAGAGAGAAACACGGCGGCGGTTGTTTTCTTCTGCACTTGCCAACCCTCGCGAGTTCCTTCCTGTTAAGAAGCGGAGTGCCCTTTGCTGCCCGGACTTTCCTCTTGCGCCGCAGGGACGCAAGCGACAGACTGCCCGACTGGTATCTATCTTTCTATCTGTTTTCTGTTTCGGTAGGTTTAGTTTATCGGTTTCTTCTTTCCAAACTCAGGCTCCACCCTGATCATTGCTGTGACGACAAAGGTGACAAGTGTGAGGAGCAGGGCGAGGATAAAGAAGTTGACGTAGTTGAGATGTTCTTGCAGCCAGCCAGAGATCATCCCCGGCAGCATCATGCTCAATGCCATAAATCCTGTGCAGAACGCATAGTGTGCCGTTTGGAACTCGCCACGTGCGAAATAGAGCATATACAGCATATAGGCGGTAAAGCCGAAGCCGTAGCCAAACTGTTCCACGCCGATGCACGCGCTGACTATCCAGAGGTCGTTGGACTGAAAGTAGGCGAGCAGGATATATACGGCATCGGGCAGCGTGATGCTCAGCACCATAGGCCAGAGCCATTTCTGAAATCCGTCTTTTGCCACTACCACGCCGCCGAGTATTCCGCCGAGCGTGAGTCCTATGACACCGATGGTGCCTTGCGCAAAGCCGAGGTCGAAGGTGGAGAGGCCTAACCCGCCGCTCTCCACGGGGTCGAGCAGAAACAGGGGGCATATCTTCACGAGCAAAGCCTCGGGCAGGCGATACAGGAGCATAAAGGTGAGTGCTACTACAATGCCGGGCTTCATAAAGAAAGACACAAACGTAGTGTTTACGTCTTTGAATACCTTGATGATGCGCTGTTGTTTTTGTTCCTCTAATCCTTGTCTTTTGCCCTCGGGGTGGGGTAAGCAAATATAGTGGTACAAACAAAATAGGAGGAACAAAGCGCTAACGCCGAAGAAGGTATATGTCCAGGCCTTTGCGGGCATTTTGAATATGGTTTCAAGCCATCCGCCGAGTGTCACGATAGCCCCTTGCCCCACCAGTGTGGCGATGCGATAGAAGGTGCTGCGTATGCCGACGAAGAGCGACTGCTCGTTCTCGTCCAATGCTATCATATAGAAGCCGTCGGCAGCGATGTCGTGTGTGGCACTACTGAATGCCATAAGCCAGAAGAAAGCCAGACAGTATCGTACTACGCCGTTGGTGGGTATTGTCATCGCTACACCGGCCATTGATGCCCCGACAAGAAGTTGCATTGCCACTATCCACCAGCGTTTTGTGAGCAACACATCAACCAGCGGACTCCAAAAAGGCTTTATCACCCACGGCAGATAGAGCCACGAGGTGTAGAGGGTCACGTCGGTGTTGTCGAGGCCTAAGTTCTTAAACAGCACCACGGCCACGGTCATTACTACCACATAGGGAAGACCCTCGGCAGTATAGAGCGTGGGAACCCACACCCAGGGTAACACGTTGTTTCTTGTGATTGTATTGTTATTTATCATTGCTTGCTGAACAAGTATTAGTAAAGTGTACGTCCTTTACGCATCAGCGTTGCCAAGGTTTTAATGATGAGATACGTAAAAGGTTTTTTCGTCTGTTATCTTGTCTTCTGCATATACCGTATGCCCTCAGCAAGGTGTTTCATCATAGGCCAGAAGTGGCATTGTCGTTTCCCGGCGGCACGTAGTGCAAAATGTAGGCAACTGAGATAGGCTTTGCTTCCTCGCCGGTAGTATTCCTGCGCACCATAACTGCGTTGCACGCCGGCATCTACGAATATCATTCGGCGTTTGAGCAAGGTGCTCGTCTCCACCGTCTTTTTCGGGAAGAAACGCATCGTCAGACCGGCTTTCGCAGCGTCGTACATCCATATTTCCTCCTCGCCGCACGTGAGAAACTGCGCCCCCAGTCCGAAGCGTTCGTCGAAACGCACTTTCTGCTTCACGCTGCTGCGGCACACCATTTCTATCGTAGAGATGTCGTACGTCTGTGGCATACCATTCATCAGGAACTCCTCGGTGGGATAGTTCTTGAGCGGTTTGCCGGTGTAGGTCGTAGCGGTGAAAAACGCCACGTCGATGTCGGGGTTGGCATCAAACGTGTCGAAGATTGTTTGAAAGGTTTCGGCGGTGAACCGCTCGTCGTCGTCGGCAAACATGTAGAGGTCGGCTTTTGATTTCTCCAGTGCTAGGTTGCGATTTGCCGAGAGGCCTTGCCCGCGGTGTTCAAACAGCACCACGTCGTCGCGCTCGCTAAACACTTCGGGGATGAGGTCTAAGTAGCGCTCGTCGTTGTATTGGTACGACACGATATACTGCACCCCTTCCATAGGCTCGCGTAGCAGTTCGCCTACGCGCACTATGCCTTTGTTGAACGTACAAATCAGGACGTCTAATGTTTTCATCGTGTAATAGGTATTTGTTTTGTCGGTTAAGGCAAATCGTTTATGGAATATTCGTTTATGCACTTGCAAATATAGCCCACCTCTTCCTCGGTGAGTAACGGATGCATCGGGAGGCTCAGTTGTGTCTGCGCCAGCAGTTCGCTCGTGGGTAGCGGCGTGGTGGGGTAGGGGTCGAAGGCCGTTTGTTTGTGCAGCGGCAGGGGATAGTGGCGGAGCGTCTCAATGTGGCATCCTGCCAAGTATGCCCGCAATGCCTCTGGCTGCCGGCAGAACACGGGGAAGATATGATTGACGGGGTGGCTACTGGGTGCCTCCTCGGGCAGGAGATGTATGTGCGTGTTGCGTATCTCGCTGCGATAATGTGCGGCAATTTCTGCACGGCGCGCGTTGTCGGCAGTGAGGTGGGGGAGTTTTACGTCTAACACGGCGGCTTGTATCTCGTCCATACGGCTATTGAGCCCTGCGGCCTCGTGCTGGTACTTCGCCGGTGCGCCGTAGTTGGCGAGCATACGCACGTCGCGGGCAAGTGCTTCGTCGTTTGTCATCACCATCCCGGCATCGCCCAGTGCGCCGAGGTTTTTGGTGGGATAGAAACTCAGTGCTGCCGCCTCTCCGAGGTGTCCTGCGGTGTAGTTGTCGCGCCGTGCGCCGTGGGCTTGCGCCGCGTCTTCGAGTATGAGGAATTTATGTTTCTGCTGCAGGGCTTTCAGTCGTGCCATGTCGCACAGTCGTCCGTAGAGGTGTACCGGCACAACAACGCGTGTGCGGGGGGTAAGGAAGCGGTGCAACGCATGTGTACTCAATAGTGCGTCATCGCCCACCTCTGCCCATACGGGGCGCAGCCCGGCACGCACCACGGCAAGGCCGGTGGCGGCAAAGGTAAAGGCCGGCACTACTACTTCGTCGTCGGTTTGCCACGCAAAACGACGTTTCCAGGCCATCAGTACCAGCGTTAAGGCATCTAACCCGTTGGCGCAGGCTACAGCGTGGCGCACACCAGAGTACTCGGCAAAGTGTTGCTCAAACTCTTGCGTGCGCCGTCCGTGCAAGTACCAGCCGCTGCCCACCACCTCGGCCACCGCCGTGCTTAAGGCAGGTTCAAAACGTGCGTTGAGGCGTTGCAGGGGGTAGTATGGAACGGCTGATAGCATTTCTCGTATTAAAGTGTTAAGACATACGTGTCATAGCACACACTGCGTGCTCCGAAGCCTTCTTTTTGCGCGAGCAGCCCCGCGTTGAGGTGTGAACCGTCGTGGGCGGTGCTGATGCCAAAATCAAACCAGCGAAAGCCGCACGCTTTATAGTCGGCGATAAGTGTGGTAAAGAGGGCATCCAATGCCCGTATGTCTCTTCCTTTTTCGTTGGCTGCAATATATTGTGCGTGTGCCACGCCACGGTCGGCGTAGATGAGTGTGCCGCCCACCATTTCTGCTCCGAGGTATGCGGCATAGAGTGTTATCTGCTTGGGAAAGCGAGCATACAACGTTTGTATCTCGTCGCAGGTATGTACGGGGCTGACGTGATGTCGCTGGTCAAGCACGTTGGCGAGTAGCGTCCAAAAGGTCTCTAAATCATCACTTTGCCTCACCTCGATGCTTGCGCGCCGGGCTTTGTTTGCTCCTCGGCGACGTAGGGCGGAAAAGGGTAGGGGGTCTTGCAGTCTTACCGCCGAGGAGAGTGCGCGGTAAAGGAGGTGTGCGCCGTTGCGGTGCAACCAATAAATGTCGGCCTCGGCGGGTTGTTCGTGATAGATGGCGGGTATCGCCTTGTAAATCAATCGTTTCAGGCCGTTTGCTCTATAATAAGCACAAAGGTCGTTGAGCATTTGGAAGATGTCGGTAGCGTGGCTCTTCCTGTCAGCGAGCAGTCCGCCATAGGTAAGCCCGGCGTGCGACACTACCGTGTCGTCGTCGGCGTAGTTTGCGGGGAAGACACCTCTTGTCCGTCCTTTTTCGTTGGCGATAAGCAGGCTGGCATCGTGAAAACGGTGGCGGTGGTAGTCCATATAGCCGCTAAGGAGTTGGAACGTGCCGGCAGCCGACTGTCTTACCGCTTTGTCCCACTCCTGTGAACTGCTATATATATATTGAGCAACCATTAACTGATGTGTGTGATACGATTAGCAAAACGGTTAACCGAGAGAGCTTTTGAAATCGTCAAAGTGGTGGATATATCCGTGCGCATCGTAGTTCTCGGAGGCAAAGCAGAGTAGCACGCAGTCGGCGGAAAAGTTTTTCAACCGACACCATACCATCGGCGGAATATGCAAGGCCGTGTGCGGATTGTCGAGCACAAACGTATGCTCCCATATATCCGAGTTGGAAATGTTGTTTTCTGAATTATGTTTAATAGAGATGCCTTTTAGCGTGATTTCCACCCGTCCTTTCGCACAGACAACCGCCTCGTGGCAGGTGCGGTGTGCGTGTCCGCCTCGCTGACTGTGGGTCGGCACGTCGGTAATCCAGAAGGCGCGTTGCACAAGGAAAGGCAGCGTCGGCTCTCCGAGGCTGTCGGCCACCACGAGCGTGCCGCGTGTGTCGCGATGCTCGGGAAATGTCAGGAGGTACTCCGAGGGTGATGTGTATGGTTGGCTCTGCGGCATATCAACTACGGGATTTCTGTGGCTCGTTCTACGCCTCTGGTGTATCAGTAATGCCACCTAATTTTTTTATGTGCGCACTGGAATTGTTGATAACCAGTCGTGGTTGATAGAACGTACGAAATCAGATGAAAAAGAACTAATTACAATCAGCGGCTAAAACGATGTGGAGGAGTTTTTTCCTTTCCTGTAGCGCAAAATTAGGAAAATCGCGCCATTTCAACCGCTTGTAGTTTTTTTTTTGTTCGTCAGAGCCATAAATTCCTTGACTATGGTGCAGATTTATGCCTACCTGTTTGCTAATAATGCCTACAGCGGCTGTTGCTACAGCCATCGGCGGAGTTACAAACCCCGATTTTTTGAGAATGTATATTATGTTTAATAAAACGTTGCCCAATTTTCGCTGTATATTGTCAGGTCTCTCCCCTAACAAATCGGAGAAAATTTCGGATAGTTTGCGGGGCATAATTAGATTGTCCATCCTTGATTAAAATATATCCGAAGACGTTTTGCAATTATCCGACGACGTTTTGCAATTATCCGACGACGTTTTGCAATTATCCGACGACGTTTTGCATATCTCCGACGACGTTTTGCATATCTCCGACCACGTTTAGCATATATCTGTCCTCGTTTTGCATATTTCCGACGACGTTTTGCAATTATCCAACAACGGTTAGTACATACCCAACAACGGTTAGCACATCTACGACCAAGTATAGCACATATCCGTCCGTGTTTAGCACATATCCGAGCGCGTAAAAACTTAGTCCGATTGATTTTAAAATCAAAGGCTTTGATTTTAAAATCAATGGCTTTGATTTTAAAATCAATCCGACCTCGTTTAAACATAGTCCGAAGGTGTGATTTTTATGTCGGACTAAATTTATACGAAGTCGGACGGTGAAGGATTTTGTTTAGAACTGCGTATAGATAAACTCCGCCGCAGTACCATCGCTATAGGCATAGATGAGGAATATCAAGGCGTAATAAATGGCGTAGCGCACGATGCGGTGTCGCAACAAGCCGTTTCCTTGAAACTGCAACGGCGAGGGCAACCGTCGGAAGACGTATTCGGCAGCGAGTGCCGCGAAGATGATGAGCAGATAGCCCCACCTTGTGCCACTTACAACGGGCAACGACGGCAGAACGGGCTGTATGAGATGAGCGAAAAAGGTGAACGCTGCTTCTACGTCTGGGGCGCGAAAGAGCACAAAGGCCACAGCAACAAGCAGATACGTCAGTAGCATACGCAAAACGTCGTTCGTTGTGGGCAGACCCAATCGATTGGTGCGCATCTTCTTGTTTCGCGCGAAAGCGCCGCTGTAGATAAGGGGGATGAACAACAGTGCGTGGTAGAGGCCAAAGAGCAGATACGTGAAGTTTGCCCCGTGCCAGAGGCCGATGGTAACGAGGTTGACGGCGACGGCCATCGCCACCCCTACCCGCCCGAGGTTTCGCCAGCGGACGTTTAGCGGCATAAACACATAGTCTGTCACCCAACTGGTGAGGGAGATATGCCAGCGGTGCCAGTATTCTGCTACATTGCGTGCCAGAAAGGGCTGACGAAAGTTTGTCGTCACCCGCAAGCCGAGCATCCTCCCCGCGCCGATAGCCAAGAGGGAATAGCCGCTGAAGTCGGCGTACATCTGCACGGGGTACATCAGAAACGCCCAGAGGGCGAGGTGTTGGTCGTGGTAGGAAAACTGCCAGGCGAGGTCGGTATGGGGTGCGAGGACATCGGCAATACATATTTTCATAAACGCTCCCCAGAGCATCATTTTCGCGCCGTCGGCGAGGTGTCGGTAGGCGAGGCGGCGCGGCGTGCGGAGTTGGGGCAGAAACTCTCCGGGGCGGTCAATCGGCCCCGCGAGGATAGTGGGAAAGAAAGCCACATACGTAGCCAGTGCTACCACATCGTGCTCGGCACGAAGCCTGCCACGGTGGATATCTACGAAGTAACTAATAATCTTAAAGGAATAGAAACTCAGCCCGACGGGTAAGACAAGATGCAGGGCCGTCCACGAAAGCGGTATGCCGAGCCGGGTAAATGCCTCAACGAATGCTGAAGCGAAGAAGTCTAAGTATTTGAAAACGAAGAGCAACGCCAGTGCCAAACAAACGCCTGCTGTGGTAAGTGCCGAGGCCAGCCGTGGTTTGGAGTGGCTCTCCAGCCATTCTATGCCCCACCCTATTGCATACGCCACGGCTGTGGCCACGACGAGTAGCCAAAGCATGTGCGCATCAAGCAGATAGTACACCGCATAGGAGGCGAGTAGCAGGAGCGTATTCTGTAGTCTGGCAGAGTGCATCAGGAGCATTTTTGGCATAGTGCGTCGGCCATCTCTCCCACACGTGTCCACGAAAGGATTTCGCGGCTTGTAAAACGCACGCCGAAGGCTTGTTCGATGGCCACGATTAGTCCTACGTGTGAGAGGCTGTCCCAGTCGTCGATGTCGGCGGCGGTGGTGTCGGCGTGGATAGTGAGTGTGTCGTTGTCGAATACGTCGCGAAACACACTTTGTAGGCGGGTGTAGATTTCTTCTTTGGACATAGATAAAGCGGTTGAGGATTAAGCGGGGTGGAGGTAGGCAGGTAGTGTTGTCGTTGCTGAAGTAGTGTACGTTTCGTATGGTTTCTTTCTTTTTCCACTCAATCAACGTTCGGCTTGGATATGACAAGACTTTGGCACGTATTGGCGGATATCTAATCGATAGTACTCTGTCGGCGCAATGGCTTCGGGGATGGGTGGTGCAAAACGGCTTTCGTCGTGTGGCTTATAGGGTGTGAAGCCCAGGTCGGGCAGCAGGGTGCGTACCATCTCGTTTTTCTTTGTGGGTACATAGGCGGCGAGTAGCACGTTGTAGCCCTTGCGCCGTGCAGTCTCCACCATGGTGTTTGCCACAAACCACTCCATCCCTCTGCGTAGCACACGGCACGACATCAGCCACGTGTTGATAAAGACGGTGTCGGGGTTGATAGGTTGTAGGAACACCACGCTCACCATTCCGTGGCTGCCGTAATTGTCGGCAAGTGAGAAACATAGCGGCAGGAGCATTGTCTCGTGTGTCGTGTGGGTGGTGTTTGATGCTACATAGGGTGTGAGTTGCTCGGCGGTGTAGCGTTGTGTGCGCAGGTTGAACTGGTTGCTACGCTGTGTGAGTTGTGCCACACGTGGTAGGTTCATCGGTGTGAGCGGTTCCACGGTGGCTCGCATATTGAGTGCTGCGAGGTAATCGTCCTCACCTGCAAACTGTCGGCACAGGGCGTGTCGCTCGGCCTCCTGGCGGTATTGCCGTGTCCGTTCGGCGTCGGCGGCGGAGAGTGTGGCGGTGTCGAAGAGATGTTGTGCGGCGAGGAAATCCACCCACTGGGCGGGGTCGTCGGGGAGTTCGGGTACGCAGATACCCGTTACGCCCTGGCGCACCATTCCGCGCTCAAAGGGGCTGTCGTCGAGGAACACCATTTGGTCGGTGCCTATATGTAGGATTTCGGAGAGGTGGAGTATGTTGTCGGCCTTGGTCTCCCAGTTTGCCAGGAACACCGCCACATCGTCGGGGCGCAGCACCATATCGGGATGTTCAGCAAAGGCTTGGCGCGCCGGCGCATCATCGTTTTTCGATACCACGCAAAGCACCACGCCGCGTGCCACGAGTTTTTTCACCCACCGCTGCACGTTGGCAAAGGCACGCCCTATGCCCAGCGCGTGGCCTATTTGCAAGCCTCCGATGCCGTCCTCGGAAAGCGTGCCGCCCCAGAGGGTGTTGTCGAGGTCGGCAACGAGCACCTTGCGAAGCGTTCCACGCCGCACAGCCACGATGTTCAACAAACGTTCGCTGAGCAAGGGTAGTGCTACGGGGCTGATGGCTATCTCGCTGGTGGTGTAGAGACGTGTGTCGTGGAAGGAGGCTCCCACCGAAGCCGCCACCGATGCGAGGTCGCAAATCGTGAGATGGTGGGCGTGCTGTGCGAGTTGGGAGAGGCCGTGGTTCACATCAAGGATTTGCGCCGGCAGCGAGGCTGCAACGCTTAGTGCCATACTGCCGTACACTCCGTCGTCCATCAAAGGCAGGTTGAGTACTATAAGTGTGCGCTGTGCGAAATAGGTATCGGCGGTCAGGGCCTCGTAGAAAGCGAGTTCTTCGTCGGCTAAGCGTTGGCGGTCGGTGGCTGAGCGGTCGGTGTGGCGTTGTGCGAACTTCTGCACCGAGCGATATACCACCACGTACTGTGCATCGTGGGCACGCAACGGGCTATCGGCACTGAATAACTCGCGCTCCGAGGTGTCGTAGTCGGCTTCATAGAGGTTTAGCCGCAACCCGCGCAAGGCCGCCTCGCCGCGCAGGGCGGTGGCGAGGAGTCCGGTGGCAGTGTCGCCCACGAGGGCAAGACGCACCTCGGGGAGGTCGGACGATGGATTTTTTGCCGCACGTTTGAGCGTCTGAAAGTTGTGCATAGGAAAGTTTTCTTGCGGCAAAAGTACTACAAAAGTGTCACGTGTAGTACCTTTGCCGTGTCAAATCGGAAACACAAAGCGTATGTCGGCGGAGCAGCGTCAACAATCTGACAAGACAGATAGGCGGCGAAATATGGTTCACTGCCTGTGCTTTATTCTCCCGCTGTTGGTGTTTTTCGGCGGCGGGGAAGTGATGTTGCGAAGCCTGCCCAACGCCTATCGCACAAAGGCTCACGGCCTGGCAGAAAAGGCTCCCGACGTGGAAACGTTGGTACTCGGTGCTTCACACACGTTGATGGGCATCGTGCCGTCGCATCTCAGTAGTATGGCTTACAACCTTGCCTCCGTGAGCCAAACTCTTGACTTGGATAGTACGCTTTTGGTGACTTATCTCCCGCGTCTGCCCCGGCTCAGGAATGTCGTTGTGGGTGTGGATGCGGGTATTCTTTTCGACGCACCGCTTGCTGAGGGTCCCGAGGCCTTTCGCGCTACGTACTATAACCTATATATGCCCACGCCGCGGGTAGGTGGCAAGCTGAAGAATGGGTTTGAAATGGCGAGTTACACAGGTGCTAAAGAAAAGCTCACCGCCTATCTGCGTGGCGAGGGGGCGGAGATCGACGGCGAGGGATGGTATATGGGCTACACGCTTGAGAAGCGCGATGCAAGTGTTTTCACACCTGTCGTTGCCGCTGCACGCGCCGACTATCACGCAAGTCATGGCACAGACCACCTCTGCCGAAACCGGGCAGCTTTGGCAGGCATTTATGCTATATGCGTGCAGCGCGGACTGAACCTGGTGATTGTTTCTACGCCGACCCACCCGCTATATTATAAGTCGTTGCCCGAAGCGTTGACACAGGCTTGCAATGAGACACTGGCGGCATTTCGTGACAAGAAAAATGCGGTTGTATGTGACTACAGCCGCGATTGTAGGTTTGAGGAGGAAGACTTTTTCGACGTGGATCACCTAAGTACGCGCGGGGCGAAGAAGTTTTCGGACATTCTCCGAGTAGAGAGGGGATTATAAGGAGATTGCCCTGACGGTAAGCGCACCGGTGAACGAGGAGGCCGCCGACGCATTATCCAAACTACGGATCGAGGGCAGAGAGCGTCACACCTCGGTTTGTCCCTCAATGTAATTGTCCATCACAAGTGCGTTGCCGTCAAAACGGGCAAAGGTGAAGCGGCTAATCCAATCGCCAATGATGAGCAGCCGTGCGTCGTTGTTTAGGGAGACCGCTTGCTGAATGTGTCGGTGGCCGAAGATGAAATAGTTGATGTCGGGGTGTGTCTGTAAATAGCGGCGTGCGAAGACCACCAGCTCTTCCTTGTCCTCGCCGAGATACTGTGGCTCCCCTTGGTGCTGGTGTTTCAGTTGGCTGTGGCGCGCCCACTGCTGGCCGAAGGCTATTGCCCAGCGTGGGTGGAGACACGAAAACATCACACGGCACAAGTGGCTGTGGAAGATGGCGCGTAGGCAGCGAAACTTCCAGTCGCGCGTGCCGAGCCCATCGCCGTGGGCGAGGAAGAACACCTTGCCGCCAATTTCCAGCGTGCATTCCTTGTGGTGGAGTACCACACCACATTCTTTTTCTAAGTAATCGTCTTGCCACAAGTCGTGATTGCCGACAAAGAAATGCACTTCTACGCCGCCGTCAGTGAGTTCGCTGATTTTGCCGAGCAGACGAGTGAAACCTTTGGGCACTACATACTTATACTCATACCAAAAGTCGAAGATGTCGCCTAAGAGAAACACGGCGGAGGCTTTGTCCTTGATGCTATCAAGGAAGTTCACAAGGCGACGCTCGTGTGTGCGGCGATGATGCAGAGCAAGGCATCCTAAGTGCGCATCGGAGAGGAAATATACTGGTTTCATAGTTCGGAGGATGAAAGACGAATATTTAAACAGGCTCGGTGTCGGCGGACAGAAATCAAAAACAACTCAGATATCTGACAAAGGGAATGAACAGAACCCGCCGATAAAACACGTCAGACAAGGCTACAGCCAGCCCAGTTCCAACTTTGCTTCCTCGCTCATCATATCTTTGTCCCACTCAGGCTCAAAGACGAGATGGACGGCTACCTGTCCGATGCCCTCTATGCCTTGCAACTTAAGCCGCACGTCTTCCATAATAAAATCAGCAGCGGGGCAGTTGGGCGCGGTCATTGTCATGTCCACGTCAAGCGACTTATCGTCGTGAAGTTCTATGCTATAGATGAGGCCGAGGTTGTACACATCAACGGGTATCTCGGGGTCGTAAACGGTTTTTAGTGTTTCTACTATGCGCTCTTCAAGCAGCGCTCGTTCATCGGGTGTCATAGGAAAGCAGTTGTTCGGATGAGGTTCAGAGTTTGCCATGCTCGGTGTAACTGTAATAGGCATCGGGTGTGACGATGATATGGTCGACGAAAGAAAGATTAACGCTCTGGCAGGCTTTGCTGATGCGCCGTGTGAGATCGTCGTCTTGTTGGCTCGGACGTGTGTTGCCACTGGGATGGTTGTGGACGGCTGCAATGGCGGCAGCACCGCCTATCAAAGCCTCGCGCAGCAACACGCGTATATCAACCGCTGTACTCGTCAGCCCGCCGCGGCTTATCAGGCGTGAGGCAATGAGGTGGAGGCTGTTGTCGAGCAATGCAATGTGGAACTCCTCTACGATACTGTCAGCCATTTTGCCTTTGTAGAACGTCCAGATGGATGTGGCACTATCCATCAGCGGGCGCTTGTTGTCGGGCTCTGCCTCGCGGCGGCGTCCGAGTTCGCAGGCGGCTAAGATGCTTACGGCCTTGGCGGGGCCTATGCCTTTGTGCTGACAGAGTTCTTGGCACGAGAGGCGTCCGAGATGGCGCAGGCTACCGTCCACACCGCTCAGGATGCCACGTGTCACGTCCACCGCCGTGGCATCGGTGGAGCCGCTGCCTATCAGAATGGCTAACAGCTCGGCATTGGTCAGGGATGCCGCGCCGTGGGTAAGGAGCTTCTCGCGCGGACGGTCTTCTTCGTCCCACTGCCGCACCGTGAGGCGCGACTCGGCTGTTGGATTTTTTGAAGAAGGGCGAGGCATTGATGCAGAGTTTGTGGTTGAATAGGGGTGCGCTTTTTTCTTTAATCCAAGTTAGGGATGTATGTAACAGCCACAAGAAAGACAAACATCGGCTATGCTATGGCGATGGCTTGGGCTGATGGCTCACTCCCCCTTACTGGGAAAGGCTGCGCTTTGTTTGCTATATTTGCTACAAAGGAAAGATTTCATCGCTTCCGTAACTTAGGTAGTATATAATCCCACCCATTGAGGCTCGTCTTGGCGTGCAAAGATAGTGTATTTCAGCCAAAATCCAGTAAGATTGCTTAATTTTGCACGACAAAACACCTATGACACTCTCTCAATCCCCCCCACTCCCCCAACCGTTTGTTCATCGTCTGCACACGCAGTGGGCTGCCGAAGAGGTCAGCGCGCTTTGTCGGGCCATTAACCGCCTTGACGAGGCCACTGTCTCCCTGCGCGTTAACCCGTTGAAGCCTGTCGCCCCGAAAGCCGGGTGGCGGCCTGTGGCGTGGTGTGACGGTGGCTACTGCTTGACCGCGCGTCCCGACTTTACCGCCGACCCGCTGTTTCACGCAGGCTGCTACTATGTGCAGGAAGCCGCTTCTATGGCCGTGGCCGTGGCTTACGAGGCGATGGAAACAAAGCCCGCCTTGTTACTCGACCTCTGCGCAGCACCGGGCGGGAAAAGCACGTTGTGGAGAAGCCTGATGCCGAGTGGAGCGTTGCTTGTAGCAAACGAACCCGTGCATAACCGTGCGATGATATTGCGCGAAAACGTGCAAAAGTGGGGTCACCCCGATGTACTCGTCACCGCTTCTTTGCCCGAGAACTTTGGGGCGTTGTACGGTCTCTTTGATGCCGTGGCCGCCGACGTGCCTTGTTCGGGCGAGGGAATGTTTCGCAAAGACCCTGACGCGCGAAGCCTGTGGAGCGAGGAAAACGCGGCAAGGTGTGTGCAACGCCAGAGAGAGATAGTACGCCAGGCTTGGCAGTGTCTGCGAGAAGGCGGATACCTGGTGTATAGCACTTGCACTTTCAACCCCGCTGAGAACGAAGAGAACGTGCGTTGGATATGCCGGGAGTTGGGGGCTGAGGTCATACGCTTAGACACAAACCGATTTCCTTCTATCCTTAATCAAGATGGTATGCTCCATTTTCTACCACATCGCACCGTGGGCGAGGGCTTTTTCCTGGCCTTGATACGCAAAACGGCTTCGCAAAACACGCTACGCCTGCGCAGAACGGAAAAGACGACCGCTGTGCCACACGGGTGGATTAAAGAAGAAAAAGACTTTGTTGGCATACGCCAGACAGACGGTACTATCTGTGGTCTGCGCACCGCCCTACTCCCCCACTCCACCGCCATTCGCGCTGCGGTACGTACCATAGCCACAGGTGTGGAGGTGGCGCAACCCAAAGGACATAAATTGCAACCCGCACATGCTCTGGCTCTCTCTACCTTATTAAATAAAGACAACTTTCCCAAAGCAGAACTCACACGCGAGGAAAGCCTGCGATACCTCTCCCGACAAAGTTTGACGCTTTCACCATCGCTCCCCCGCGGATTTGTTGTAGCAACCTATGAAAACCACCCGATAGGTTTTCTTAATAATCTTGGCACGCGCGCCAACAACCTCTATCCCACAGAGTGGCGCATACGAAAAACAATAATATAACACCCCCGTTACCTCATCGCAGCAATTATGAAATATCTTCAATTCACCTTTACGCTAATTCCCTCAAGCAACGACCTGCAAGACGTGCTGTGTGCCGTACTCGGCGAGGCGGGCTTCGACAGTTTTGAACCCGCCGACGATGGACAATCACCGCTGCAAGCCTATATCCCGAAAGCGGCGTTTGATGTACGCCTTCTTGACGAGGCGTTGCACCAGTATCCTGTGGAAAACGTCAGCATCGCATACAAGTATTGTGAAGCCGAAGACAAAGACTGGAATGCCGTGTGGGAGCAAAACTATTTTCAGCCGCTGGTGGTGGACGGGCGTTGTGTGGTGGCGGGTACGATGCACAAAGACTTGCCCGATGCCGAATATCGTATTATCATAGACCCGCGAATGTCGTTCGGCACGGGACACCACGCCACGACTTCGCAGATGCTCTCCGAACTGCTGCAAACCGACATAGAAAACAAAAGCGTCTTAGACATGGGTTGTGGCACAGGCATCTTGGCTATCCTCGCACGTATGCGCGGTGCGAAGAATGTGGTGGCTATCGACAACGACGAGTGGTGTGTGAGCAACACGCAGGACAACATTGAGCTTAACAACGTGGATAATATCAGTGTGGAACTTGGCGATGCCCGCGCGCTAAAGGACAAAGGGCCGTTTCATATTGTTTTAGCAAATATCAACCGCAACATTCTTCTGTCAGATATGGCCGCCTATGCAGCAACAATGCTGCGCGGAGCACTGCTCTTTACCAGCGGCTACTACACAGAAGACCTGCCGGTGCTACAAGCCTGTGCCGAGCAACAAGGCCTGCGCCTGCTCCGTACAAGAGAGAAAGACAACTGGGCTTGTGCGGTGTTTGTGAAAGAGGATTAGTACAGCGAAAAGTATTACGAGAAAACCGTGTGTATGTCCGACCGCTATGAACAAATGACCACAGCCCCCGTGCGCGGCCTAATACTTAGGCTTGCGCTCCCTACCGTGGTGTCGATGCTCGTGACAGCACTCTACAACCTCGCCACAACGTTTTATGTGGGGCAACTGAGTACCGAAGCCACGGCGGCCGTAGGGGTGGCGTTTGCAGCAATGGCGGTGATACAAGCCGTGGGCTTCTTCTTCGGACAAGGTTCAGGCAATGCTATTTCGCGATACCTCGGTGCACGTTGCCAGAAAGACGCAGCACAAATGGCCGCCACGGGGTTCTTTACAGGTATTGTGGCCTCTGTCATCCTTGTGCTGGTGGCTCTTTGGTTGATAACCCCGCTTTGTCGTTTGCTCGGTGCTACACCAACAATTCTCGCCCATACGCAGGAATACCTTTGCCCTATCCTGCTCGGCTCACCGGTGATGACAGCGGCCTTTACACTCAATAACCAACTGCGTTTCCAAGGTAACGCCTTTCTTGGAATGGCTGGCATTGTAAGCGGCTCGCTACTCAACATCCTCCTACAGCCTCTCTTTATCTTCGTGCTCGGCTGGGGGCTTTTTGGAGCGGCGGTGTGTACGGTGGTATGCCAAAGCATTTCCTTAGTCATACTCCTTATTCTCAATGCTACGAAAGGAAGCGTACCACTATCCTTAAAGAACACCACACCCTCGCGCACTATACTATCGGAGATTATTCGCGGAGGCTTCCCCTCCTTAGCCCGCCAAGGGCTGGCCTGTTTAGCCACATTATTGCTCAACCACGCAGCAGGCATCTTCGGCGATGCTGCAATAGCCGGTATGAGTATCACCACACGCATCACGTTTATGATGTATGCCGTCTTCCTCGGATTAGGACAAGGCTACCAACCGTTGTGTGGTTATTGCTATGGCGCACATCGCTACGACCGCGTGTTGGCAGGCTTTCGTTTCTGCACTATATACGGTACTATCGGTATGACATTATTATCTGTCATAGGATTCGTGTGGGCAGAGCCGCTCGTCTTGCTCTTCAGAGACGATAGCGCGGTGGTGGATGTGGGAAGTATGGCGTTGCGTTTCCAACTCTTGGTCTATCCACTCAATATGTTTGTCACTATGAGCAATATGACGCTCCAAACGATAGGTCGCACACGCCCCGCTACGATACTTGCTTCGGCCAGGCAAGGCATCTTCTTTATTCCACTGATACTTATCCTACCTACATTTCTGGGAATAACGGGTGTGCAACTTGCTACACCAATTGCCGACCTCGGAAGTTTCCTGCTGGCTTTTCCATTAGTGATAAACACGCTGCGAGAATTGAAAAACGGATAAATTTGCCCTCTTATTGCCATTTTTATAGGCTGTTGAGCCACTAATTCGCAAAATTACACTATCTTTGCAGCATAATAAGTTCGAATTTGCTTAAATCATAAAATCCCTTAACTTCTTTACTGGCTATGAAAAAACTCTTTCTCTCTCTTCTGCTTCTGCTGCCGCTCACGATGATGGCGCAAGACGATGTGATTCGTTCCATCTGTGGCGTTCGCTTTGGCTCCAACTTCAATAGTTGCCGCACCACGCTGAATAATAAGTATGGTGAACCACTTTATGAAAACGATGGTGAAGAACTCTGCTATAGTTTCCAGTCCGTCAACGGGCTACAGTACGACTTCCTTACCTTTACCTTTTCTAAGTCAGGGCGTAATACGTATCTTAATCAAGTAGAACTTGAAATTGTTTGCGAAACACGCGCCGAGGCCAGTCAGCATCTCACTGAAATAGTCAATGCGTGGTCGAATGTGTACGACCTCGTGAAGAAATACGAAGACGATGGCACTGCTTACTGGTGCGGTGGCACAAATCCGCTTAACAGCGACCGCTACGGCTTTATCATTGAACTTGCACGCAGCGAGTTAGAAAGCTATCCTTGGAAAGCCTCTATCACCTTTGGCTACGGCGATGGTTACGGATACGGCGAATAGTTTTATAACTTTGTTATCAACGCTACATAATAGTAAATCCCCAATGAAAAGAATTGCCCTCATCCTGCTTTTGCTCGCTCCGCTATGTGTCGTGGCACAAGAGTCGGCAGACGATGTCGTTTACAACATAATGGGTGTGCGCTTCGGCAGCATGAGAAACGTTGTAAGCAATACACTTGAGCAATCCTATGGCTCGCTTGACTTTAACGATGCCAGCGAGACGTACGTTGCCTATCTTGACAAATACTACGACGGCACAACGTGGGACTTCATCGCGTTCTATTTCTCAAAGAAGAATAAGTTTTACAAGTGTGTAATGAGTATCCTATGCACAACACTTGATGAGGCCCGCGATGAGCGCGACCGCTTGGGACGTCGTTTGCGTCAGCAAGGCAATGCCCTTGTAACGAAGTACAAAAGCGACGATGGCGAAGCCTATTACCTCGGCGGCACAAGCCCCACTGATGAAAACCAATATGGCTACACCATTGAAGTTTCTACCAGCTCGGTGACGGGAAAACCGTATAGTGCAATGATTTCCTACGGAGCTTATGATTATTAAAAAGTCATATTAGATAGTTAACAATGATGGTTTAAGAGGTTTAAGGCTACGCAAAGGCTTCTTCAGTAGCTTCTAAACCTCTTAAAGTTTGAGGAAACCTCAAGTTCCTACCCGCCTTACACCTCTTAAACCTGCTCAAAACTTTTTTTATTCTAATGATGTTCTCTTGGTTTGAATGTAAAGTAAAATTTGAAAAGACGCAAGACGATGGTAGCGTCAAAAAAGTGAACGAACCTTATTTAGTAGATGCTGTGAGCTTCACAGAAGCCGAGCGGCGCATTACGGAAGAGATGCAACCGCTTATTTCGGGTGAGTTTGAAGTGACGGACATCAAGCGCGTGCACTATGCGGAAATCTTTGAAACATCACTTGATAGTGCCGACCGCTGGTTTAAGGCAAAACTGATATTTATCACGCTCGACGAAAAGTCGGGCAAAGAGCGTAAGAGTACACAGCAAGTGCTTATTCAGGCCAAAGACCTCCCTGCTTCTTTGGAACGTCTGAAAGAAGGGATGTCGGACAGCATGCTTGATTATACAATAGCATCGGTAGCCGAGACACCGTTGATGGACGTGTTCCACTATAAAGAAACTATCCCCGGAAGCGCAAAGGCAGAGAAGTAATGAATGAGATTGGCTTACGCTGGCAAGAAACGCGTGCCCAACTGCCACAAAACGTACAGTTGGTGGCTGTAAGCAAATTCCACCCCGCTGAAAGTTTGCAAAAGGCTTACGATGCAGGGTGTCGTGTGTTTGGCGAGAGCCGTGTACAAGAGCTCTGCGCCAAACGCGAGCTGTTACCTACCGATATAGCTTGGCACTTCATAGGACACCTTCAGCCCAACAAAGTAAAATATATCGCTCCTTTCGTCTCGCTCGTTCACGCCGTAGATACGCCGAAACTGCTCGCAGAGATTAGCAAGCGCGGAGAGCAAAACGACCGTAGCATCCCCTGCCTACTTCAAGTTCACGTAGCCCGCGAAGAGACAAAGTTCGGGTTTTCGCCCGATGAACTCACGGACTTTCTTTCCCTTGGTGCTTGGCGCGAACTGCGCGGAGCAGATATCCAAGGGTTGATGTGTATGGCCTCGAATACTGACGATATGGAGCAGGTGGCCACAGAGTTTAAGCTCGTTTGCCAACTATTCAACAACGTCAAGCAAAGTTTCTTTTCCGACAAAGATACATTCTGCTTACGCTCCTACGGAATGAGCCACGACTGGCCTGTGGCAGTGAAGCACGGTAGTAATATGGTGCGCATTGGCACGCGAATTTTTGGAGAAAGAGAGTATTAAACCCCTATCCGTCGATAGCCAAAAAAGTAATTCATCATTTAGGTTAACGAAAAACAAAGATGCTTATACGTCCGATGCACTCCTTGCTAATGTTTGCGTTCAATAGCGCAAAGCGTTGGCTCGTGGCGTTGGCTATAGGCTTATTGTTCTTTTCCAGTTGTTCGCCAACGCGCTTTTTAGACAATGACGAAACGATGTTATCGCGCGTCAGTTTGATGAGCCTTGACAAACGTGTGAAGCCCGACGACTATCGTGGCTACATCCGTCAGGAAGCTAATGCTCGTTGGTTTAATCTGGTGAAAGTACCGCTCGGTATCTATTCTCTCTCGCGTGCAGACACCGCCAAACGCGGCGGACGTCTGTGGAAACGCCTTGGTGAAGCTCCCGTCGTATATGACAGCGCACTCACCAACCAAAGTGCCACAGCCTTACGCGCTGCGTTGCGTACGCACGGCTATCTTCAGGCCGAGGTCACCACACGCGAAACAACGCTGAAGCGGCGAACACGCGTGCTTTACCAAATGAACCCCGGCCCACGCTGGACAATAGACTCCATTGTCTGTGAGAGTGAAGACACCGCGATGCTACGCCTTCTTCAGACACTCATCGCCTCGGGGACACTGAAAAAAGGTAGCCCGCTTGATGTGGCCGAGTTGAGTAGCGAGCGCGACCGCATTGTTAGCACGCTACAAAATCGAGGATACTATGCCTTAAATAAAGATTATATCCTCTTCACCGCAGATACACTGCTAGGCGAAAAGTCTGCACTGCTCCACGTCGCAATGAACCGTCCTGTGGGCGAGACGAGTATGCAGGCCTATCGTACGCATACAATACGCCGCGTAGATATTTATGAGCGTTCATTAAAGGTGGATGATTTAGACACAATAACCTTCAATGATCTTACATTGCATTATCAGCGTCGCCCTTGGTTGCGCCGCCAAGTGTATAACAACCACGTGCCACTTCGCCACGCCAAACTCTTTTCCGAGCGCGATGTGCAAGATACCTACGCCGGCTTAGGCGGCCTGCAGGCCGTGGCCTACACGATGGTACACGTTTCTCCCGCTTCTCAGGAGCAGGCCGATACGCTTCGTCCACAACTTGATGCGCAGATTCTTATTAACCCGGCAAGTCGATATAGTATTAGCGCAGAAGCCGATGGCACGAATACCAATGGCGATTTAGGAGCAGCTCTCTCACTGACGTTTTCTAACAAGAACACCTTTCACGGCGGCGAGGTACTGAGTTTTAAGGTACGCGGAGCTTACGAAGCTATCAAAGGATTGGAGGGGTATAACGACCAGCAGAACTATACAGAGTATAGTGCTGAGGCCACCCTGCGATTTCCTACGTTTAAGTTTCCTTTCCTGCCCCGCAAAATCAATCGAGAACTGAAAGCCATTTCCGAACTCGGCTTGATGTACAACACACAAGACCGCCCGGAGTTCCACCGCCGCATACTTACCGCACGTTGGGGCTACAACTGGTCGCACCACAGCGACCAGCGTTGGCAGCATACACTTGATGTGCTGAATATCAACTATGTGTTCCTTCCGTGGATTTCCGAAACGTTTCGTACAGAATACTTAGAAGGTACCAATGCCCGAAGTTCTATTTTGCGCAACACGTACGAAAATCTGCTTATTATGCGCATAGGCTACGGCTTTGTGTTCTACTCGCGCAGAAATGCCACAGGTATGTCTATGCCCACAGGCAATGGATGGCAGATACGTTTTAACGCCGAAACGGCAGGCAACTTCCTTTATCTCGCTTCTCATCTGGGAGCCTTTGAGAAAGATGCAAGCGGACAATATCAAGCCCTTGGTATTCCTTTCTCACAGTACGCGAAGTTTGACTTTGACTATTCCAAGTTGTTTTCTATTGACGACAACAACAGCCTCGCACTCCACGCGCGTTTCGGTATAGCAATACCTTACGGCAACAGCCTTGTGGTGCCTTATGAAAAACGTTACTTTGCAGGAGGAGCCAACAACGTACGCGGGTGGAGCGTACGCGAACTTGGCCCTGGTGGTTACTACACATCAGACGGAAAAGTAAACTTTGTGAACCAAACGGGTAATCTGCAGATGCTCCTTTCAGTGGAATATCGCACCAAACTCTTCTGGAAGTTCGGTGGTGCAGCCTTTATTGATGCGGGAAATATATGGAACACCCGCAATTATGCCGATATTCCTAACTCGCAGTTTAAGTTTGAGAATGCTATCAAGCAAATCGCCGTGGCCTATGGTGTAGGCCTGCGTTTTAATATGGACTACTTTATCTTACGTTTGGATGCGGGTATGAAAGCTATCAACCCCGCAGTACCCGAAGGTAAAGACCATTATCCCATTGCCCACCCCAAACTATCGCGCGACTTTGCCCTACACTTTGCCGTAGGCTTACCGTTCTAAATCGTTGCGAAGAAATACTCCTTATATATATTATGGATCTCTTCACCTCACAATATCCCCTTGAATTTATCTGTTTCGGCAGTGGTAGCAGCGGAAACTGTTATATCTTGCGCCGCGACAAGGAATGTGTGTTGATAGACCTTGGTATCGGTATTCGCCAGTTCAAGCGTTATCTGTATCAATACGGCCTCAAACCCTCGCATTTTGTGGCCGCCTTTGTGACACACGACCACACCGACCACGTCAAAGCCATCGGTAAGTTTGCCGCCGAGACCGGTATCCCCGTATATACTACAGCCCTTGTTCACGAAGGTATGATGCACAATCGTTTTATGGCCAAAAAAGTACCTGAGAAGCAAGTGCGAATACTAAAAACAGGAGAGACCACCAGCGTGGCAGGTATGGAGTTTACGGCGTTTCCTGTTCCTCACGACAGCAAAGACTGCGTGGGATATCTCGTTCGCACAGAGCATATATGCCTTTGTCTGGCCACCGATGTAGGTAGCCCCACCGAAGATGTCTGCCAAGCCGTTCGTCAGGCCGACTATGTGGTGTTGGAAGCCAACTACGACCTTCCGATGCTCGCCACGGGACGCTATCCACAATACCTGAAAGACCGCATACGCGGTGGTCACGGCCATCTCTCTAACGATGAGACAGCCGAAACACTGGCTCGCTGTTTGCGAAGTGATGTTAAGCATATTTGGCTCTGCCATCTTAGTGAAGAAAACAATACTCCCGCTCTGGCTCTATCCACTGTTTGCAGCCAATTGGAAAAGGCCGGTAGGAAACCTTCCGAAGAGTTTGTCATAGAAGCCCTGCCGCGCACGCGTGCTACGGAATTTTACACCTTGAACTAAAAAATTGATGCAAAAACTTGCATCAACCTCAGAGAAACATTACTTTTGCAGCCGCAATGCCGCAAAAACTATCAAGGCGTGCAAGCGTTCTACAATTATTGGTACCTTGACCGAGTGGTTAGGTAGCGGTCTGCAAAACCGTTTACAGCAGTTCGAATCTGCTAGGTACCTCAACCAAAATCCATACTCATTAACACAAAAGTCTAGACAGGAAAGACCGCCGTTGAGAAACGCCGGTCTTTTTTTTGTGTGCTTGTAGTAAGGTGAGGAGGAGGACGCTACTACTTAATAAGTCCCGTGCGATAGGCATTAAGCAGTCCGCGAAGGTCTTCTATTTGTTCGCGCAGTTGTTGGCCTTTGTCGGTGTCTGCCACCATTTGTCGCTGTCCGGTCATCTCCACAATCTGTGTAGTGGAGCGAATGTCAGTGCCACGCTCCACTGCTTCACTGCGCGAGGCAAAGGGCTCGTGTTGAACCAGTTGGAAGCCTCGGCTGTGGTATACAAGAGTATAACCCGCAATGCCCGTCGTCTCGTGGTAGGCTGCTGCAAATCCGCCGTCTATCACCATCAAACGTCCTTCGGCTTTGATAGGATTTTCACCGCGTGACACGTGTACGGGTACGTGTCCGTTGATGATGTGTCGGTGTTGCCCCGTCACACCAAAATCGTTGAGGATATGGTCGCAAACACGAGCATTATCGCGGAGTTTGTAGTAGAAACCTTTCTCCTCGTGATGTGTTTCTTTGTCAGCAATAAAATAGCGTTCAAAAGTAGCCATCTTCGACTTGTCGAAGAGCGGACTATCGGGGCCGCACCACAGATACCAGATAAAGTCGCGACTACGAGTGCGTTCTTTCTTGTCGGCCTGTTCGTCAAAGGCCTGGCGCACAAGTCGGTCCACCCTATCCATCAACGCCCTACCGCTAACCATCTCTCCGCCTATCACAACCGGTTTTAGACTGCCATCCTCGCTCAGAGGCACACTGGCGTGGAAGAGCAGGTTGTCGTTGTAAATACCATACATCGCACCACGGCGTAAGAGGCATCGAATATGGCCGCGCAGACGTGGCGACATCTCAAAGCTATGTTGCAGACGTTGCATTAGTGCTTCTTCTTCCGAAGACAAGCGGCACGGATTGCTCGCATCAATCGTGGGGAATTGTTTGTCAAGCAGTTCATAACTTTTTCCCGCGATATTTATTGTTCCGTGGGTGTAATCTATTGCGGTGAGCAAGTTGCGGTCGGTCATTTGCCATTCAGGGTGTGCCTCATAGAGTTGCCCCTCTAATTTTAGTGCTATAACGGTAATGGCCTTATGCATTTGCGCGGTGATACGACGTTCTTTCTCGGTCATAGTGCGCTTCGTGCCGTCGAGTACACGTGGAATAAAACGCTCGCAGGGGTCGTCGGCGTAGGCTTCCATAGCAAACGTGGCGAGGCTAACAAGGCTTATGCCGTAGCCATCTTCTAAGGTGCGTGTATTGGCATAGCGTAATGACAAACGTAGCACGGTGGCGATGCAGGCGAGGTTGCCTGCTGCAGCACCCATCCACAGCATATCGTGGTTACCCCATTGTATATCCACGTGGTGGTATTGTGAGAGAGTGTCCATTATGAGGTGCGCGCCGGGGCCGCGGTCGTAGATGTCGCCGAGGATATGTAGGCGGTCGATGGTGAGATGCTGAATAAGATAGCATAGTGCAATGATAAAACTATCAGCACGGCGCGTGGCGATGATAGAACGAATAATGCCGTTGAAATAGTCTTGTTTGTTGTGGCCGTCGCTTGTTTCGTGGAGCAATTCCTCAATGATATAGGCAAACTCTTGCGGCAACGCCTTGCGCACCTTAGAGCGTGTGTATTTTGATGACACATTTCGACACACTGCCACAAGCCGATTGAGTGTGGTGTCGTAGAAATCATCAATATCGGCCTCGTGTTGTTTGATAAGTTCCAGTTTCTCCTCGGGGTAATATATTAATGTGCAAAGATCTTTGAGTTCTTGCTCGCGCAACGTGGCGGCAAAGAGCTCGCGCACTTTGCGTTTAATGTTTCCGCTGGCGTTGCGCAAAATGTGTTGAAAGGCAGCGTTCTCACCGTGTAGGTCGGCCATAAAATGCTCGGTGGGTTTCGGCAGGTTGAGAATTGCTTCAAGATTGATAATCTCTGTGGCCACGCTGGCTATGTCGGGGAATTTGCTTGAGAGCAAGCGAAGAAAACGAAGGTCGGTATTCATAAGACTTGATGTAAGAATTTACTTTTGTTATTGAGCGGAGTAAACGTTTTTAAGGAATGCTGTAAATCAATCGTATTCTACGCATCGTCCTTGGTTATTGTTCAACGGTTTCTATGTCTTCTGTTTGTATCCAACTTTCAGTACCATCGGGCAGTTGTGCTGCAGCAAGGCTGTCGGGGGTGATTACTCCCGTGAGTATAAGCGTTGTGCCGGCGTGCAACTGCCGTTTTGGTGCTTCTGTGCGACTACTACGGGTGCGAGCGGGCGTGGTACGCACTACTACGGCGCGGTGTTCGTTGGCAAATCGCCAAGCGGTAGCCATTGCCGATGATAGCGTAAAGAGCAGAAAGAGCAGGGATATAGCACAAGTAAAGAATGCGATTTTCTTTATACGCGGCTTTTGGCTATGGCGAAACACGAGCCACAGGGCAAGGACTAAGGCTATGAACAACAGCGAACGTGCCAGCCACGTACCACTGTTCTGCCCGAAGACAATCTGTTTTGTCCACGACACGAAAAACATTTCTGGCTGTGAGGCAAAGCGGTCGGACAAAAGTGTTCGCACGTGGGAAAGGTTGTATGCCGCATCATCGTCGGCAGGGTTGAGCCGCAGGGCACGTTCGTATGCCAATACCGCGCCTCCCATATCGTGGTTGCGGTAGCAAGCGTTACCTTCGTTATAATAATCGGTAGCCGTTTTTGCTGGTGAGGCAAACAACACACACGGCACAAGGCACACCATATATATATATAGGAGTAATGTTTTCATGATTTGGTGTCAAAGATGTGAACAACTTCTGAGGCACGGTCGGCGAGTGTGTTGATTAGTGCGTTGTCGGAGGTGCGCGGAGCAAAAGCCGCAGTGTCTATGTCTCGGAGCAGTGTTTGCCACAAGGCAACGCTTTCGGCTGAGAAGCCTTCTGACAAGAGTCTTTCACCCATTTCGCCAGGGCTGAGTGTTGCGGTTTCGCTATTGTGATTTGCAATATGTTCTTGGGCAAAGTGTGTGAGGCAGTGTGTTAAAACGGAAAGTGCAGCGTAGTAATCACCGGTATTGATTAGTTGTTTTGCCCGCGCTATCTCTTTTTCGGCACGTACTCTTGCTCCACGCACACCGAGCATCTGTTGCTTTCGGGCATTATGACGCTGCCACATAGTGTCGGCGGCAAAGTAGAAGATAATAAGCAGCAATAGTCCGCCGAGAAAATGTCCGATGCCCCAGTTCTTTGTCCAAGCGTTAGCGTCTTCTTGTCTGTCGGCACGGATACCGCTCTCACGCAGTGCTGCCTCGGCCTCTATCTCTGCCTCGGTGCGTAGTCCTTTTTCCACGTTGAGTTCCACGGGGGGAAGTGCCACACTGACGTATTCGCGAGTAGCGGGGTTGAAATAACAAAACGTATCAGCGGGCATCGTAAAGCGTCCTTTCGTGCGTGGCATAAAGGGATAGCGAAACGTCACACTGCCGCTCATTCCTTCTTTGGAGATATGCGTATTGTCGTCGGTAGTAGTGTCAAAGATGTCAAAACTATCTGGGAAGTTCAGTCTTGCAGGTGTGATAAGTCGCAGGTTGCCTTGCCCGCTGATAGTCACCGAGTATGTAGCGATGTCGCCCGTGCGTAGTGTGTTATGGCTCACATTCGTTGTCACATCAAACCTTCCCACTGCTCCGCCAAAGGCTTTCGGCGCGGGCTGTGGCAAAGCATCTACTTGTAACGTCAGGTTGGGTACGCGGCGTTTCAGTGTGATTTTAGGTCCCAAGCCGCTCAAGTCGCCTTGTCCTATGTGTACCTCACAGTTAAACGTCAAACCTGGCACTACAATAGTTCCTGCACGCTGGGGAAAGACGATTGTCTGCTTCACCACGCCGGCACGCCCCACCCTGCCGCCTACCGTTTCTGTATAGACGGATTTGTTCTCTGGTTGTGGTATTTCTTGCGACACAAGACCTTCAAAGTCGGGCTTGTTTATTCCCACACTCAGACCCATCGTGCCAAAGGCATGAAAGGTATAAGTAAGAAGCACAGCCTCTTGCTCATAAACGTGTGTGCGCGAGGCAGACACGGTGAAATAGAGTTGTTCCTCGGGCAGGACATCATCAGCCACAGCGATGAGCGAACAGCAAAGTGTAAGAAAGAGTATCTGAAAACGTTTCATAAAACGATGGCACAAGGGCATAAAAATTTCGCTTGCAAAACTTACCAATTCTTATCCATAGCGTCTTGCTGCGAACGTGCTTGGTTAATTTTTTGGCGTGTGTCGTCCTCGGCACGGCGCGCAAGATTTAGGAGTTGTTGTGTCGGGTCTTGTTGTTGTTCGGGTTGGTCTTGTTGTTGGTTTTGTTCTTGTTCCTGTTCTTCTTGTTGCTCTTGGTTGTTTTGTTCATCGTTACGCAGTTGATACTGACAGAGTGCAAGATTGTAACGCGTTTCTTCGTCAGAGGGATTGAGGCGTAAACTCTCCTTATAGGCTTCTGCGGCTTCTTGTAAAAATTTTCTGCTGCTGGCTACGTCGGTAGCGGCTTGCCCTTGATGTATTACTCCGATGTTATGCCACGCCTGTGCCGAGAGCGGTGTGCCTTCTGAAAGGCGTGCGGCATCTTCAAAGGCTTTCAGAGCCGCCTCGGTGTTTTGTTGTGCTAAGTAGGCACACCCCAGATTGTAGTGCGCCGTGGCATTGTCGGGTGCTTGGTGAAGCACCTGCAGATAGCATTTTTCAGCCTCGGCATAGTGTCCCTGGCGATACAAACGGTTTCCACGTTCTACCACGCTCCAGTCTGCCGACTGAGCAACTACGGACAGCGATGCGAAAAAGGAAAGGAGTATAAGAAGGCCGTGCTTCATAGTTCTTGTGTTATGATTTCTGGCGAAAAAGGCGTTCGCCCCAACGGTGGTAAATAGGGTTCTTGGTTTCGAGCATAAAGAATTCTATGAGCAAGAGCAGAAGTGTCAGCACGCCGAAAGCTACGAATTGTTCGTTGTAGGCGGCATAGGTAGTGTGTGTGGCGGTGCGTCTTAGTTGTGAGAGTTCGTTGCGCAACTGGTTTGCGGCGTGCTCGCCTTGGTCTATATGTAGATACTTACCGCCGGCGGCTTCTGCCACACGTCGGCACCCCGCTTCGTCGAGCCGGCTCACTACCACCTCTCCGTTCTTATCGGTGAGTGAGCCTTCGCCCATAGGTATCTCCGCTCCTTGTGACGTGCCTAAGCCTAAGACATAAAGACTTACGCCGAGCTCGCGCAATTCCTGTGCAGCAGATAGGGCATCCTCACCGTGGTTTTCTCCATCGGTGATAACGATAAGTGCCTTGCCTGTTTCTTCGTGCGAAAACATTTGTCCGCCGAGGCGTATGGCTTTGGCCATATCGGTGCCTTGTAGGGAAACGCTGGTAGTGGAGAGTTGGTTTATAAACATCTTGGCTGCCTCGCTCGATGTGGTAAGTGGCATCTGCGGCCACGCCTCGCCGGCAAAGACGGCCAGTGCTATTTTGTCGTTACGCTGTGCATCAACGAGCGAAGAAGCAAACAAACGCGCGCGTTCAAGTCGCGACGGCTGCACGTCGCACGCCAACATAGAGTTTGACACATCAACGACCAGAACGATTTCAATACTCACGCGTGTTTCATCTACCTCCGCCACGCCGTATTGCGGACGTGCCGCCATTAGGATGAGGAGTGTCGTTGCCGTGAGTGCCAAAGAAAACTTCACCCACGGCCTTATGCGCGAGAAGCCCGGCACCAAGCGGCGAACCAGTTGCGGCGTGCCAAACTGTGCGAGTCTGCGATGCAACTGCCAGCCCAGCATCAGCCGCGCCCCTATCAAGACAGGGAGTAGCAGAAGCAGATAAAGCATTTCGGGGTTGGCAAAGCGAAACATTCTTCTTCGGCTTGTTTGTGAGTGTTATGGTATTCTGCGGAAAAACACATTGCGCAGCAGAAGTTCCAAGAGTAAACAGCCCAAGGCTATAAGCGCGAAAGGCTGATAGGCCTCGTAGCGTGTCTCTCCCATCACTGCGGTAAGTTTTGACTTTTCTAATTGGTCTATCTCGCCGTAGATATCGCGTAGTTGGCGGCTGTCAGTGGCTCGGTAAAACGAGCCTCCGGTACGCTCCGCAATTTGCGGCAACGTGGTCTCGTTGTCGCTGGACGTGTTGTCTGCCCCTACGCTGATGGTGTAGATACGTATTCCGAGGTGGCGTGCCGCTTCTGCTGCGGTGAGGGGCGAGATGTCGCCGGTATTGTTCTCGCCATCGGTAAGCAGGATTATCACCTTGCTCTTGGCCTCACTATTCTTAAGAGAGTTTGCTGCCGTTGCCACACCCATACCCACCGCAGTGCCATTGCTTATCACGCCTTTGGCCTGCAAGTTGCACGAGGCGGCGGCGAGCAGTTGCAGCAGGGCGGTGTGGTCGCTTGTCAGTGGACACTGTGTGAAAGCCTCGCCAGCAAACAGTGTCAAGCCTATATTGTCGCTCTCGCGTTCCAACACAAAGTCGGCGGCGACTTGCTTTGCGGCTTCTATGCGGTTCGGCATAAGGTCTTGCTTAAGCATTGACACACTAATGTCCATTGCTAACATAATGTCTATTCCTTCGCGGTCGTGCTGGTTGAGTGCTACATCGCTTTGTGGGCGTGCCAACACACACACCACCGCTGCCACACTTATCATTCGGAGCATAAAAGGCAGGTGGCGCAAGCGGTTGCGCCACGTCTGAGGGGCGTGGCGAAACATCTCGGTAGTAGCCATACGCACCGCAGGCTCACACTTACGTGCCGGGCGGAAGTACCACCATGCCATAGGCACAAGCAGGCACAACAGCCAGAGTAAGGCGGGATGAGCAAACGTGATAGCGGGCATTGCTGTAGAGATTAGATAAACGGATTATAGCAGTGGTATGATTTCCTTTATGAGCCACGCAGTGGTGAGCAGGGCGGCTATGGCGGTGGCTATAAATGCCGTGCGCCACAAGTTGCGGCGTGTCTTGTATTTCGCCTCGTCTTCTATACGCTCGCTGACGATTGGCTCGCGCGGCGGCAGATGTTCCTGTGTGGCTTCTACATAGGCGATAGCCTCCGTCAGGGCTTCCGTCGTCTGTGTGCGTTGGCCTGCGAAACGCACAATGTCGGTGGCAAGCAGGGCTTGCGTGAGGTGGTCTAAGGCTTCGTCCTGCTTATTTACTTTCAGGGAGTGCAGTATTTGTCCCGACGTCTTTTCATTGCAATCTACGGCAAAGCGGCTCTTTATATATGTGCGTAGCGTGCTGACGATATGGTCGTGACGCTCGGCCTCGTCGGTAAAGACGGCTTCCGAGCTGTGCAAGGAATTCAACGCCGCGAGTGCCACTTCGTGGGCGGCGGGTGGCGGCAGTACGACGATGCGCTCCGTGTGCGGTTTAAGTTTTCGCAGTTTTAGCCAGAGCATCACGGCAAGACCTATCAACAGGGCTGCCAACAGCGCGAGGACAGCCAAAATCCAGTTGAAAGCAAACGGCACGCTCGTCACGTCCTTTGCGCCATAAAATTGATTGAGATGAAGTGTATCAATAGGCACGGAGACAACGTGTAATCTCAACGTGTCGGAGGCTCTCAATGTGTCGCGACCCACGATTATAGGCGGCGCAACAAAGAAATAGGTTGCACTATCAAAGCACGTGAGCAGAATACCTTGCTGCAACTCCAGCATCTGGCCTATTGCTGCTGTAGTGTCGAGAGGAAGTGTGCCGACCACCTCAATGCCGTCAATTAGCATCGCTTTGGGCTGAAAGGAAGGAAACTGTACTCTATCCCCTTTGTTTATCCGTGCTATCAATGTCAAGCGTGTCTGCGAACCGATGCGTATTTGTGTACTATCAAGCCGCGCTTCTACCGTCGGCTGAGCAAGCGAAGATAGTGCTATGCATATAAGGCACGAAAATATGCGAAGTTTTAGAGACATTCTTTTCTTTTGAGAATGGGTTTTTTGCGTCTGACGTTTACGGGGTTTCCTGCGCTTTCTCTACCTTGCCGATAGGCATTTTATCTCTTTTTCATCAGAGCCATAAGTGCCGGGAGGTAGTCGCGCCCGGTGTAGATGTCGGTGAAGTCTATGCCACAGTGCGAAAGGGTGTCTCTGAAGGTTTCGGAGTGCCTTTTCCACCACTGCTCTTGGCTTTTACGCACAGCCCCGGCAGTGGTATCCACATACTGCTCATGGCCTGTCTCTGCATCGTAGAGTTTGATAAATCCTATGTTAGGCATAGCAGTCAAACGTGTGTCCACTAAGCGCAGTGCCACAACGTCGTGGCGACGGGCGGCAATAGATAGCGGGCGGCGATAGTCTTGCTCTACTAAGAAGTCGCTCAGGAGGAACACCACGGCGCGCCGCTTTTGCACACGCACCACATATTCCAATGCTTGCGACAAGTCGGTATGACGACCCGACGAGGGCATCGTAAGCAATTCGCGGATAAGGTAGAGGATATGGCTGCGGCTCGAGGCCGGTGGAATGTATTTCTCTATCTTGTCGCCGAAAAAGATTGCCCCCACTTTGTCGCCGTTCATCATAGCACTCATAGCGAGGGTGGCTGCCACCTCGGTGAGCAACTCGCGCAGTGTGCTGCCGCGTGTGCCGAAGTCTAAACTGCCCGACACGTCCACGAGTAACATCACGGTGAGTTCGCGCTCCTCTTCGTATTGCTTTACGTGTGGCTTACCGGTACGTGCGGTAACGTTCCAGTCGATATCGCGCACGTCGTCTCCGATATGGTATTCGCGTACCTCGCTGAACGACATACCACGCCCCTTAAACGCACTGTGGTACTGCCCGGCCAGTGCGCCACGAGTGAGTGCACGCGTCTTTATCTCTACGCGCCGTACACGTTGAAGCAATTCGGAGGTGTCCAAGGGAGGAGAGGATTTCTTTTTCGTGACGTTAGGTCGTTATAAAATCTATCACGGCACTTTTACCTTTGCCAAAAGTCGGCTTATAATCTGCTCGGCATTTATGTTGTCGGCTTCTGCCTCGTAGTTGAGGCTAATACGATGGCGCAACACTTCACGACAAACGCTGCGAATGTCCTCGGGGACGACGTAGCCTCGACGTTCTATCATCGCTACGGCACGTGCGGCCAATGACATATTGATGCCAGCACGCGGCGAAGCACCGTATGCAATGTATTGCTCCAACTCTTTCAATCCGAAGTCGGCAGGACGGCGCGTGGCATGCACAAGGTCAACGATGTAACGCTCCACACGCTCGTCCATATATACCTGGCGGAGCAGGGTGCGTGCGCGCTGTAGGGTTGCTGTGTCGGCCACTGGCGTTAATTGCAAGTGTTCGGTCAGTAGGTGGTTGTGGATGATGGTTTGCTCCTCCTCGGCATTGGGATAGTCCACCAATACTTTCAGCATAAAGCGGTCAGTTTGTGCTTCGGGCAAGGGGTAAGTGCCTTCTTGCTCCACGGGGTTTTGTGTGGCAAGCACCAGGAACGGTTCGGGGAGCGGGAATGTCTCGTCGCCGATGGTTACCTGACGCTCTTCCATCGCTTCGAGCAGTGCACTCTGCACCTTTGCCGGGGCACGGTTTATCTCGTCGGCCAACACGAAGTTAGCAAACACCGGGCCGCGCCGCACGCTGAACTGCTCCGTGCGTTGGCTATATACCACGGTGCCGACAACGTCGGCGGGCAACAAGTCGGGCGTGAACTGAATGCGGCTGAAATCGGCATTTACCAGTGCCGAGAGTGTTTTCACCGCGCGCGTCTTGGCTAAGCCGGGTACACCTTCAAGAAGGATATGACCACCGGCGAGCAACCCCGTAAGCAGGGAGCGCACCAATTGTTGCTGACCTACGATGACGCGAGCCATACCGGCCGTCAGTGCCGGGATAAAGGTTGTGGCGGCCTCAATGTCGGCGGTAAGACGGCGAATGTCGGGTTGTTGGGGCATAAGGAATCAGAATAGTATAATAATAAGGAGTGTTTCTACGACTATAAAAGTGCGAGGACGGCCAACGAAGGCTCATATATTAGCCCGCAAAGATAGCATTTAGCCACGTATTATTGCGTGTATGGTTGCCAAAATTGCCCTTTCGCGTGATTTACTAAGCATTTCGGACGTTTTTGAGACGCTTAAGTGAACGATTTTTTTCTTGATTTCGTAATTTTGCAAGTAGAAAAGACAGTGCTTCGCGGTATGAAACTCCTTTTGATGACCACTCCCAATTTTTTTGTAGAAGAGCACCAAATTCTTACGGCACTCTTTGATGAGGGACTGGACATACTCCACCTGCGTAAGCCCCATACAGAGCCCCTTTACAGCGAGCGGCTTCTTACACTCCTGCCCGAGGAGTATCGTAGCCGAGTAGTGGTACACGACCACTACTATTTGAAGAACGAATATCGCCTGCGCGGTATCCATCTTAACCCCCGCAACGAACCGCCGACAAAGTTCAAAGGCACGGTAAGTGCTTCAGCCACTACCCTCGTAGACGTGGCACATCTGAAAAAGAATGTGGACTATGTGCTCTTCACCCCACAGATGGAGACACCCGGGCAGGACGCACGCCACACCGACAAGCAAATAGAGGAGTGGGCAAGCAGCAAAATAGTGGACAGCAAAGTGATGCTGATGGGAGGCGTGACGCTCGACAACGTCTCTCTGGTGCGTAGGGCTGGATTTGGCGGGGCAGTACTCTACGGGGCTATATGGAATCGCTTCGACCAATGGGGTACACCCGATTTCAAAGACCTAACCAACTACTTCAGAAAGATAAAAAAACTCTGCTGAGTACTCTATCTTTTATTTAACGCTTACACAGTTTCGCAAACGTCCGAACATCTTCAATCCCTTCAACCTTATATCTTTCTTCTCCCAATGGCCAACAACTTTCTTGTCTTCTCAGGCACACGCTCTAAGTACCTTGCCGAAAAAATCTGCGCCGCGCTCGGTATGCCACTCGGCAATCTGCAAACCACCTTCTTTGCCGACGGCGAGTTTGAGGTGTGCTACGAAGAAACAGTACGCGGACGCGATGTGTTCCTTGTACAAAGCACCTTTGCTCCCGCCGACAATATGATGGAACTCCTATTGATGATAGATGCCGCCAAACGAGCCTCGGCACGTACCATCAATGCCGTCGTCCCCTACTTCGGCTGGGCACGCCAAGACCGCAAAGACAAGCCTCGTGTGAGCATCGGTGCCAAACTCGTGGCAGACATCCTCAGCGTGGCAGGCATCAACCGTCTTATTACTATGGATCTCCACGCCGACCAAGAACAAGGCTTCTTCGATATTCCCGTTGACCACCTGTACGCCTCCACCATTATGTTGCCATATATCAAGGAGATGAAACTGGAAAACCTCTGCATCGCCACGCCCGACGTGGGCGGCTCAAAACGAGCCAACGCATACGCTAAGTATCTCGACTGCCCCTTTGTGATATGCAATAAGCAGCGCGTGAAAGCCAACGAGGTGGCTGCCATGCAAGTTATCGGCGATGTGAGAGGTATGGACGTGCTGCTCGTGGACGACATCGTCGACACCGCCGGCACCATCACCATCGCCGCCAACCTAATGAAAGAAAAGGGAGCACGCAGCGTTAGGGCATTTGCCAGCCACTGCATAATGAGCGGGCCTGCCGACGAGCGCATAGCAACGAGCGCACTTGAGGAAATCGTTTTCACCGACACCATACCCTACAACGGAAAATGCACGAAGGTAAAACAGATAAGTTGCGCAGGACTCTTTGCCGAAACCATCCAACGAGTGATGAACAACAAAAGCATCAGTTCACAATATCTCCTATAGACTTTGCTACGTGCTGATACTTAGATTAAAACCTAAACTCAGGAAATGAAATTAGTCCGACCTTGCTTTCACGAGGTCGGACTAATTTTAAACTTACTCGGACTGATTTTAAACGTAGTCGGACTGGTTTAAAACGTTGCGGGATTGATTTTAAAATCAACGCCTTTGATTTTAAAATCAAAGCCTTTGATTTTAAAATCAATCGGACTAAGTTTTAACGCGGTCGGATATGCCTTAAACGTGGTCGGACTAAATTGTTTTTTGAGGCGTTACAACGTCAAGGATATATCATATCTGAACATACACCACGCTTTTCCCTTCGTAATAGGTATAGGGAAAAGCGGGATAGAGCGGCCAGAAGTCGGAAACGTGTTTGAAGGGTCGGAGTTCAGCCTGTAGATCACCGCCTTTTAAGCAAAGCAAGCCATTAGGCAATGCGTTCTTCCCGCCGGGGCGTATGTTTTTGCGCACGAGTGCAACAAGTTCTGGGAGGCTCATCACCGCGCGGCTCACCACAAAGTCAAATCGCCGTTTCTCCTCCGTCACATTACGGTGGGCAAATGTGGTATTTTGCAAGCCGATAGCCGTGCCTATAGCTTCGGCCACGCGTACTTTTTTACCGATGCTGTCGATGAGGTGGAACTGACAACGGGGGAAGAGTATCGCTAAGGGGATGCCGGGGAAGCCTCCTCCCGTGCCGACGTCCATAATCTCTGTGCCGGGGCGAAAATGTAGGGCCTCGGTAATGCCGAGTGAGTGGAGTACGTGGTGTTCGTAGAGATTGTCGATGTCGCGCCGTGAAATAAGATTTATCTTCGCGTTCCAGTCGTGATAGAGCGCGTTGAGGGCTTCAAACTGCTCGCGCTGCGTTGTGCTGAGCGAGGGGAAATGGCGAAGGATGGTGGAAAGCATTTTTCTGTATCGGGTTGTTGATGATAATGTTTGTACGGTGTATACTTCATTTACCACTAACGCAAGAAGCAGAGGCAAGAATGGTTGTTGTTAGTGGTTAAAGGTTATTGTTTTTTGTACCAGAAGAAGAATTTATGTTGTCTTTTCTTTTCTTCGGGCGTTCGGGCACAGAAGATGTTTTTTAGCGTGTAGGGATGAAGCCCTGTATGCCAAATAGTGGTGGCTACGGTCATCGGCGTAGGGGTAAAGTCCTGCACCTGTTCAAGGCGAAAATGCAGGGCGCGTGTCTCTGCTGCGAGGTGTGCCATATCCTCCTCGGTGCAGCCGGGGTGTGAGCTGATGAAATAGGGAATGATTTGATAGGGCAAGCGATGACGTCGGCACACGTCGTCGAAGAGGCGTTTGAACTGTCGGAAGAGGCCGAACGAGGGTTTGCGCATCACGTCGAGCACACGGTCGGAGGTATGTTCGGGAGCCACCTTTAGGCGTCCGCTGACGTGGTGGCAGATAAGCTCCTCGGCGTAGCGGCGGTTGATGGCATCGGTTTTCGGCGAGCCGGTGGGATGGAGGATAAGGTCGTAGCGCACGCCCGAGCCTATATACAAGTGTTTCACGCCGGGTACGGCACTCACGGCGCGATAGAGGGCGAGCAGCGGGGCGTGGTCGGTGTGGAGGTTGGGGCAGATTTTGGGATGTGCACACGAGGGGCGACGACACTTCTTGCAGAGCGACAGGTCGCGCCCGCCCATACGATACATATTTGCCGAGGGGCCGCCGAGGTCGGAAAGTGTGCCGTGGAAGTCGGGCATAGAAACGATGTGGCGCACCTCGCGCAGTATGCTCTCTTGGCTTCGGCTCATAATAAACTTTCCCTGGTGAGCCGAGATGGTACAAAAAGCACAACCGCCAAAACAACCTCGGTGTACACACACGCTGTGTTTTATCATGTCGTAGGCAGGAATGCGGTGGCCTTTATACTTTGGGTGGGGCAGGCGCGTATAGGGGAGGTCGAAACTATGGTCTATCTCTGCCGTGGAGAGCGGCTGGAAGGGCGGGTTAACTACTACGCATTGTGTCTGCCCCACACGTTGCAGGAGGCGTTGTGCCTGCCAACGGTTGCTCTGTTCTTCTATGACACGGAAATTCTGGGCGTATTTGCGCTTGTCGCGCAACGCCTCATCGTGGCTGTGAAGTACGAGGTCGTCGGCCTTTACGCCGCCCGGTATTTGTTCCCAGGGGTAGAGCATTACGGTTTGTGGCACGGGGTGTCGCGTCACGGCGTGGCGAAATTCTCCCACGGAGCAATAGCGTTCATCGTTGCCGTGGCACACATTGTTTTCAATCAGTCGGCACAAAGCGGGCAAAGGCTTCTCCCCCATACCATAGACTATCATATCGGCGGGAGCATCGCATAAGATGCTCGGACGCACGCGCTCTTGCCAGTAGTCGTAGTGGGTGAGGCGGCGCAGCGAGGCTTCTATGCCTCCAAGGATAACGGGGGTGTCGGGAAAAAGTTGGCGGAGTATCTGAGAATAAACGATAGACGGATACTCTGGCCGGCGGTCGTGCCGCCCGTCGGGTGTGTAGGCATCTTCGGAGCGTAGGCGGCGCGCGGCGGTGTATTTATTCACCATAGAGTCCATAGCACCGGGCGACACGAGGAAGAAGAGGCGTGGACGCCCCAGGCGCTTAAAGTCGCGGAAATCGCCGTGCCAGTCGGGTTGCGGCACTATGGCGATGCGAAAACCGGCATCTTCAATGATACGTCCACACACCGCCATACCGAACGAAGGATGATCGACATAGGCATCGCCGCTGAACAAGATGACATCGGCACGCTCCCACCCCCGCAGTTGCATCTCTCGCCGCGTGGTAGGAAGAAAGTCGGAAAGTTGAGGAGGCGTGTAGGACATTGAAAGGGGTTGCTATACGCGGGTTCTTATCCTTTCGGCTTAATCAGAAATCTCAATATAGCCCTCATTACCACGCGCTGCATCTCTCGGTCTTTGATACACTCAAAGGGAAATGCTGTGCACACTACGGCAGCACCTTGTCCGCTGTAAGCCACGCCAGCACTGTGTTTGTTGTCGTAGGCAAAGGCACTGAAGGTGGCGGCATCGGCGGGCATAATGACTTCGGGGTGCTGCGCGGCATAATGCTCTTCGCAGGGTGTGCGATGGATAGGTATTTGCTTGCCCAGTCCGGTGATTACGTCTCCCGCGCCGGCATCAAGCGTATCGGCGTGGGTGTAGTGGAGCACACGCGCAGCAAACTCGCGCTCCTCGGGTGTGGTGAGCTCGCTGCCCAGATAGGCACCGCTAAGAAAGAGTGCTGTGCCGCGCTGCGTCGTTTCTTCTATTCGCTTGCGCAGAGCTGGTGTAAAAAGCTTGAACGGGCGCAGGTTGTGGGGGGCATCGCGTTCCAAACCGCCTACAATATCTATAAGGTCGTAGCCTTTGGCATCCACGTCACCACGTTCAAACACCTCGCGACTACACGTGCTTACGGCATAGTGGCCGTTAGCTGCCATAGCGCGCGCATGTTCGGTGGTGAAGTCAAACGTGTTGCCGGCAAAGATTTTACCCTGCAACTCGCTGCCGCTATATCCGAGAGCACCCGGGCCTTCTGTCCAGTCAAGCGCGGTGCTGAAGTTTTTCTGTCGTCCGCAATAGGAAGCATTGTAGCCCCAAGCCACTCCTATATCAGCGTCGAGGTCAAAGCCTTGCCTCCCCTCGCCGCGTACCTGGCAGGGGCCGCTCACACGATTGAAAGCATTGACCACCAGAACACGCGCACCAATTTGTTCGGGGCTATACACACACACTTCTTCGCTCAGCAGGCTTTGTCCGCCGCTGTTTGCTGCCGACAACCGGAAGCGGAGAAGCTCGCCACGCGGTATGGTCAACGTGGCGGAGGTTCTTCCCGAAATGAGTTGGCCATTGTCAAAACCGCCATCGCCGTGTGCTGTATATAATATATATGCTGTGGGTTGCGCGGTGTGTTCAAGCGTATCGGTAGTGGCACTCCAGGAGAGTGTGACCGACGTTCCATCTTTTGACAATACAGCACTCAGCGCGTGAGGAGGTAACGGCTGTACCACAAAGTCGCGGATACCATGTTCGTAGTTCACAAATCGGAGGATGCCTTTGTAGATAGCCCGCGCCATAAGGAACTTAAACCAAGGGTCGTGACCATAGACGAGGTCGCCAAAGTTTTGGTGCGACATCGTTTCAAGTATTGCCGAGGGCACGAGCGGTGTGCGCGATTCGCCGTAGTTTCTGTCCCACATCTCGCGGCGCGTCCATCCGTTGGGCAAGGCGCGGCTTAGGTCATCGCTCACCGAGTTAAGCAACAAATTGGCGAGGTCGGCACTGGCTTGACGTGAGAGGCCGCTGGGAAGCACTCCGACACTGTCGCTTACGGTGGTGGTGCAGATGCCCAACGTGCCGTAAATTCCCCCGTCGCGTCTTACTCCGGCATCGCTATGTACGGCCAGCGACATCTCAAAAGGCACGGCAAGGCCTTTGTCGGTAGGTAGATATGCGCTGCGTCCGGCGAGGAAGTTGCACATCTCCGACCGTGTGCGGATATCATCGTTGTAGTCGTTTGTGCCATCGCCTATAGCGTTATAAACAGACTTTGGCATTCCGCTGTAAAGGGCGTGATAGCGTGCGCCTTCTAAGAAACGAGGTAGGCCGCTTCGCCCGCCAGTGCCACGGCTCACGAGCGATGTGCCACCACCTAAACGAACGGCATCGGCACTCACTACGCCGCGTGATTCGGTGTGGGTGGAGAGTGTGACACGCCCGCCTCGGCTCTGCCCTTTGGTGAAATGGAACGTGCCGAGATACACCCACGTGCCGCCGCCCATTTGTTGGTTCACACGAAAAGAGGTCTTCCCCCCTGTGTGATAGACTGTGTATTGTGCATCGTTGATGCTGTTTGGCAGACTCGCATAACTAACATACACCGCATAGTATCCCGTGCGTGGCACCTGAGGTGTCCACACGGCCTCGCCGCTATGGCCGCGGCGCGTGGTTGCTGTGGCGAGGCGTGCCGTGCCTCGGCTGAAAGGATTGTTGCCATCGGTCAATACCTCGCCCGGGTGGGCAAATCCGCTCAGCGAAGCATTGCGCCACTGGCAGGAGGTGTCGCCCGTTTCTTCATAGGTGCCGTATTGTGTGGGGGCATCGTTATCTACAACGACCATTGACGTTTGATAGTCGCGCTCGCGTGCCGTGCCGACTACAGCACCGGCATTCTCAAGCATAGGATAGAGAAAGGGCACCACAATGCTCTGCGTGAAGAGGTCTTCTGTAGTGCAATAGAGGAAGGGGCGTTGCCACTCCCAGTTGCCGAGCTTGTAGTAGCGTCCGTGGCTGGGTGTCACCATCAAGTGACGCCCTTCCAATCCGTGGTCGGGGCGCAGTGGGCGCGACGTGTTGGTAACCCAGGCGGGGCCGTTGTGAGCCTTGTTACCCCAAAGACGGCTCTCGTCGCGTCCCGTCTGACGCAGATGATTAGGAATATACGCTTCTATGTTCTTCCCGTTTTTGTCGGTAAGCGTTAAGGAATAGGTGTTATAAGGCTGCGGCAGCCGTAAAAGCAGGCTACGTGTTGTGGCGGCTACCCTCTCGGGCGTAAAGGGCTGCGAGCAGAAACTCTCGTTCATTGCCACAGAAACGGTACGCAAACTATCGTCGATGCTGATGCGCTCATAACTCATAGGCTTTGAGGGGCGATAACCCTCAACGCGATAGTTTAGCACCCATGCACTCACGCCTTGTTGCACCTCGGTCGGAACACTTTGCGCCACGGCTGTGAGACACCATATAATATATAAAGGGAAGATGAGAAGAAAACGTTTTACCTTACGCATAGGCTGTAGAAAGAAAGGGGAGTGTTAGGGCTATTATACTTCTTCTACTTGGAACTGTCCTTTGCGACATTCGCAGCCCACGAACTGCGCGTAGTAGTTCATAATAGCGCGCCAGTCGGCATCGAAGTCATCGCCTGGAAAGATTTCCTTGGTGCAGACGATGCGTTTGTGTTGGTAGTCGATGGCAAAAAGCTGGATGGGGAGTTCGGCTTTCTTAGCAATAAAATAGAAGCCACGTTTCCAGGAGCTTACACGTTTGCGTGTCCCTTCGGGAGTTACGGCAAATTCAAAGTGTGGTTGCGTCTTGGCTGTTTCTGCTATGGCATCGGTGAGGCTGCTGTGCTTCGTGCGGTCAACAGGTATGCCACCCATACGGCGAAACAACGCGCCGAGCGGCCAAAAGAACCAACTCTTTTTCATCAGAAAACCTGCGCGGCGGCCAATAGCACAATAATAGAGTTCACCGAGCAGGAAGTCGTAGTTGCTGGTATGGGGCGCAACACAAATTACACACTTCTCGCGACGTGCCACAGTGACCTCCTCTGTCCACCCTAACCAACCGAACAACAATTTATGGCAGAGTTTTTTTAGCATAGCGGTTGCGGTGTATAAAAAAGCCGTTCATCAAAGCACCATCACATCCGAAGCGATACTGTTGGCCTCGGCCTCAAGTTTTTCTCTCAGCTTCTTATAGAAAAGGCGTTCGCTGCCCGGTTCTGTATGGTTTACACGTGCCACGTATTCCTTTTCTAAGCGCAGGGCTTTTGCGGCGAGTTCCGCAAGTCGCGTTTCGTCGGCATCGCCTGTCAGAGATACTGCCATACAGTCTGCAAGGATTTCATCTGTAACGTTTCTAATCGCTTTCTTTAACATTCTTCTGCTTGCCATAATCTTAAGTAGTTTAAGGTGCGTTCTATTAATTCCCACGGTTAAGTTTGACAAAGATGGGGTTTTAACCTTTTGTCATCTTTATGGCTCTTTGTGCTTCAGTCTGTAAGTTTTATCGGTCGTGTAGCCCGCTACACTCACTCTTCAACTGACCAACTGAAGCAAAAATAGCTCAGAAATCCGACAAAGCGAATGAATAGAACCCACCTTTAATTCTTTCCGTGGCAAAAGTAGGTGTTTTGGGCGAGATAGCAATGCGCCACGGGCTAAAAAGGCTCGTGGCGCAGGGTTATAAAGGAGTATTCAAAGACGTATCGGGATATCTTGCTGGTGTAAGTAGCGTTTTAACTCGGGGATAGGTATTTCGCCGAAATGAAAAACACTGGCGGCGAGTGCAGCATCGGCGCGACCTGCTTGAAACACATCGCGAAAATGTTCTTTCGCCCCAGCTCCGCCACTGGCTATGACGGGGATGGGTAGTAAGTCGTGGAGCTTGGATAGTGCATCAAGGGCAAAGCCTTGTTTTACACCATCGTGGTTCATTGAGGTGAAAAGGATTTCTCCCGCGCCTCTGTCGGCCACTTCTTTTGCCCATTCAAAAAGCGTTCGATTAGTAGGAATGCGCCCTCCTGCCACATAGCAACGCCACGCGCCATCGGCTTCTTGCTTGGCATCTATCGCCACCACACACACCTGCGAGCCAAAGTGTGAGGTGATTTCGTCAACCAAATCGGGGCGGCGTAGGGCGGCACTGTTTACGCTCACTTTGTCGGCACCCGCAGTGAGCATACGCTCCACATCAGCGAGTTCGCCGATGCCGCCGCCTACGGTGAACGGGATAGAAAGCTCCGCTGCCACACGGCTCACCATATCGGTGAATGTTTTGCGCCCCTCGTGGGTAGCGGTGATGTCGAGAAATACGAGTTCGTCTGCACCCTGCTGGCTGTAGGCCTTACCCAGTTCTACGGGGTCGCCTGCCCGACGGAGGTTCAAAAAGTTCGTGCCTTTTACCGTCTGTCCGTCTTTGACATCAAGGCAAGGTATTATACGTTTGGCGAGCATCTGTCTGCGTGTTTTTTTAGGTCTTATCGTTATAGTCAGCATACACTTTATGCGTGGCATCTTTTGCGCAACATAAGATTAAAGAAAGCTTCGTGCCACATCGTGCAGGTTTATCCTCCCCTCGTATATGGCTTTGCCAAAAACCACCTCGGGGATACTTGCCTCGGCAAGAGCTTCAAGGTCGGCCATACCACTAACACCGCCACTGGCAATAAGCAACAGCTCCGGGAACTGTTTTACCAACGTACGATAGAGATCAATAGCGGGTCCTTGAAGCATACCGTCGCGGCTGATATCTGTGCAGAGAACACGACGAAAACCCTTGTCGTAATAACTACGAATAAAGTCGGTCAGCGCAAGGCCGCTCTCTTTCTCCCAACCGCTAATACGTACCGTACCGTTCAAGGCGTCTGCACCTATTATAATATGGTCTTGTCCATAACGCTCCCCCCACTCCACTACTTGCCTGGGATTTTTTGCCGCCACACTGCCGAGCGTCACCATCTGCGCTCCGCTGTCGAACACTGCGTGGAGGTCGTCGTCGGTTTTTACTCCACCGCCGAAGTCAACACAAAGGCTCGTGTGTGTTGCAATATCTTCCAACACACGGTGGTTCACCACACGACCTGCCCGCGCGCCGTCGAGATCTACTAAGTGGAGGCGCGGAAAGCCCAAGTCTTCAAACTCGCGGGCGATGTCTATGGGTTCGTTGTGATAGGTGGTCTTCGTGGCGTAGTCGCCTTTCGTCAGGCGCACGCACTTACCGTCGATAAGGTCTATTGCAGGAATGGGGAGCATAGTGAAAATGCAAACGATGCTGGCTGCTTTGGTGTTTGGATGCGCAAAGGTAGCAAGAAAAACAGTGTCCGTCAATGCTGTCAAAGGATTTATTGCGTACTTTTGCAATCGGTTATGAATGTATTTGCTGACTACATTAGCACGTTTCAACTTATCGTGAAAGGTCTGCTCATTGGCATTATCTGTTCTGCACCAATGGGGCCGGTGGGTATCCTGTGTATTCGTCGCACGCTGCAAAAGGGACGCGAATATGGCTTGGCCACAGGTGCGGGGGCAGCCTTGAGCGACCTTTTTTATGCACTCGTCACCGGTGCTGGTATGCTCCCACTGATGATGGAGTTTATTGACAACGAACAAAACCTCTTCTATCTGAAAATCGTCGGTGCTATGATGCTCTTTGCCTTTGGCGTTTGGATGTGGCGCACCGACCCCCGCAAGGGTTATCGCCCGTCGCACTCCGACAGCAAAGGCACTCTCACTGGCAATGCCATATCCGCCTTTGGGCTTACTATTTCCAACCCGCTGATAATCTTTTTGCTTATCGCCTTGTTTAATATGTTTACGTTCGTTATCCCAGGCAACTGGTATGGCACAGCCTTGGGCTACGCAAGCATAGTGGGCGGTGCTATGTTGTGGTGGAGCGGGCTGACGTATGTCATTGCCAAGATGAAAAGCCGCTTCGACCTACGCGGCATTCTTATTCTAAACCGCACAATAGGCACTATTGTACTCACCGTAGCGGTACTCTATGCGGCGATGACGATTTTCCACTTTTCTTTCTTGATTTAAGATATATGCTCATTGCTGAACGCCTGCGCGCCAAAAGCCGCTACGAGTATCTGATTTATCTTTGGTATGTGGAGGACGTCTTACGTGCTTACAGCCTGGATTGGCCACGCATTGAGCAGGAGTACTTGCCGCGCATACTCGCCACGGCATCAAGCGATGAACAACGCCAAGCCGTGCACCGTTGGTATGCCGACCTCTGCGAGATGATGCGTAGCGAGGGATGCGCAACGAGTGGGCATATTCAAATCGTGAAGAACATAGAAAGCGAACTCACCGAACTACATACCCAGTTGCTGCAACACCCTGACCGCTTTCCCGACTATCACCGCAGCTACCAAGACATTTTGCCCGCCCTTGCCGAACTTCGTCAGCGCAACACACAGCAAGAATTAACCGATGTTGAAATGATGCTCGAGGCACTCTATGGCGTGATGATTTTAACACTGCAAAGCAAGAGCGTTAGTCCTGCCACGAAAGATAGCGTAGAACGCTTCGGGCGGCAACTATCCCTCCTCTCCGACTATTACAACAAAGACAAAGAAGAACCCTTAGACCTATGAACATACTCGTCACAGGAGCCAACGGCCAACTCGGCAACGAGCTACGCCAGCTTGCTCCACTCCACACTGCCCACACGTTCCACTTCACCGATGTGGCTGAACTCGACATTACCGACCGCGCCGCAGTGCGCCAGGCGGTGAAGGCTGCCAAAATTGATGTGCTTATCAACTGTGCCGCATACACTGCGGTGGACAACGCTGAGAAGCAGCCCGAACTCTGCCACACACTCAACGCCGATGCTCCGCAGCTCTTAGCTGAAGCGATGCACGATGTCGGCGGATGGATGGTACACGTCTCCACTGATTATGTATTTGACGGCACGGCACACGTGCCGTATCGTGAAGACGCGCCGATAAACCCGATAGGCGTTTACGGGCGTACTAAATACGCCGGCGAGGAAGCCGTGCGCAAGGCCTGCCCACAACACGTCATCGTACGCACGGCGTGGCTTTACAGCACGTTCGGCAACAACTTTGTTAAGACCATGATCCGCTTAGGGCGCGAGCGCGACACACTCGGCGTTATCTTCGACCAAATAGGCACCCCCACCTATGCCCGCGACCTTGCCGTGGCACTTCTCACCATAGTAGAACAAGGCCCCGTGGCAGGCACTTATCATTTCTCTAACGAGGGCGTAACAAGCTGGTACGACTTCACACGAGAAATCCACCGACAGGCAGGTATCACATCGTGCAAAGTACTACCGCTCCACACCTCAGAATATCCCACACCCGCTGCACGTCCACACTACTCCGTACTCGACAAAACAAAAATCAAACAAACCTTCGGCTTAGAAATCCCTTGGTGGGCAGACAGTTTAGCAGAATGCGTGGCTCGCCTATCATAGCGAATAATAGCGTCTCTGCTTCTTTTGTAAACATTTGTAGCTAAAAACCAGGCAACCTTTACAACCGCCCACACAACCCGTAATCCCTTTCGTTATGCACCCCGAGATACAACGTCGTCGTACCTTTGCCATTATTTCCCACCCCGACGCAGGAAAAACAACACTCACCGAGAAACTGCTCCTCTTCGGAGGACAGATACAAGTGGCCGGAGCCGTGAAGAGCCACAAGATACGCAAGACCGCCACAAGCGACTGGATGGAGATAGAAAAGCAACGCGGCATTAGCGTCACCACCAGCGTGATGGAGTTTGACTACGACGGATACAAAGTAAACATCCTTGATACACCCGGCCACCAAGACTTCGCCGAAGACACGTTTCGCACACTCACCGCTGTCGACTCCGCGATAATAGTTGTTGACGGCGCAAAAGGCGTGGAGGCGCAGACACGTAAACTGATGACCGTGTGCCGTATGCGCAAAACGCCCGTTATCATCTTTGTCAACAAGATGGATCGCGAGGGACGCGACCCTTTTGACCTCCTCGATGAGTTGGAGCAAGAACTACAAATCGGTGTGCGCCCGCTTTCCTGGCCGATAAATCAAGGGCAACGCTTCAAGGGGGTTTACAATATCTATGAAGAAAGCCTTGACCTTTTCACCCCCGACAAACAACGTGTAACAGAAAAGATGCGCGTGGAACTGAATAGTCAAGAACTCGCCGATGCCGTGGGAGCCACCGATGCAGACAAACTGCGCGACGACTTAGAACTCGTCAGCGGTGTGTATGATGACTTCAAAGAGAATGAATATCTTGATGCACGCATTGCCCCGGTGTTCTTCGGGTCGGCACTCAATAACTTCGGCGTAAAGGAACTGCTTGACTGCTTTGTGAAGATAGCCCCCTACCCTCGCCCCGTGCAAGCCGAGGAGCGAGACGTGCAACCCGATGAACCCAAATTCACCGGATTTATCTTCAAAATCACGGCAAACATCGACCCCAACCACCGCTCTTGCATCGCATTCTGCAAGGTATGCTCCGGACGTTTCGAGCGCGGGAAGCCCTATCTGCACGTACGTGGCAAAAAAAACGTACGCTTCTCCAGCCCTACACAGTTTATGGCGCAGCGAAAGGAAACCATCGATGAGGCGTGGCCCGGCGACATTGTAGGACTGCCCGACACGGGAGGGTTATTCAAAATAGGCGACACGCTCACCGAGGGCGAGCAGCTACATTTCAGAGGCCTGCCGTCGTTCTCGCCCGAAATGTTTAAGTACATTGAGAATGACGACCCTATGAAATCCAAGCAACTGGAAAAAGGCATAGCCCAACTTATGGACGAGGGCGTGGCACAACTCTTTGTCAACCAATTCAACGGACGAAAAATAATAGGCACCGTCGGACAGCTGCAATTTGAGGTCATACAGTATCGCTTGGAACACGAATATGGTGCAAAGTGCCGCTGGGAACCCGTCTCGCTCTATAAAGCCTGCTGGATAGAAGCCGACGAGGCTACCGAACTCAACAATTTCAAACAACGCAAATACCAGTATATGGCGCGCGACATTGAGGGGCGCGATGTATTCCTGGCCGACTCCTCCTATGTGCTACAAATGGCACAACAGGACTTCAAGCACATCCGCTTTCACTTTACATCGGAGTTTTGAACGCGGCATCAACAAACCATACTACACCCAGCTTAACACCACAATGAGTAATTTCGTGACGCAACAGACCCGCGTGCGAATGTTATCGACAGCACTCGTTATCCTTAGCGGCATCCTCAGGCTATATGCCTGTTACGACAATATCCACACCTCCCCCGTTGATACCACAGCGTTGGCCAACTGGAATGCCGGCCAGACCGTTAGCACCGCAGCCATAGAAGCCTTTGGCGGATTAGACAAATGCTTTGCCGCAGAGCCAATACCCGACGGCGTATGGGGGCGTATGCAAGGAAAAACATATAAAGAAAACCCATACATCGGACGCGACGACCTGCGCTACGTGCGCGCCCTACACTGGGACTATGATGAGCAGATACACATTGGCGAAATGATTTGCAACGTACAGATAGCCGAGCGCGTGGCTACCATACTGCGACAACTCTACGAAGCAAAGTATCCCATAGAACGTATGCTCCTGCCCGATGTGTACAATGCCGACGACGAGACACAAATGCGCGACAACAACACCTCCTGTTTCTGTTATCGCGCCGTGGCTGGTACCACCGTACTATCGAAGCATGCACGCGGCTTGGCGGTGGACATCAATACGCTATACAATCCTTACTATAAAGATCGCGCCGACGGCACACGCTATGTCCAGCCTGCTACGGCCGGAGAATACTGCGACAGAACAAAATCCTTTCCTTACAAAATAGACCACAACGACCTCTGCTTTCGCCTCTTTACAGAAGCAGGCTTTGAGTGGGGCGGCGACTGGAAAAGCTGTAAAGACTTTCAACACTTTGAGCTTATTGAAGATTAAGCAATGATTCAAGTTCCGCAAGTTAAAAAAGAGTTCCTGTTTTCGTCATTCAGTGACCCAAATCAGATTTTGCCCATCAGTTTGAGTAATTAGTGCGTTTCAGGGTCGTTCTCTGTGCGGAGCAGGACTGCTTTGTGCTGTTTGTTGTAGGGGTTGACGTAGTTGAGGCCATAGACACGCTCGGCGAGGAAACGCGCCCTATCGAGGGTTATGCTTGATTTGGCGGCTTTCAGGGTACGTTCAAGCTCAAGCATGATGGTGTATGCTGGAGCTGGAACGTATACTGAAGGCAGCAAAGTCAGAGATTACCATTTATCGGGCGCAGGAGCTTTTCAAGAATATGTACGCCATTACCTACACGCTGCCGAAGTCAAGGCAGACCAAGCGGGTATATCTTGGGATGGACGAAGAGCAGTCGGAGCTATGCAGAATGGTCGTGCCAAGTTGCGGAAAATAGCCTTAATGGAACTTGGGTGTCCCAACGCGGAAAACAGGAAAAATCCGGCTTAAGGGTCAAATATACTCCTAAAAACGTTGTAATGAATTGAAATACTTAACTTTG
>CALFJG010000045.1 GCA_937877625.1 uncultured Prevotellaceae bacterium
AAATTATTAACGTGACCTGCTGTTCCTCTCATGAATAGGGGTGCTGAGTAGTTACAAGTAAGTAACGAAGCGTTAAAAATGTCAAAAGACGTAAAATTTAACATACGACTAACGATTGACGGTAAGGAGCAAATCGTTACCGCGTCTACCAACGTAAAGCAATTTGCGCAAGAGTTGGAGATTGCCCGTACCGAATCGACGAAACTTAGGGATGATTTGTTAAAGATTACCCAAGTAGGCGCGTCTTTTCAAAACGCCTTGACAGGTGTGCAGCAGCTTACCGGGCTTATGCGCACGTTTACCGCCGCTAATGCTATGCAGGTTGAGGCCGAAGCGAAGTTGGCTAACAATATGCGTAACACGATGGGCGCAAGGGAAGAGGAAATACAGAGTATCAAAGACCTTTGCACAGCGCAGCAGCAGTTAGGCGTTATCGGTGACGAAGTGCAGTTAGCGGGCGCGCAGGAATTAGCCACCTACCTTGAAAAGAAAACGAGTTTGGAAACGCTCATACCTGTTATGAACGATATGTTAGCGCAGCAGTACGGTTTGAACGCTACGAGCGAAGCAGCCGCGCAAATCGCTACCATGTTGGGTAAGGTGATGGACGGACAGGTAGGCGCACTTTCCCGCTACGGTTACAAATTCGACGAAGCCCAGGAGCAAATACTAAAGTTTGGCACAGAATCAGAACGCGCCGCCGTTTTAGCAGAGGTAGTAAGTAGTGCCGTAGGCGGCATGAATGAAGAGTTAGCCAAGACAGACGCGGGTAAAGCCAAACAAGCCGCCAACGCTATAGGCGATATAAAAGAACAGGTAGGCGCGTTGTTTAAGAGCATAGAGCCTACTATTGTCGCTATCGGTGAAATGGGTATGGCTTTGATGGCCATTGGTACTACGGTGCAGGGTATCAAAGGTATCTACGTAGCCGTCGTAGCGGCTACAGGTGCTATTAAGAGTATGACCATAGTAACGGTTGCGCAGTCCGCAGCCGGTAAGGTAGCCGCAGCCGTGCAAGCACTTTGGGCTTTACAATTAAGATATGGCCAGCAGGCAAATATCGCATGGGCGTTTAGCGCAAAGTTGGCTACCGTTCAGGCTATCGCAATGCGCACAGCCATATTAGGGCTAATGGCCGTTACAGGCGTAGGGCTTGCTATTTTGGCCGTTTCAGGTATCGTTTCCCTGTTTGCTGATAATGCCGAAGAAGCCGCAGGCGCAACGGGTGAAATGTCCGATGCCATGAGGAAAGCCGAGATAGAGGGTAAGAAGATGGCAGAGGCGCAGAAAGAAGAAAACCAAGCCGCCGTACAAGCCGCAGCCACTATTTCTATTTACAAGGAGAAATTAGAAAATCTTGTAGAAGCAAAGAAAAAAGGCCACGATATTAGCAAGGAAGAAAAAAAGATAGTTGGTGAACTTAACAACGCCTACGGCGACACGATGGGTTATTTCAGCAACGTATCTGATTGGTATAAAGCCCTGATAGCAAATAGCGAGGACTATTGCAGACAGATGGTTTTAGAGGCTAAGACACGTCGTTTGGCTAACGAGATTGCCGAAAAGGAAACAGCACTACAGAGATACCAAGAAACGGGAGAGACCCCGGCGGGCGCAATAGACGAACACCTGGAGAGTATGGGCGTAGATGCCGTGACAGGTGGAGGCGGGGCCGCTGAATCGTGGGCGCGTCAGCAGCAGCGCGATATTGACAGGCTTACGGAATCTATGAAGAAAGCCGCTACCGAAGCGTCCAATATCCAGTTTAAGGTAAAAGGCAGCAAGGTAGAACCGACTACTACGACCGGAGGCAGTAAGAACGGAAAGGATAAGCAGCTTATCGAAAACGCCAAAACCTACAAGGACTTAACCAATAATGTAGCGTACTATCAGCAGGAGTTAGAGAAATGCGATATTACAGACACCGAACGGATAGTTACGTTAGCCAAGGCAAAGAAAGCCGCTGAAGATGCAGTAAAGGCGTTTAAGGATATGACAGACGCGGCCACGATGCCCGTTGAACTGAATACCTTAGACGATTACGATAAGAAGATACAGACACTACGCAGCGAGCGTAAGACAGCGAGCAAAGAGCGCATAGCACAGATAGACGAAGAGGTGCAGCACTTAGAGCGGGCGCGTCAGGAGTTGGAAGATACGAGCGTAGCCGCCTTAGAAATAAGTGAGATAAAGACCTACGACCAACTTAACGCCAAACTTGCATACTACAACCGCCTGTTAAAGTCAGGTGACGAAGCGCAAAGGCGAATGGCCCAAAGCGGCATTAACGCCCTGAATGAGTTGCAAGACGCATGGGATAGCGCGTTAGACGAAATGAGTTTGCCGACTACGACTAACAACCTCAAAGACATAGACACGGCTATTTCGTTCTATACAGCGCGTCAGCAAAAAGAAGATGCCGACCAAATACAAAAGACACAGGCCATTATCGACGGGCTGACGGCAAAGAAAAAGGCTTTGCAGATGGGTATAGATATACCCGATATGCAACGCGAGATAGCCGAGGTAAACGCACTTAGCGGGCGTGATTACAAAGTAAGGATTAAGGGCTTTGGCTTTGAAGAACTTACAAAGAAAATCCGGGAACTGCAAAAGGTTTTGAATGATACCCAAAACCCCGTAACCGATGCACAGCGCAAGGATATAGAGGCCATGATTGCCACTTACGAGCAATGGCGTAAGCAGTCTATTTCAGCGTTTGGCACATTCAAAGACGGTTGGAACGGCATTAAGGGTATTGGTAGCGGTATCGAGAGCATAACCAACGCCTTAGAGGGCGACGGCAACGCATGGCAGAAAACGACCGCCTTAGTGGACGGTTTTATATCTATCATGGAGGGTATAAACACCGTCGTAGGCATTATTAACCTGCTGAGTGCAGCCACGACCGCCCACACCGTCGCAAAAGGCGCAGAGAGCGCAGCAACGGTAACGGCTACCACGGCGCAGGGCGTAGAGGCAGCGACGCAGGAAGCCGCAGAAGCCGCAGTAATCCCGGTAATCGCAGCCAACAAAGCGGCCACGGCAAGTTATATGGAATTGGCAAGCGCAATGTTTTTCGCAGCCCACGCCGCTATACCCTTTGCGGGCTTTGGTATCGCGTCAGGCTTTATTTCCGCAGCCGTCGCAATGGTACAGGCTATTGGCCTGATGCCGTTTGCAGAGGGCGGCGTAGTAAGCGGCCCCACGATGGCACTTATTGGCGAGTACGCCGGGGCAAGCAACAACCCCGAAGTAGTGGCCCCGTTGGATAAGTTACGAGACTTGATAGAACCACAAGGCGAATTTGCCGGGAAAGTCCGCTTTGAGATAGAGGGCCGGAAGTTGGTAGGCATTATCGAAAAGGAGTACAACCACAATAGGAGAAGTTAAGCGTATGAGCAAGCAATTACGATATATGGGCGAGTTTCTTAGCCGCGCCGGTGTAACATGGCGGGTTGAGATTTTGCAGGAGGCAGCCACGGCATTTGGCAGCGTCGGCCAACTGACCTTTGAGGCAGACGAAGCCCTGGTAATTGACTGGAAGCACGCGGACAAAGAAGAGGTGATTTGCGGCAGCGAAGCCACGTTGAAGATAGAAAGCCCCGGCGATAGAACCTACGAGGATTTATACACAATCGAGGTAGGCCGTATCAGAATGGACGTTTACCGTAGCAACGCCCTGTATTGGAGTGGCGCGTTAGACCCGGAATTTTACGAAGAGCCTTACGAGGCATATAACCACTACGTCGTAACTTTGACGTTTAGCGACTTTGGTATATTAGACCGCCTGAAATATAACTTGGCGGGTATGCAGACGTTACAGGCTATCTTACTTGATGCCCTGACACGCAGCACCATTAACTACGGCAGCTTAGACGCTGACACCTATTGCACTACATATTTTGCAACAGGCAGCACCAAGGCCAACCCCGCAGCGTTGGCCGTGCGCAGTGAAAATTTCTACGATGAAGATGCAGAGCCAAGCACCTTAAAAGAAGTCGTAGAGGGCATTTTGCAGCCGTTGGCGTTGAAGATGATACAGCGTAACGGGCAAGTCTACATATTCGACTTGAACGGGTTGCACACGTTGGCCGCAAGCCGGGCGATTGTATGGGATGGCGACAGCCAGACGATGGGAGTAGATAAAGTGGCCAACAACGTGAAAGTAAACTTTTCGCCCTATTCGTCGGCAGAGTTGCTTAACGGTGAATTGGAATACGGCGGCGAATATTCCGTAGAACAGGTTAATTTGGTTGCAGCCCCTGGAGCGTCTTATTATTCCTACTACCCTGACTATTCAGAAGAACACAGGCAGGGCAGTAATTGGGATAACAACCTAATAAACTTTACTATCTTTTTGAGTAGTCAGGGCAAGGGTTTAGCCTACCTCAATCCGTCAGCCCGCTATTGCCATATACTGCCATTGGTAGGCGGGCCGAGTGAAACGGATGCAATCGCCTGGAGTTTCTTTTCCGGCGGTCACGGCTCAATAGACGAATATCACCATTGGCCAAAGCAGATACTTAACAGCCCGTCGAAAATCAGCAGTAATGTAATTATGCGTACTAACCGGGTGTTTCTACCGGCCCTAACGTCAGAGGGCCAAAAATCCTACTATGTACGTCTTACGCTTGAAATGCTGTTAGATGCAAGATACAACCCGTTTACTGAAGCCAACGACGGCAACGAAAAGAGCAACTACAACAATATGAAAGTTTGGACGGGTTGGGCTTTTGTGCCTGTAGGCATTACGATGTACGATAATAGCGGAAACGCCGTCTGCCACTACGTAAACAGCAATATAGCGCGTAGTTATTCAAAAGGGCATTTAGGCTATGCCAAAGGCAGCTGGGCAGCGGGTGCAGCCTCATTTGGCGACGCATTTTTAGCCTACTACGACGCAAACGACTTAGCCGAAAGTACGGGTGTATTAGGATGGAAGAAAAACCGTCATTGCATAGGTAGGCCGAGAGGCGACCAAGTTGTTATCTATGATAGTTTTAAGCAGATGGCCGATGGCGAGTATATGCCATATCCTACGCAGGGCGGCTATTTGGAAGTTACCGTATATGCGGGCGTGAATTGCTACGACTACGGCGAAAGTACGGACTTTGACACTACGAGCCAATGGGATAACAAGAGCCTGTACAGCAAAGTACGTTGGTTGCTCTACAAGGCCCCAAAGGTGGAATTAGTGAAAAACAACTTAGTGTTTAACGCAGCCGAGTTAGACGATGTGGAGTATAGCGGTTATATCAACAAACACGCCAAAGAGGAAATAAGTATAGATACGATTTGCGGTACGGCTAACACTACCTGTCCGACTGCAAAGGGTATCTATTGCCGGGCAGCGGATAGTCTGCAAATCCAAACGCTCAAAAGGGCGGGCGTTACAGACCATCCCGAAAAGTTGCTTATCGGTACGCTCTACAGCCAGTTCGCAGCCCGTAAGACTACGCTTTCAGGTGAAGCCGAGATAGACACGGGCGGGCTTTGCATTTACACAGAGAGAAACCAGGCGGGCAAAGTCTTTATGATGTCGGGCGAAACGCAAGATGTGATAACAGACACGACCGGCGCGGAATATACGGAGTTTAACGCCGACGAATACGAGGCAATAGAGGAAGTAAATTAGCAGGGTATGGATAAGAAATATACGTCGATAACTACCAACCGCACACCGCGCCCGCGCAGTAAGCGACTGCGTGAGCAAGGTATTGGCAGCACCAATAGCACGGTAGTGTTAAATGCCGAGACGGGAGGCAGCAGCACCCCGTCAGGCGACGGCCACACCCACGCCAACAAATCCGCGCTCGACCAGATAAGCACCGACGGCAACGGTTACGAGTACCTGACCCGGCTTAAAGAGGTGATAACTACCGACCCCGAAACGGGAGAGGAAACGACGCAATACGAGAGTGTCACGGAAAAGGTAAAGGCGGGCTATGCCGACATGGCCTACGACCTTTCAGCGAACAGCCCCGTACGCCAGCAGTTCCTCAGCCGCCTTGTGGATGACACGGCGGCGGGAAACATCACTTTCCAACAGGCTATACACGTTTTGGGTATCGCTCATTTCGGAGGTGAGGCCCAATTTGGTACTTTCGTTAAGTCACTCTATACCGGAAGTGGTGCAGGGATAGACAACTTAGGTAACGCCGAGTTTGAAAGCGTCAGGGTACGCACATACTTTGAGGCCGTAGAGTTGATTATCAACAGGCTTTCGGCCATTGAGGGCGACCAGCTATTAACAGAAGCCGACACCATCGAGAGCGTGACAGACATAGGCGATAATTGCTACCGTCTGAAATTGCACAGCAAATGGGATGGCTACTTTACAGCACAGGCACAAAATAATGTGTTAAAGGGTATCATTAACAATTTGGGGGCAACGGCTTTAGGCTACGCAACTCCAGGCACTAACGCAACGCTCTATACCTCATGGATGCGGGTAAACAGCGTAAACCCCGCCAATAATACTATAGAAGTTACGATGTACCCCGACGAAGATACACCCGCCGGGCATAATTTCCCGCCGTGCGAGTTGATGAAGATTGCCCGTTGGGGCAACCAGACAGACACAACACGCCAAAGCTGCATCTACCTTTCAAGTACAGAGGGCAGAATTGTAAAACTGACAGGTGTAACTAAGCCCATTATTGACGCAACAAACTACGGTGCAACTTTTGGGAGTTTGCCCGATTTTGTTAGGACGCTGACAGACGATAACGGAAACCTGTTACCTATCCGCGAGGGGTTAGACTATATGTATATCCCCGGCATCGTTGTAATGAATATTATACGCCTTAACAAATGGACTATGAAGCCCGTTTGCGAGTTTGTGGATAGGGGCGAATGGGTAGCGGGCGAAAGCTACTACTTTGAGGCTCTTAACCCGGCTACAGGCGTTTACGAGATTTCCGACGTATGGTATTGCGGTTGCAAGTGGCGTTGTTGTCACAACCTGACTACGACGGCCCCACGTTGGAACAATACCCATTGGGCTATGTTGGAGGGCAACCCCGGCTTTACGGTGGAGTTTAACGATACGGACGTGCTTTTCGACCCTGACCGTTTCGACCTGACTTTGCAGATTATAGCCAAAATCTATAATCAGGACGTGACCGCCGACATATTGGCCCAAGATGTAGTTTGGACGCGCTACAGCGAGGACGCAAACGGCGTAGAGCGAGTGGCAAGCGATAACGCATGGGCTATACGTAGGGGCAACGCGGGCAAGTCTATACACCTGACAGCCGAGGACATAGATTTTAACGGCTACGTGCCTAAAGTGGTACGCTTTACGGCCACCGTGACACTACGCGACGGTATGAACAACGCCGCCGCGCAGGACAGCGCAGTATTTGAGTATTAACAATAAAACGACAAAGGCAATGAAGATTAAAAGATTTGATTTCAAT
>CALFJG010000046.1 GCA_937877625.1 uncultured Prevotellaceae bacterium
GGCTTCAGCCTAATTTTTATCCTGCTAAAAAACTTTTAGCGGACAGCAATAAAAAAGAATAAAACACTTGGTTCAGCCGATATAATAACCTATATTTGCAGTCGGTTAAGCCAGCCCCCATCTTCTGTTAAGGCTCTTTGTTAGCACCAGCAACGAAGAAAAGGGAACGGCGGAAACCAAAGAGACATCGTTGGAAAAGAAGCCCTGCCGCTTGGCTTGTTTCTATCCCCTCACACGGCAATATCCACAAAGAGGAAACCAAGAAGCAAGCAGGAGTGAAAGGCTTCTGAGAGAGCGTTTTCAGAACGTTACTGTCTGTGCTGTCGAAACTTAGCAATTTTGAATCTGTACACAGCGGTAATGCAACGAAGCGTTCGCGTGGGTGTATTATATCCTAATGACCGGTTATAGGTAGGAGTCCTTTGTAGGAGGAATAGTCAAAATCTAATGTCTTTTCTTCTCTGTAAGTTTCTCTTTTACTTTCATCCGTGCCTATCTGAGAATAATACGACTCGGCGTGGGCTGGCTTGCGTTGCTTATCCTTGTACAGGGGCAATGCTAAGGCCCGACAGCTGGGATAGGCACGGGAAGAAAGACTCCCACGCCCTTTTTTAAGTTTATCCAGCGCATCAATTCCACTAATCTTTTTATCCACCGTCCGTTGTAGGGAGTTAAGCAACGGAGAGAATACTAAATGCCCTTTGTTTTTATGAAACACAAACTCCCTGAAATTAGCGGCAATAGCCGCAGTACTGGCAAGGTTGCCGGTTTGTTGCTCCTATGCTTATCCTTTCTCATATCGCTTCCCTGCACCGCCACCGGCCTGATGCCGCCGAACGACCGCGAGCAGTATCGCCGCAGTTCACTCTGCCTTATTCTGCTTACGCACCGCGACAAGAAGTACGCAGATGCTATGGAGCGTGTGTTCCGCAGCTTTCCGCTTCCTGCGCGCTACAACGAACACAACATTTCCGACCTGCGCGTGATTAGTGTAAAAGGGAAACAATCAAAACGCGACATCGACCGCATTGTAAACTCGCAGATGGTAGCAAAACGCATCGTTGGCCGTTGGTTCAACCGCTCATACGACGGCACGATGAATATGGATCTTATCCACCAGCGCGGCGGATACGGTGCTTTCTACAACGACTACCTTATGGCCGAAAACACCGTGCGCGGCACGGATATGCTTCGCGACGAAGGCATAGAACTCCTGCAAAGCACGTTTCTTCTTGTATGCGATATGGACTATATAGATAAGAAGAAAGGCTTCCGCATAGGTTCTATCCTTATGGGCATAGCCAGTGTGGTGAGTCAGGGGCTTGCTGCATATAGCAATATTCAAGCATATTCCGATGCATCACACGGGGATTACAGCAGTGCACGCCGCCATTCCAACCAAGCCGCAGGCTATCAAGCCCTCGGTGCCGTTACAGCAGTAGGAAGTGAGGTGATGAACGATTTGGGTGGCTTCCGCGTAAAGATGAAAGCCTATCTATATAAACTCAACTGGAACGACGAACTCACACAAACAATGTATAATGAGTTATGGGCCGACAACACTATGTCCTATACCGACATCTCGTCACGCGCGCAAAACTTTGAGGAACATTCCAGCCTCTTCACCTTAGAATACCTCGGCGACTACAAAGCCACAAGCTCGAAGACCATCTTGCGTAGTTGGAGCAACGAGGACGAGGTAATCCTCGACGTATGCGAACGCTGTGTAAACAAAGGAATGAAAGCCTTAGCGAAGACATTCCCTATCTTCCGCCCGCGCGCACCGTTCTATTTTGACGATGGCGGGGTAATTTACTCCCACATCGGCACAAAAGAAGACGTTACACGCGGTGCGAAATACGAAATTCTACAGCCCTATCGTGACAAGAACGGACAAATAGCCTACAAACGCGTGGGCAAGGCTCGGGCAGGCGCGCCGTGGGACAACCGCGAAGTAAGTTTTGACCAGTATTTCGACGAAAGAAACAAAGGAACTATGTTCTATTGCAAAGGCAGTTCTATAGACCTCCATACCCCTGGCCTACAACTGCGTGAGCTGTTGTAGATGCGTTCTATCAATAACTATTTTTATAAAAGTCGTACAACTAACCCCTCAACATTATGAAAAAAATCTTCTTTACGCTCCTTTGCTCGTTGCTCCTCACACTAAACGCCGCTGCACAGGAGAGTTACACTATTCGCAGTGCCGGACAAGGACGCGACGGCAACTACCTTGTAGAAGTCGTGGTAAGCACCAAGAAAAAACCAGGCACTGATGCAGAGAACCTCGCCTTGCGCTATGCTGTCCACGGCGTACTCTTTCGCGGTATATCTGCTCGCGATGGCTACGGCGCACAGAACGCGCTAATTTCCGACCCCGCTATAGAACAAACCAAAGCACAGTTCTTCAATGCTTTCTGGAACGAAGGCACATACAAGAACTTCGCCTCTATCAGCGGGCGTTCCCTCTCGGTGATGGCCAACAAACAAACAAAGATGCACGACACGTCGGCCATCGTGACTATCAACAAAGAAGCACTTCGCCACTACTTAGAAGAAAACGGCGTGGTGCAAGGATTTTCAAACCTGTGGTAAACACCGCTAAAAAAAGCATTCTTTTATGACACACAAAGTTCTTTCCCTCTTCGCCCTCGCATTCTTTTCGCTCTCTCTCTCGGCTCAGACAGTGCGCGAGGTGCGTATGCCCGAAGAAGTCCCCTCTCCCCCGCTCAACATCGCCGAAAAAGAAACAGGGGTGTGGTGCGCCGTGGAGGTTGGCGGTGGTGCCACACTGATGGAAAACCGCAAGAACGTGGCCATCGTAGGTGCTACGGCAGTAGTGGGATATCGTTTCAACCAGTATCTGAAAATCGGTGCCGGCCTCGGTGCTGTATATTATCCCAACAGTGAAAACGCGCGCCGCAAAGACGGCCATCTCGGTATGCCTTTGTTTGTTCAAGCACGCGGCAACATCCTCTCCGACGAGACACGACGCTTCGTACCATTTTGGAACGTCACGATAGGCTCCTGTCTGCCCGATGGTGCTTTCTTCACCCCCGGCCTCGGCCTGCGCTTCGGCGAGAAACGCTCAGCTTTTACGCTTAGTGTACACTACACCGCACGCACGCTGAAGTCATATCCCGGTGTGGGCGATAGCTGGAGCGGCGCACTGCTGAAATTAGGTTATGAATTCTAAACCCTCAAATCGCTGAAACACTATGAAAAAACTTAGCACAATTCTCTCCTCCTTGCTCATGCTAACTTTGTTTGCCGCCTGCAAGAGCCACGAGGTACAAGTGAGTACACCCGCATTCCACAACTACACCACCGAATGTCTCGGTATGGATATGGACGGGCGACAGACGCTGCGTGTGTGGGCTACCGGTCGCAACCGGACCGATGGTGTAGAGCAAGCCAAGAAGAAAGCCGTCTACGAAGTCGTCTTCAACGGTATAAGTGGCGGCAGCGGACAATGCAACACCTATCCGCTCATTGACGAACCCAACGCCCGCAAGAAATACGAGGAATACTTTAATCGTTTCTTCACCGACGGCGGTGCCTACAAAAAATACGTCAGCACCACTGGCCAGTGGAAACGTACAATGCAGATCTTTGAAGGCGATGGCACACTGACGTGTGGACTTATTGTCATCGTTGACCGCGCGGCACTAAACGCGCGGTTTACCGACGACAACCTCAAATAACCGACTAACCCTAAACAACTATTATGAAAAACTATAGATTCCTTGCTTTGCTCATCGGCTTTCTATCGCTTACAGCTATGAGCGCACAAAGGCTAATGACACCGCCACACGTGATGGTGGTACCCGACCTTATATATTGTAAGAGTCATGGCTTTGTGCAACAAATTGACAACAACGGTATCACCGAGATTGTCCCCGACTATGAACGTGCCTTGACCGAGGACCCGTCGCTCCACGCTGTGCTCACACAAGTGGCACAACTCATCACCGACCGCGACGGCGGTGCAGGCATCGTGATTGTTGACTTGCTCGAAGCCATCAACCAAGCCAAAGCCGACGCTGCTATGGCTGCCGCCAATAGCGGCGACGAGAGCGAGAGCATCGACGAGGCTATCATTCGCAACTCCGATGCCGACATCTTGGTGAAAGTGCAGTTTGACCTTCTAAAACACGGGCCACAATATCAAGTGTCATACACCATTAATGGCACAGACGCTTACACCAGCCAAATGTTCGCACCCGTTGAGGGAATGGGAGCACCCAGCACATCGGCAAATCCCGTAGTACTACTTCGCGAAGCCGTCTATGATCGTATGGATGCATTCCTAGCAAAGATGCTGTCCTATTATAATGGTATGGTAAAGAACGGACGAATGGTGGCTTTTGAAATCAAGACCACCTCAACTTCTACCGTCAATATGAACAGCGTCATAGGCGAATATACCCTGCGTGAACAAATTGAAGACTTCCTCTACGACAACTCCGTAGATGGCAATGGCTTGGAGCGAGTGCGGAGCGGCAACACCTTTATGCAGTATCAAGGCGTGTATATCCCACTCATTCAGACCATCCGCGGACGCCAGCGTAAGCAAGGAGCCAAAGACGTAGCACAGCGTTTGGTGAACTTCCTTAGCGGCTTCGGCATCCAGGCCGAATACAAGATACGCGGCCTCGGAAAAGTGAATATCTATATCCATTAACCCCTCACCCTTCCTATTATGAACATCAAACATATAAAACTCTCGTGGGTTCTCTGCCTTGCACTCCTTGGCACACCCTATGTAGGGCTTAAAGCACAACAGAGCGGATGTGTCACGCCGATGATGATACTCGTGCCTGAACAAACAGACCCGCTCGGCCCCACGGCTCAGGCCGAATTGGAGGCTAAACTACGTCAGGCCGTTACGCGTTATGGCATAGAAGGTGGAGCGAAGTTTGCAAACTTCTGCATCGTAGCCAATATCATAGAAGGACAAAAAGAAGTCATTGCCGGCAAGCGTCCACTCGTCACGCTGACTTTTGACCTGGAAATCTTTGTGGGCAACAACTACACCGGCGAGAAGTTTGCCGCCACGAGTATTAGGCTCAATGGCTCCGGCAACAACGAGAATAAGGCTTATACAGCCGCACTGCGTAGCATCAATGCAAACAACAACGCACTGCAATCATTCCTGCGCGATGCCAAGAAAAAAGTGGACGAATACTACGCCACACAAATTCCAGTAATCATAAGCCAGGCTAAAGCCTTTGCCCTGCGCCACGAATACGAAGAGGCTTTGTGCCTGCTCGCCTCTGTGCCTACTTGTGCCGGGGCTTATGGCGACGTAGAGGATACTATGGTTGAGGTATTCCAGCAATTCGTCGACTACGACTGTGCAATGAAAGTGAGCAAGGCACGTGCTATTTGGAATGCCGGACAAAACCGCGAGGCGGCAGAACTGGCAGGGGCATATTTAGCCGCCATCGACCCCTCAGCAGCTTGCTGGGGCGACGCACTTGTGCTTGCCAATCAAATACACGACCGCATAGGCGACGACTGGGAATTCTATAAAGAAATGCAACGCGCCGAGGTGGACCTTGAAAAAGCACGCATAGAAGCCATGCGAGCCATCGGTGTGGCCTACGGACAAAACCAAAAAGCAAATACCATTAGCGAACACTGGATTGTTAGATAGATAAAAAAGAGTGGAGAGGTCGTGTTAGTCACATCATACATAAGATATGTCTGACACGAACCTCTTAAACCTTGTTTTCAACAAGCCATGAAACACCTTGCAACCTTAATCGTGCTGGCACTTTGGTGTACAACGTGTTTAGGACAAGTAAACCCCTTCAATAGCTCGCGAGGGAACGTTGGTGGGAACGATGGCGGGGCTTTCAATCGTGGACGCGCTGGCAACTTCAACGACTATCGCGACAAACTTAATGCACAGTACGTCAGTCAGACACGACAAACGTGGGGTGGCTTCAACCAATTCCGTGGTTTAGTAGCCCCCGACCGCGACGATGTGCCCGTCACACCCGTAGTGATGTCGGAAGAAGAAGCCCAACGCGGGGGTGGAGGCGGACAGCGTATCAATATACAAGGGAGCGTAACACCCACAATTAACGACGGAAACCGCACACAGCCCATAGCACCCATAAACGAAGTACCCGAGACAAATCCACGGCAGCTCTCGTTCACATTCCTTGGTACGAACCTACAAGTACGCTTGCCCTCAGGCTCCGCCCTGCACCTCGCCGCCGTTGGTGAGGATGCAGTGGCCGAGGCATGGGCTACGATGTGCGACAAACGCTTCAACAACATTATCGTAGATTGTCTGCGACTGCGCACCTCTCTCAAACTCTGCGACTGGGCATACCTCTTAATGCTCCAAAACGTTGGGAACGCCTACGCCGGCAACGGCACAAACGAAGCCGTGCTACTCACCGCATATATCTATAGCCAGTCGGGCTACAAAATGCGACTCGGAGAGGCGGGCGGTAAACTCTACCTGCTTTATGCCAGTCGCCACAAACTCTACAACACACCGTATTTTGAACAAGACGGCGAACAGTTCTACCCCTTAGGAAAAATTGAAGGACGCATACGCCTCTGCGCAGCAAAGTATCCCAAGGAACAGTCGCTCTCGCTCTGGGTGGCCGACAACCCCGCAACAACTTACACCCCGTCGCCTCAGCGTACACTCACATCAAAGCGCTATCCCACAATGAGTGTACAAACCAGCGTAAATAAAAACCTTATGGACTTCTACTCCTCCTACCCTTCCTCTGAAGTAGGTGGCAACTTTATGACACGCTGGGCTATGTACGCACGAACACCGATATGCAAAGAAACACGCGAAACGCTCTATCCACAACTGCAACGTCATCTACAAGGGCTCTCACCATTAGAAGCCACCGAACGGTTGCTCAACTGGGTGCAGACCGCCTTTGTTTACGAATACGACGACAAAGTGTGGGGCGGCGACCGCGCTTTCTTCCCCGACGAGACACTCTACTATCCCTACTGCGACTGCGAGGATCGCTCCATCTTCTTCACACGCCTCGTACGCGACCTGCTCGGACTAAAGTGTATCCTTATCTACTACCCCGGCCACCTCGCTGCCGCCGTATGCTTTGCCGAGAACGTTCCAGGAGACTATATAGAAACTGCCGGAAAACGCTTTACCATCTGCGACCCCACCTATATCGGCGCACCGGTAGGACGAACGATGCCTAATATGGACAATTCGGGAGCTAAAGTTATCGTGCTTGAGTAGCGTGTAACAAATAAATAACGAACGCATTCGAGTTACGCAAAAGTTCTGATAAAAAAGCAGATTAGATGCCTCGGTGTCTAATCTGCTTTTTTCTTGTAAGAAGCCAAGACTAACTCGCTCGCACAGGAATAAGAGGTTCTCCATTATTGCCGCCCGCTAAAATGTACAAACACCTCAAATCTCCGTCCGCAACGCCAATAAATCTGGGAGCGCAGGCGGCTCGCCTGCAATGCCCGTATGGGCAAAAGCTACTCCTG
>CALFJG010000047.1 GCA_937877625.1 uncultured Prevotellaceae bacterium
AATGAAAACTTCTTGTTTTCCTTTCTTTTGCGCTCGCCTTGCACTATCTTTGCACGCATATTGTTTTAACAAGCCAAACAAATCTAACCTTAAAATACTATGAAGAAAGCACTGAACGCACTTGTCGTACTCTTGCTTCTGCCGCTCTTTGCCGCAGCACAATCCGAAGTTCGTTTTAATGACCTTACCCTCGCGCCGGTAGCCCCGCTACAAGTGGGCGGCACACAAGGCGTTGCCGCCGCGTTTGCTGGTGTACAGGGCGGAACGCTCCTTGTGGCCGGCGGTTGCAACTTCCCCGACACAGCAGCAGCCGATGGCGGGAAGAAGAAGTTTTATGCCGACATCTACGCCCTCGACCTCGCCGACACCGATGCCACGTGGAAAAAGATTGGCTCCTTGCCTAAGCCCATAGCCTATGGCGCCAGCACCTCCGTGGCCAAAGGCTTGGTATGCCTCGGCGGCACCACCGATGGCCTACAGAGCGAGACTGCTGTTTACTTAATCAACAAAAGCGGCAGCGTGGCCGAACTGCCCGCACTGCCTGTGGGCTTAGACCAAATGGCCGCCGCAGCCTCGGGCGACGTTGTTTATGTGGCCGGCGGGCTGTCAAACGGAAAAGGTGTGAACAAGGCGTACTGCTTAGATCTTAGCCAAAACAATGGGGAGTGGGAGGAGTTGCCCGATGTGCCTGGCCCGGCACGCGTGCAGCCCTGTGCCGCCGTACAGAGCGCGGCGGTAGGCTCAGCGTTTTATCTCCTCGGGGGCTACGACCCCGCCACAAAAAAGGCTGTGTGCGATGGCGTGGCCTACGATTTCAATACCAAGACGTGGCGCACCATTAGTGCCATACAGCCCTACGGCGAGCAGCAGACCGTGGCACTCATCGGCGCGGCAGCAGTGGCGAGCGGATGCGGACACATCGTCTGTATCGGCGGGGTGAACAAAGATATCTTTGAACAAGCCCTGGCCAACCCCGCCGAAGACTACCTCACCCACCCGGCAGAGTGGTATCAGTTCTCGAAAAACCTCATTGTTTACCAGACGATAACCGATGCCTGGGCACGCCTGTTTGAAGGTAAAGAACTGGCGCGAGCCGGGGCCAGCGTAGTGCCGGTAAAAGATGCCTTGGGCGGGATGCACTGGTATATCGTCAATGGCGAAGAGAAACCCGGCGTACGTAGCGACAGCGTCACCAATGCCAGCGTGAGCTATACCGCACATTTCGGGTTGTTGAACTGGGTGGTTCTCATCCTCTACCTTGTAGGAATGATAGGCCTCGGCGTTTACTTTATGCAACGGCAGAAAGGCGGCGAAGATTTCTTCAAAGGCGGCGGGCGCATTCCCTGGTGGGCAGCAGGCATCAGCATCTTTGCCACAATGCTCAGTGCCATAACGTATATGAGTATCCCCGCCAAAGCCTACGCCACAGACTGGACGTACTACCCGATGCAGATTTGTATCTTAATCGTCTCGTTCCCCGTAATAAAATACTACCTCCCGTTCTTCCGACGCCTCAACGTCACCACCGCCTACGAATATCTGGAACGGCGCTTCAACTATGCTACACGTTTTATGGCCTCTTTGCTCTTCATTGTGTTTATGGTAGCACGTACGGCGTTGGTTATCTTCCTCCCCTCGCTGGCAATGACAGCGGTAACGGGCATCGACATCTATATTTGCATCGTCTTGATGGCAGTGATAACAATAGTGTACTGCACCATGGGCGGCGTGGAAGCCGTGGTGTGGGGCGATGTGATACAAGGCATTATCCTGGTGGGCGGTGCTATTATTGCCGCGGCATACCTTATCGTGCAAACAGGCGAGAACGGAGCGAGCGACTTCTGGCAGATAGCCACCGACAACGACAAATTCCGTATGTTCGTCTGGAGTCTTGACTGGAAGAGTGCCACGTTCTGGGTGGTAATCCTCGGCGGGTTGGCCAACAACCTTATCTCTTACACCAGCGACCAAACCGTTATTCAACGCTATCTCACCACAAAAGACGAAAAGAGTGCCGCACGCGGCATCTTAACCAACGGATTGATGTCGGTGGTGGTGACCATCGCATTCTTTACCATCGGCACGGGGCTCTATACGTTCTTTAAGACACACCCCGCAGCGATGGACATCACGATGCAAAAGACCGATGCCATCTTCCCGTTCTTTATGATGAGCCAACTGCCGGCGGGCTTAGCCGGGTTGTTGATTGCGGCTGTGTTCTCTGCCACAATGAGTACCATAGCAAGCAACATCAACTCTATCTCCACGGCTTTCACCGTAGATTTCTGGAGCCGCTTCCGCGCTGTGACCGATGCCGGAAAACTCAAAACGGCACGCTACGCCGGCATAGCAGCCGGGCTTATCGGTATGTTCATTGCCATTCTGATGGCTATGGTGGACATACAGTCGTTGCTTGACTACTTCAACACCATCCTCGGCCTGCTTAGCGGAGGCATCGGCGGACTGTTTATGATGGGCATCTTCTTCCCGCGCATCGGAAGCAAAGCCGCGCTGATAGGATTCCTCTGCGGCACGGGTGTGGTGATTTGGATGAACTTCTGCACCCCGGCTTCGTTCTTGCTCTTCGGCTTTGTGTCAATGGCTGTCAGTGTGGTTGTTGCACTGTTGCTCTCCTACGCCATGCCACAAAGAGAGGAACAAGCCGGGCTTACCTGGCGTACACGCCCCGGAGCAGAATAATACTCGCTATCTGCTTCAAGTAAAGCAAACAAGGCGCAGCCTTCTGGTAACGCAGGCGGCCCGCGTGCAAAACGAAGCACGCGAGCCGTGTGCGCTCCCAGAAGCCTGCCTCGCTTGTCTTGAAAGGACTTTATGGGGCTAACCTTTGGAAATCGCAAAAAGATGTGGCTGCTATAGGGGTTGAGGGGTGGTTACATAAATGCTTTCAAACTTTTAGCGGACACCAAGATAAAGACCACTGATGTCCACAAGACAGACAAAATGCCGCCTGCCAGTGAAAGCGCATAAATCATAATCTGTAGCACACACCTTAGGATAGTTGGTTATAGGTTTTGTCATCTACTGGCTCTAACCACTCGTTACTCTGCTTGTCTCCGATGGCGATATGAGTTGTTAGGTGCTGAAACCAAAAACATTTCTGTGCGCCATGCCAATGTTTTACTTCGTCAGGAATGTCAATAATCACGCCGGGCGTAAGTGCTATAGCAGGCTTGCCCCATTCTTGATACCAACCACGTCCTGACACACAGATAAGAACCTGATGAGCTCCGTGATGGATGTGCCAATTATTTCTACAGCCAGGCTCAAAGGTGACGTTGGCATAATTGGCAAGGTTCTTTTCTCCAACGACATCATTGGCAGGTAGTATTGAAGCCAGATAGCTCCGGCCTGAGAAATACTGGGCGTAAGCGTCATTAGGCTGGCCTTTGGGCCAGTTACCGGTATTGGCATCAGCGGCACAATCTACTTGCGAATAGCCATTGTCCGATAACCATTGGCACAGTTCCTCCACCTGCTCTTTTGTGTTTCCCATATTCACAGCCCCGACCTTGTGGGCAGATAGCTGAGGCTCAACGCCCTTCAGACTGCTGAGGGCTGCAACAGTGATGAGTTCACGAACGGAGGGTGATAGTTGATTGCTTGCAAAGATATCGCCAAAGAGATGAGACTTTAGGTAGTAATCGTTTTGCGGGCAGAAATCGTAGTTGAAAGGACTACCACCAAGCAATTTTGTCTGCACACAAATACCTTGTTGCAAAGCCTGCTCAGCATCTTCCCACATTGCCGGATGAGCAAAGGGCTTGCCCTCGTTATCGGTTATTCCTTTGTTCTTACGTTCGTTAACCACTTTTTGCAGAGTGCCCAGTGCATTGAGCGAACGCGGAAATCCAGTGTAAGCATAGAGCTGCGAGAACGCGTCTTTCAATTCATTAACAGTTACGCCAGCATCCAATGCTTTGGAGATGGCTGTAGAGAGTTGCTTTAGATTGCCTTGCGCTTCCAACGAGGCACAGGCGCAAAGCAATAGTTGATGCGCTGTCAGCGTTTTTACCGAGTTATTCATTGTTTCGTTTACTTCAATCTTAATTGATAAAGGTTGGTCCTATCTATTTCCACGGTTCATAGACGGGGCTTTAACCGTTTGTCAGCTTTATGGCTCTTTTTGCTTTCAGTCTGTAAGTGTCAGCGGGCGTGTAGCCCGCTACACTCACTCTTCAACTGACAGACTGAGAGCAAAAAAAGCTCAGCAATCTGACAAAGCGAATTAATAGAACCCACCTAAAGAACTTTGTTTAGCCTGCGGTCAGAAAAGCCATAAAACTTTCTGCGCAGCGCAACAGACACTCAGGTTCTTCAATGAGTGGCTTTTAGATACTGCAAATCGCCGTACCAGTAAGAGGCGGTACAACCACCGTCTATTAGGAAGTCTGCCCCGCTGATAAAACGTCCGCGGGAGGACATAAGAAAAGCTGCCAAGTCTCCCACCTCGTCGGGGGTACCAGCCCGGCGAGCGGGCATACCCGCTATCATCTTCAGATAGCCGTCCTTGCGAGGACCGCGCAACTCATCGTTGGCTAAGGGAGTAATGATAATACCCGGGCTGATGCTATTTATGGTAGCACGGCGTAAGCCCCAGCGTGTAGCTTCGTACATTACTCTCAAAACGTTGCAACGCTTTGAATACTGGTAAGCCTTCAGCGTGTCGTTGATTTCTTTCAAAAAAGGAAGATTGAGCAGTTCTTCTACAGGAGTTGTGGCCAAAGCCTCGTTCTGCTCCTGCGGCAAGGCTGGCAGGCGATGACCGCTCTGCGACGAGATGATTACGCCAGAACCTCCTTGAGCAATCACTCTTCCGAACTCTTCTAATAGAACACTTGTGCCATAAAGGTCAACACGCAGGATTTCCGCTACTGATGCCTGCGAGGGAGATACGCCAGCAGCATTTACCACGTGGCACACCTCACCCTTGGTGTTTGCAAACTCCACCAATTGCAGGATGTCGTCTTTCAAGCCGAGGTCGCAACGGATGGTAGAACAGTTGAAACCGGCATCTTCCAGCGTGATGGCAGCGCGCTTTGCATTTTCTATATTGGAGTCGGCAAGCACGATATGTTTTCCTGCCGACACTCTTCTGATAATGGCCTGGCCTATACTGCCAGTACCTACCAAGACTGTTACTTGCTTTGTGTTATCCATTGTTTTCAATTAGATACTTTACAACCTGACGGGCACCGAACAAAACAGTCCCCGTATCGTTCTGATTTAACCCAAATCGATTATTAGCGTTTTGATGATTTCAAGTTCCTTTTTGAGCAGGTTTTTTGCGGCATTGAAGGAGTAATGGGGATTCTATTATGACTGAAAGGCCGTGAAAAAGATGCCAAAAAGAAAGTTATGAAAGGGTGAAACAGTCTAATGACCGATTTGGGTTTAATATCCGAGGCCTCTGAGCCATTTCTCAACCTTTGCTCTCTCACTGCGCACCTCGTGGCCATAGATGCTGAAGCCTTTAAGGACGTTTGCGTCGGGAAAGGCTTCTTTCACGTCCTCCACGCAGTTGGCCAGTCCGCTACCTTCATGAGTGGTGAAGGGAATGACGGTCTTTCCTCTTAAGTCATTAGCGTGTTTCTTGAAGAATGTGAACATCACCTGTGGATAGGTACCCCACCAAATAGGACCGCCAATGAATATCGTGTCGTAGGTTGAGAGGTCTATGTCGCCCTCGTATTCGGGCAGCTCCCCGTTGCGCGTCTCTTCTTTGGCCAACTTGATAAGCGGATCATAGGCCATACCATCGTACTTGTGCGTAACGATTTCAAACTGTTCCGCACCAGTTATTTCACTGATATAATCGGCAACAATTTTGGTGTTGCCCACCTGAATGTTTCCTACTGCGTAGTTTTCTCCCGCATGAGAGAAGAAAACAACCAATGCCTTTTCGTCTTTTGCCATAATCGTTGATTTGTTTGTTGGAGATCCTTTGATTGCACCGACTTCTTTTTTCGTGTTGCCTTCACAAGATGTGGAAGACAACAGACACAGGGTCGTTACAAGTAATAATTTCAATACGTTTCTCATAATGATTAAAATGTTTGTTTTCAACAGACTTTTGCTCGCCAAGGCAAAGCTAACGCTAACGCTCACTAATTCTCACCTGCGTACTTCAATCTTCACAAACTTTTTGTGATAGCACACAAGTGTGTTGTCAAAATATCCTTGATGTCTTGCTCCATCGTTAGGTTTCACGGTGCAAAAGTACAAGATTTTATCAACTGTGCAGTTTCACGAAACACGTTACTCTTTTCACTCATTACACAAATCGCGCGTTTATAATGTTATACAGGAAAAGTGTACCTTTGCCAAAAAATCAGTTAGATGAATACGTTTTTCAGATATTCCAGAGACTTCTACGATGTAAATTCCACAGAACTGAGCGACACTTGTATGCACTTGCTATGCTTATCTGGAGAGGGAAGTTTTGTATTCAATGCTCACTGTTACTACATCGTAAAAAACGACTTAGTGGTAATACCTATGCCTAATCGTGTAAGCAATCTGACAGGGTCTGTGGATCTACAGGTGGAGTGGTTTGCTGCTGACTATAAATTCTTACAAGGCCTGCTACCATCAAACAATTATAGCATTGGTGGCAGCATCTCGCTGAATCAAAATCCCGTCATCCATCTCTCAGACGTGCAAGCCAATCATCTCATTGATGATTTCCATCGTTTGCGCGACCGTATGAACGACAGCCGACATCAGTTCCATCATGAACTAATGGGCTGTCTCTGTCTGACAATGATATACGATATCTTCGATGCACACGCACAACGTGAAACCATCGATACTCAGACCAATCGCACGGCTTATATTGTGAAGCAACTGATGACACTGCTCGCCACGGGCATCAGCCGCACAGAGCGAGATGTAAGTTATTATGCTGAGCGGTTGAATGTGTCGTCCAAATACCTCTCAGCCACTACCAAACGTGTTACAGGTCACACCGTCACGTCTTACATCGACCGCCACACCATACCCATACTGAAAGACCTGCTCAACGATGAACATTTATCCCTTACACAGATTGCAGAACGTATGAATTTTACATCTCTCTCCTATTTCAGCCGTTATTGTACCAAGCATCTTGGGCAGTCGCCGAGCGACTATAGGAAGAGCCTTCAGCCAAAGTTCTTCAAGTTACAGGAGCAGTAAAAATGCCCTGAAAAGGCGTTGTGCCACCAGTCCAGAGCAACGCCATAGGGAACGTGCGTCCTAAATTATTGCACTTTGAAAAAAAGGAAAGCGGGAAAGAGTAATTCTTTTTCGCCTAATATGGTATGTAGGGTTTACAAGAGAGTAAAATTAGGCGTTTTTTTTCAATGCTTTTTTTGCAAATGTCCAAAATAATTTTATGGGGGGGGGGAATTTTTGGACTTTTGCACACGCAAAACCTGTGGTATTATGCTCGGCGATGTGGAAACTTGGGAAGCCCTCCCCCAAAAGTCGGATGCTACACGGGTTCTCCTCCAAACATTTTCTACTGCACGGCTTCCAAGAGAAAAAGGTAAGTTGCAGGATACGCACTGTGTCAAAACATTCAATAGAAAGAAAATCATACACCATGTTAAGAAAAGCCTACATCAGATTTCTCCTTTCGTCCATCTTTTTTATCAGCATCAGTGCTGATGCTCAGGTCACTTTCATCATTGGCTCTCAGAGTTCTGGAACAAACCAGAGTACGGGTTTCCAGCACAGTTCGTCCACATGGGAAGGCAATGAGGGCAAGAGTGGCTACATCAGTGAACAAACGGTAGATGCCACCTCGGGTGCCACCGCGCAGATAGCCCTTGTGTCATCCCCAGACGTTTGGTTCCCATCGGGCGACGCGGATTATCCGCTTGAAATTAGGATGACCGACATGCAAGTGATTAGTGGCCCGAATATCCACATCTACAACGGCTTCGTCATCAAGAGTGTGAGGATCTCACTCAAAAATGCCTACAGCAACACTCTTTCAGATGGTAACCACGACAACTTCTTCAGCATAAGCATAGGCGGCAACTCGTTAAACGTAGGTCCTAACAACGAAATCTCCTCAACCTACACGGTGACAACACCAGGCAGGCCTGCCCCGTTCAGCAACCTCCTTCAGTTACCCCTCATTATAGAGCGTGCCGCCGCAATATACTTTGACCGTAGCGTGGCAGGCGACAGAACAGCCATACAGGATGTGAAGTTGCTGGCAAAGATAGAAATAACTGTTGAAAAGGTTAGTCAGAACGTGATTTACAAAATATACCGCCATTTGGACAACGGCACGGAGACACCGCTCCTTATGGGCGATTACTTCCTCCACCCAGGCAACTACGACAATAACGAGAACAACGCATGTTTTACGGACACCGTAGTGCAGTATGCAGGCCAGAGTCCAAGCCTGGCACCCACACTCTACCGCAAGGGCTGCCTCTACGGATACGACTGCGCCTATATAGGTGTCAATGAGTCGAGTTACGACGGCAACGGCTACTATCTGGTCAAGACATACTTTGCCGTGGACAACGCACAACTGCCGTTTCAGTATTCTTTTCCCGATTTCGACCCACGCGATTACTCAACGAGGCCAGAAATTAACACAGCCATTAAAAACCATAATCCTGAATTTCGCTACAACCTTACCTCCAAAGATATCGTCACGTTTACCAACGGCGAAGAGCATCATATTTATGAGAAAATAGATGAGAATAAAGCTACAGCCTATAAAACGAGTGCACGCACTATCTGCTTCATAGGCAATCCCTACAACACCATCCTCTTTTCCCCAGACGGTACAGGAAGCAATAATCTGAATACGTTGTACTACTATATGCCGGGAACAAGTTCAGACCCGTATCTGTACTTCGGTCTGCTGCCTGCAAAGGAAAGTCTCGGTAGCACATTGGAAAACCAGTATTTCGCGGTGCGCGACAACCTGCCGACCAATAAACAATACGTTGACTATTACTATTTAGGTTGTGGAACGTCCACCACCACCACGCGACCGACATCAATAATTCGCGGAAGACAATATAGTAACTCAAGCAGTACTTCTACAACCTCTGTAGATCACCCTTCACACTACAATATTGACCCGAGCGACGGAGCTTTCTACTACACTTACTCCACAGGCTCAACCCATGTGTGGCCCGAAGGCTTTATGCTCTATGCCGAGCCGCGCACCGAAGACAAGACGTTGAGGTTTCACCAGGTATATGTAGATGCAGACGGAAACAGAACCGCCGATGCGCCATTCCACGACTTGGCCACGGGGCAATCTTTCACCGTTTATACGAACAATGCTTACAAGGAAGGCGACCCGATAGTCTTTCCTACAAAGTATCAACTGCCCTATTACGAGTACGAGTACTATACCGACTTGGCTTTAACGAGCCAAGTAACGGTAGTGGATGCTTCATGGACCACACAGGATATCTATGTCAAAATGACTTGGAACGGTCCGTTCGTTTTCTCATCGGCAGACGATAGCAACGAGCATTGGTACTACCTCAAACTGAATAGCAAACTCGTTTCTGCCGAAGGCTACCACCCGTATAAGATTGAAGACATTGCCACGGCCACCGTTTCTCCCATACACCTCTGGAAGTTCGTGCGCAACGATGACTTCACCGTTACTATCAAAAACCGCTGGTTTGGCAATGACTACAGCCTCATGCGCATCAATAAGGACTACGGTCGCAACAACATCACGGCATTCAACGGCTATACAGGCCCCGTGATGCGCCACAACAACCGCGCCGGGCAGCCCGCCATAGGTGATCCCACGATGCTCATCTCAGACAAATGGCTCGTAGTGCGTAGTAGTGATGATGTCTTCGGGCTTGAAGGTGTTACCTACGGCGACCGTCAATCTACCTCTATGAACATCTGCGACTATCGTGGCACTGGAATGATGCGCTATTTCCGCAATCCGGCCAACCTTCAAGAAACATCGCGCCTTGAAGTAGTGCCTTTCGGAAATTGCCCCGTGTCCTCCGCACTACTAAGCAGTTACGTAACGCGCTGTGAGGCACAGGCTGGAAACCCCTTCGGCTTCAAGACATCTGGTATAACGGGCAACACCGATGAGGAGAAACTCACCAACCCCGATAACTACGTGCGTAGTTTTGAGGGCTACTACCGCATACGACTCGGCAACGGCTCGGTCAACTATGCCCAGGTGCGCGCCAACACCACGTCAAGCCAGGACGTGGAAAATAAGAACGTAATCACCCAGGTAAAGGCACGCGCATGGCTCACCCAGACTACGGCTGTCCCAACACTCGACGATGCCACAGCCATCTTCAACTTTGACGCGCTGAACGATGCTACCTCACCGATATGGAACGGCCACGTCAAGGGCGAGACGTTCTCCCTCAATACGGCCATTGCAGCCCCATTCACCGATGTGGCTGCAGGCTATTTCAACAACTGCACCGTTTCCATTTATCCCTCAGCTCTCGGAGAGGCAATCTTTGTGGCTGACTCCTGGGATGGCGGAGAGACGCACTACGGCAACGGCTCAGACATGATTCTTTCGCATAAGTCGCCTACCTCTTCGGGCTACAAGTTGATACTTGAGTCGGCCTACGTCAGACCCACACCTTTCCTCATAGAGAGAATAACCGACTACGGCGTGCGTATGACACAGATAGGCGGTTCGGGGCCAGCATACGGCTCGCTCTACGTACCCTTCGACCTCGTCGTGCCCGAAGGCGTGACACCCTATGTGGCCTCTGCTATCAACGAGAATGAAGGCACGGTGACTATTTATCCTGCAACGCTCTTAGAAGGTCGCGTGTTGCCCGCATCAACACCCGTCATCATCATCTCCAACGATGATATGGCATCTACCACACTTACCTTCGCTATCAGCGGCGACACTCCCTCCACGCCCACACAAGGTGCTAACTCCGCAGGTAATAAATTCAATGGCACATACCACGCTTTTACCGTCCCTAAAATAAATGAAGGTGTAGATGCAAACAACCTTAACTACTTCAACGAAACGGAACACGATGTCATCCGCCTCTTCGGTAAGGGAGGTTCGGCCAACTGCGCCGGTTTCTACGCCTACACGCTCGACAAGCACCACAACGTACCTGCCAACCGTGTAATACTCGATAATCAAGACACAAATATAAGCCTCACCCGCGTGGCTACGAGCGTGATTATGATTGTGGAAGAAAATGACTCAACCGGCATCATCACAGACGTGAGTGCCATCATCACCGCCGACGGACGCGACACCGCCCCCGAGTATTATGACCTGCAAGGCCGCCGCGTGCTGCATCCCACACAGGGAATCTATATTGTTAAGTCTCCACTACTGGGAGGCAAGGGAAGAAAGGTCGTAATAGAATAATACTCCACTGAGAAAAGAAACAAACATGAAGAGATACTACATAATACCCGTGTTCCGCGTCATAGAGTTACAAAATGCCTCGCTCTGTCAGGGTTCCACCATACCCGACAGGACAGGCGACAACTCTGACGACCCGCCGCGCAACGATGATGACGATGTTTTCACACGTAAGTTTAGTCTTGACTGGGAATGACGCACGCCGCGCGCCTCTGCACGAACCATTCCCTTACAGCGAAAGTACAAGCCATAATGACGATGTAATTCAAGTTTCGCAAGTAATATAAAGCCCCTACGGGGCAACAAGCCACCAGCCCGGGGCAACGCCCTGGACTGGTGGCTTTAGTTCTTGTCGGAGCGCACGCGGCTCGCTCTGGGAGCGCACGCGGCTCGCGTGCATCATCATTAAACGTAGTCCGACCGTGTTTATAATCCGTCCGATACATTATCTCTTTCCCGCTTTTGCCCTCCTGAAGTTGATGGATTGGTTTTGATTCAAGTTTAGGTGGGTTCTATTCATTCGCTTTGTCAGCTATGTCAAACTTAACCGTGGAAATTAACAGAACCCACCTTAAGTAAATGGTTGGCGAAAGGTACAACCGTCGCGCCATCGTGAACAACCGTAGGCTGTATGTCCTTTGATGATTTTTCCTTCGTGACAAAGCGGGCATTTCATACCTACTCTTACGCGCCGCGCCTTTTCTGTTCCGTTGTTGTGAGTAGCTGATGTTGCAGCCTTAGCCTTGCGTGCGGGGGTGTGTGGCGTTTGTGATTTCTTGTTAGATTGATTGGCTTGGGTAGATGTTTCATCCGTAAAGGAACGGCGTGTGTTGTCGGCAAGGACTTGTACGACAATTGAGCACACCATTTGTTTCAGTTCGGCGATAAATTGTGGCGCACTGTATCTGCGATGTTCAATATCGCGTAATTTTTTCTCCCAGAGCCCAGTAAGTTCGGCACTTTTTAAGAGTTCTTCGTGGATTATTGTAATAAGTTCCGTTCCTGTTTGTGTAGCGAGGAGCGACTTGCGTTGTTTCACGATGTAGCCACGTCTAAAAAGCGTCTCAATAATGGCTGCGCGTGTTGATGGGCGGCCTATGCCATTTTCTTTCAGTACATCACGCAATGTTTCATCGTCAACAAATCGCCCTGCGGTCTCCATCGCCCGCAGTAGTGTGGCTTCTGTGAAATGTTTAGGCGGCTGAGTAAATTTTTGTGCCAAGGAAGGGTGGTGCGGACCGCTCTCTCCTTTTTGAAAAAGGGGTAAGACACGTTCTTTGTCGGTTGTGTCGGCCTCCGGAGTGTTTTCTGTCGCCTCAGCATTGGCGGCAGTTTGTATGACAGCGTGCCAGGCATGTTCGATGATGACTTTGCCACTGACGCGAAAGGAAACCCCTGCCGATTCACCCAGTACGGTTGTTGTGGCAAAGCGACAATCGGGATAGAAATTGGCGATAAACCTCCTCGCGATAAGATCGTAAACGCGACGTTCGGAGTCTGTGAGATTATTAGGCTCAACGCCCGTTGGGATAATGGCGTGGTGGTCGGTTACCTTGGAATCGTCAAAAACTTTCTTTCTCTTCAGTAGCGGCCTACCGCGAAGCGGCTGGAGCTCGTTTGAATAATACTTGGCAATACCGTTGAGTGTGGCTTTACACTTAGGGTAGATGTCGTTGGGTAGATATGTGGTGTCAACGCGGGGGTAGGTGGTGACTTTCTTTTCATAAAGCGTCTGCACGGTACGCAAGGTTTCTTCGGCACTGAGTCCAAACTTTTTATTGCATACCACTTGCAGGCTGGTCAAATCAAATAAGCGCGGCGGAGCTTCTGTGCCGTTTTTCTTCTCCACCTTTGTGATGGTGAAGGGTGCTGTCTGTATTTTCTTGAGTGCTTCGCGTGCTTCGTCTTCTGTCTTGTATCCTCGTGTGGTAGTTTTCTTCTCCGCCGTTTTTTCCGATGTGTGCGTTTCGTCTTCTTCGGGTTGCTCCATTACCGCGGTAAAAATGGTGTCGCGATATTTGGTGGTAAGCACCCAATAGGGTTCGGGTGTGAAGTGGGCAATCTCGTAGTCGCGCCGAACAATAAGTGCCAGCGTCGGTGTCTGAACGCGTCCCACGGAGAGAGGTTGTCGTCCATAGTGTTGTGGACGATATTTGAGCGTATAGAGGCGGGTGGCGTTCATTCCCAGAAGCCAGTCGCCAATTGCGCGGCATAAGCCGGCTTCATAAAGGGGTTGATAGTCTTCTTCAGGTTTGAGGTTGCTGAACCCCTCACGTATGGCTTCTTCGGTGAGCGAGGATATCCACAAGCGTCGGACGGGGCATTTAGCCCCTGCCTTCTGCATCACCCAGCGTTGTATCAGTTCGCCCTCTTGGCCGGCATCGCCGCAGTTGATAATCTCGTCGGCTTGCTGCATTAGTTTTTGGATGACAGCGAATTGTTTGGCAACGCCTTGGTCTTGTTTAAGGCGAATAGCAAAACGTTCAGGCATCATAGGCAGGCTCCCCAGTGTCCAGCGTTTCCACAGTGGGGTGTAGTCCTCAGGGTTCTTCAGCTCGCAGAGATGGCCAAACGTCCATGTCACTTGGTAACCATTTCCTTCCATATATCCGTCGTGCCTGTCGGTGGCACCAAGTACGCGTGCTATATCGCGTGCTACACTGGGTTTCTCAGCGATACAAACTATCATAGGCTTTGGGTTGAGGTGCTTTGTATGTTTATGCCGTTTGATGAGAGCGTCCAGATGGTGTCGGCTTGGAGCGCAGCCGTGGGGTGGTGGGTGGTAAAGATAATAAGTTTCTTTTGCCGACGGGAGAGGTCTTGAAGCAGGTTTAGGATTTCATCTGTCGCCACGGTGTCAAGAAAGGCTGTGGGTTCATCAAGAAGTATTACGGGCGTTTGTGTGGCAATGGCTCGTGCAAGGAGCACACGCTGTTGCTGCCCGTCGCTAAGTGCTGAGAATTGCCGGTCTTTCAAATGCGCTATGCGACACAGTGTTATGGCTTGACTGATGGCAGTGCGGTCTGTATCGGTAGTGGGCTTGAGAAAATGGTGGTGGGGTAGGCGTCCGAGGGCTACGACTTCTTCTGTGCGCATCAGAAAGGTGTCGGGGCGTTTCGTGAACACGATGCTCACGTGTCGGGCGAGTTGCTTAGGCCTCAACGCTGCGAGAGGCTTACCATTCCAAGAGATTTGTCCGCTGATGGGCTTTTGCAGCCCGCAAAGGGTGCGCAGCAAGGTGGTTTTGCCTGAACCGTTTTGTCCCACGAGTGCTATACATTGGCTCGTGCCGGCTTGAAGGTTAAGGGGCGGTGTGAGTGGTTGACTACCTTTATACCCTATAACGAGGTTTTGAGCGAGGAGCATAATGGTATCTTTTAGCAGCCACCTATAACGTTTTCCTCCTTAACTACAACCCCGCAGTGTTTTATCACGCAGCGGGGTAGTGGGTTCGGTGTGTGTAAGGACTTATTGTGCAACTTCTATCTTGAGTATTCCGCCATTGATAGGTGAGAGCGTCACGTGTGTTCGGAATTGTGAGTTAAAGAGGTCGCCGCCGAGGTTTTCTATGCGTCCGTACTGTGCCATAGGCACCATACCGCTAAGGTGTGTGCCATTTTTTGAGGTGAGCGTGATTTCTACGTTGCCTGGGGCGTAGTAGCGTAGCGTAGAGGTGGTGGAGGGTGTCTGCTGCGAGGGTGGTGTGCTGAAGTTGAAGTTGAGGTAGTAAGGCTCGCCACTCACATCATCGCGGTCAACCAGTCCGAAGTACTTGCTGAAACGGAACGCAATGTCGCGTACGCCACGTTCGGGTTGTGGCTCATAGTCAACGGTGATGACGTGACGCTCCTTCGTTTCGTAGCCAAGAAAGAGGCGCAAGAGCCCTGCTTCCTGGCGGTCAAGGGTAGAGAGCATCAGTTTGAGTTGTGTACCATCACTGGGCATAAAGTCGGCTTGTCCTTTCGAGAGTGCGGCCCGGTTCTCCCGTATGTCGTAAATCTCCTCGGCTGCGAGTTCAGCCATCTTCTGTGTACTACTGGCAGCGAGCATCTCTTGTGTTTTATAGCCGCCGAGGTCGTCGGGGGCACTTTGCAGGGTGACGACGCTTGGCGTGGCGAGTTGGGGCATCGGGGCGGGTTCGCCATTGATAGATAGAAGTGTGCCATCGGGTGCGAGTTTGACAAAAGGTGCACTGCTACGTTGGTCAAAGCGTATGGTGTAAGCGTGTGCGCTGTCAGCAACGCCGTAGGGCAACAACGCCAGCGATGTGATTTGCCACGTGTCATAGTCTTGCTGTGTAGCATTCGGCTCGCGCAGGTATTGGTCGGCATAGGGTGCCAGCTGTCCAGCGTGGTGTGTGGTGCGTTCTGCTGTAATAACGATTTGCAAGCGTGTGCGTGGCAGGAAATAGGTGATGCCATCGGCGTGACTACCTGATTTGCGCTCTGTGACGTGCGTCTGTGCTCCGAGAGATAGCACAACGATGAGGAAAAGGAGTGTTGAAAAGAAGTGTTTCATTATAAGTTATAGTGTCAGAATTGTTGAAGCGAGAGAAAGGCTTGTGGCAGGTGGTTTATGATGTCTGAGGCTATGACGCTGTGATGTCCGAGGTGTGTGGCGGCCATATCGCCGGCGAGGCCATGGAGGAACGTACCGAGTTTGGCGGCATCATACGGGGCATAGCCTTGCGCTAATAGTGCTGTGATAATTCCCGTGAGTACATCGCCACTTCCTGCCGTGGCAATAGCATCGCTGCCTGTGGTGTTTTCGTTTACCGAACCATCGGTATCAATCACATAGGTGGGGTGGCCTTTGGCTATTATCACGCGGTGTAGGTTGCGGGCAAGGAGGCGTGCCACATTTAGTCTATCAGGGTCGTTGACCGGCTCGCCCACAAGACAAGAGAGCTCGCCGAGGTGGGGTGTCAGAATGGCTTTTTCTGGAATAATACTCGTGTCGGACAAGTTGGGAAGTAGTCTAATTGCATCGGCATCTACAACGTGTGGAATGAGGCTGTGCTCCACAAAGAGATTTTCCAGTGCCTTGGCTGTTGCGTCTGCCAACCCCAGTCCTGGCCCAACGCCTATTGCTTTGTAGCTCCCCTTCGGCGACTTGGTGAAAAAGCCTGCTTGAGCGTTTTCGTCAAGGCTTACTATGGCCTCGGGTACACCGCTCATTACTATTTGGCGCAAACTTTCGGGGACGTGAACTACCACCTTTCCTACACCGCTTCTAAGGCAGGCTTTCGCAGCAAGTATGGCGCAACCGCCTATCGTGTGGCTGCCGCACACAAGCATTGCTGTGCCAAACGTGCCTTTATGACCGTCGGCAGGTCGAGGACGGAGCAGTGCTCGTGCCGCTTGGATTGTAAAGGTTGGGAGTTCTGGTGTCATAAAGAATGTTTAGAAAGGCCACCAACGGCGTTTGCGCTTTGGTTGTTCGCGCTCCTCGTCGCTATAGAACTGTTCGGCACTGATACGCTTTGTTATTATCTCGTAGATAGCTCCCCAGTCGGGGCGTCCGCCTACGGTGGGTAAGCCGCCGAGGTTGCGGTCGTCAATAAAAACCTCGGCTTTGAGTTTGCGGGTATAGTGGCGCGTCTCGGTCGTTTCTTCTGGAAATTCTTTGTTGGCGGCGTAGAGTTGTATGCCGTGTTGCTCGCACCACGCTACGGCTTCGTCAAGCAACCGACCCTCTCTTACCGACCAAAGCACGATTTTGTGTCCTTCTTGTTGTAAGCGGCGCAACGTAGCGGTAGCAAAAGGTATTTCCTTACCTATTTCTGGGTAGCGATGCTCCACAATTGTTCCGTCAAAGTCAACTGCTATATACATAGTTCTGCTGTTTTATGGAATATGCTTATCAAGGAGTATTTTTGTGTCGTATGGTGTGCATTGTTGTAGTGTGGAGTGCTGCGCGGAACGGGGCGAGGCGGCTTCCTGTGGCAGCACGAACGAAGTATGTGCCATCGTTGTTGAGTAGGAATAGCGGTGAGGCACTACTTGATGTTATGGTGTGCGTCTCGTAGTAGCCCTGTAGCGGTGGCGTAGTGGCGGTGGTGAGTGTGCCGTTGAGGGCAACGAACGTGACTTCGGTGGCGGCGTTGTCTCTTGGACGGAAAATGATGCCTTGGCCTGCGCTTATCGTTGTTACGGGACTGAAGTACACTGCCTCGTCATCGGTTTCGCTTACGGCTTCAACCTCCACCTCTGCGCCTGCCAGGGCTGCAAAAGGCAGGGAAAGCGTCTCCCAGTTGCCATCGCCGACGAGCCTCCTCACATAGCGCACCTGTCCTGCGCTTATGCTGATGTCGGCTGGCAGGCGTAGGGCTACACGGTCGGTAAGGGTGGCGGGAGTAAGGAGTGTGTACGTGGCATCTTTTGTAACCACGAAATCCCATGTGTTTGGTACAAAACGTGCGTCATCGGGATTAACAATGATAAGGGTGTTCTGCCCCTCGGGACGCTCAGTGAATGTTTGCGGGTGGGCAGGCAGGGGGCAGGCAGTGAGGTCAAGCCAAGTAGCACCTTGCCAATCCAGTTCTGCGAGTTCCAATGCCGAGAGTCCGCCACTTATTATAAGAGTGCCTCCGGAGATTGTCTGTGTGGCTTGGGGCGTGACGGGCAATAGCCATACGTTCTGGCTCGTGCCTGCTGCGGCCTCTTCCGAGGTGAGTGTGGCGAAATGCTGACTTGAAGGGATGTAACGTAGTGCACGTTCGCCTTGCCAGAATGTTCCATCGTTTAGTGTCCAAACAACTTCTGTGTTTGTAGCGTGCAAGTCAGCATCAAGGTATTGCCCTGCGGCGTTGAGTAGGGAAAAAGTGTTGGCACTAAGCACGTTGGCCTGCCATTGCAATGCAGGAGCAGAGGCGGCAAGGGTGGCATTGGAGAGCAGGTAGTCGGTGGCAGAAGCCGTGCCATCGGCGGTAAGCATCTTGTCGTTACTGAAGATACACACCGTGCTGCCGGGGTCAGGCATTGTAGCTTGGCCATGTAGCGAGAGTGTGGCTTGTCCGTAGCGATAGAGATGAAGAGAGAGGGTTGCACCACTCCCGCTTTTGTAGTTGCCAAACACGTAGTATAGTTTTCCTTTGATTGTTGTCAGTGTGAATGAGAAGTAGCGGTCGCCGTCCAACGTGTTTCTTAATACGAAAGTACCATCGCTCTGGGTAATGCTGTAGGGAATAGCCTCGGAGCGATTGGTCGTAAGTTGTAGAGCCGTTTCAGTGGCTCCTTTCGCTACATACTTTTCATCGTGTTTAATAAAGAAGTTCTCGCCGGTTTCTTCCAATGTCCAGAGCCACGTCGGGTCTTGTACGCTAAGGGGATTGCCTGCTACAATATCGGTGTTGGAGGCATTGAAAAAGTTTCCTCTTGCTTGGCTTTCTGCCACATAGAAACCGCCATCCGTTGAGTATGTCGCCCCGATGACTACTTGTAGCCCGTCTTGTAGCCACGCCATTCCGCTAATGGGTACGAACTCGGCTGGGAGGCTTACCGACAGGGAGTTGGCACGACCCATTAGCACGCCTAAAACAGACAAAGCGAGCAAAAGTATTGCGAGGTGTTGCGAATGTGGTTTCACAAAAGGTATAAGCGTGGCAAGTTTTATTTCTTCAGTAGGCGCAAGAGGTATTGGCCGTATTGGTTCTTGGACATAGGCTGGGCTATCTCGCGAAGTTTCTCATCGGAAATCCATCCCATTTTGTGGGCGATGCCTTCCAGACACCCCACTTTCAGCCCGGTGCGTTTCTCTATGACTTCTATAAAGGTGCTGGCCTCACTGAGGCTGTCATGCGTTCCCGTATCGAGCCAGGCGAAGCCACGTCCGAGGGTCTGCACCGTCAGGCGGTCTCGTTCGAGATATTCTTGATTTACGGTAGTGATTTCCAGCTCTCCGCGGGCTGACGGCTTGATACGTGCTGCTATGTCAAGCACGTCGTTGGGATAGAAGTAGAGGCCTACCACGGCGTAGTTCGACTTTGGCAGGGCGGGTTTCTCCTCTATGCTTACGGCATGGCCTACATCGTTGAACTCCACCACGCCGTAGCGTTCGGGGTCGTTTACTCGATAGCCGAAAACGGTGGCACGGTTTTGCTCCTCTGCCGTCTTTACGGCATTGTGAAGCATCGTCTTCATACCCGAGCCGTGGAAGATGTTGTCGCCGAGTACCAGACACACGCTGTCGTTGCCTACAAACTCTCGTCCGATGATAAATGCTTGTGCAAGGCCATCGGGTGAGGGCTGTTCGGCGTATGAAAGACGGATGCCGTAGTCGCTACCGTCGCCGAGTAAGCGACGAAACATTGGCAGGTCGGTTGGTGTGCTGATAATAAGGATCTCCCGAATGCCTGCGAGCATTAGCACAGACAAGGGATAGTAAACCATTGGTTTGTCAAAGATAGGAAGGAGCTGTTTACTTACGCCTTTCGTGATGGGGTAGAGGCGTGTGCCGCTTCCGCCAGCGAGTACAATGCCTTTCATTATAGGAATAGTGCTTTTTGAAAAGATGCGCAAATGTAGTGCATTTTTATGTTTTAGCAAAGGTTCTGTTGGCTTTTACACGATTGCAAGCAAGGCTCGCCACAATCCCGGTAGGTGTTTTGGCCAATGTTTGCACAGAACGCGGGCTTTGCTTTGGAATGGCTTTGTAGCGTGCCGACTTTGTTTGCGCAGGAAGGCGATGCTTTCGTCTTCGTTAGGCAAGGGGCCGTGTTCCTGTTCCATTTTTCGAAGTATCAACATGCAGCGTGCTGCCAGAGCGTTCCAAGCAGGCTCAAGTTCTTTTTGCTCCGAGAGGCCCTTGTACAGGAGGATGTCGGTGTCTATCGCTATAATCTCTGTGACGAGTGCTTGCCTGTCGTCCCAAAGCGTGCCGCCGGTGATGCTTTCTTCGTGGCGGTAGATGCGGTGGTGTATGGTGTTGAGCCACTTCACGCTACGGGCTGTCATAACGAGCCGTACGCCAAGTTCTAAGTCATCGCCTCGTGTGAGGTTTGTGTTCCAAAATGTATTGGTGGGCGGCAGGGCAAAGAGTGTGCGCCTAATAAGGCATGTTTGTGTGGATATGACGCTGCCGAGTATTTGTGCCGGCACTGTGGTGGGTACGATACGTCGGCGGGCTTTTGTCTTTCCGCTTGGGAATACCATCCTTGTACGCGCACAAATCATATCGTAACGACCGAGATAGGGCTGAGCTTCGCGGAAGAACGTGGGTGAAATCTCATCGTCGCTGTCAAAGAAGTAGATATATTGGCCGTGTGTGGCGTGAAGCCCCCGGTTGCGTGCAGCGGCGGCACTATGTTCGGGTTCGGAGAGGATGGCTACGTTCATAAATCGACTGCTGTACTTGTTGCGAAAGTCCTCACAGATTTTCAACGAGTTGTCGGTGGAGCCGTTATCTACGAGTACTATCTCCAATGCGTTGTAGTCCACAGCCAGTAGCGACTCTAAAAGTCGCGGCAGTGTCTTGGCGCGGTTGTAGTAGGGGATAACCACAGAGATAGGTCTTTCGGGGTGGGGCGTTCGTTGAATATATCGGATGCCTTGTGCCAATAGTCTAAGCTTCCACGTCTTTTCGCCCCAGGGTGCTAAGAGCGCATATTTAATACTGCGTAGCCAAGCCCCCCGCCGTCCGTGTATCAAGCGTAGTGCCGCGCCTTTACTGCGTAGAAACTTGGGGTGGCGTTGTAGGCGAGTATCGGTGGTGTTGTTGTTGGTGGAGAGGATTGTTTCTGGAACGAATAAGATACGATGTCCGAGTGCCGCGCTTTGGTATAGGAAAATGTCTTCTTCGCCGCAGACGAGTTCTTTGCTGCCCAGTCCGAAACGCAGGTCGAAGAACGGGGTGTCGTATCGCAGCCTTAGTGCTATCTCTACCGATGATGCCGCATAGCCGCGTGGCCAACGGGCGTATTCCGTGGGCTTGGTGGGATAGTTCTTTAGCGGCTGGCCGTTGTAGTCCGTTGCTTGGAAACAAAGGATATCGCTGTTGGTATTTTCCTTAAAAGCACGAAGTATGATGTTAAATGCGTCGGGGCGAAAGCGCACATCGTCATCGCATAGGAGCGCATATCGTGTTGTGCAAGCGTTGAGAAGTTCGTTGCGACTAATGGAGAGTCCTGCATAATCCCGGGCAATCAGTTTCACATCTTCGCGCTGCAACTGCGGCAAGGTGTTGAGGGAGGCCTGTGTGGGTTTATGTGTCACTTGCCACAGCACAACATAGCATACACGTTCGTCCGGGGGTAACAACACACCCGGCACGTCGGCGAGGCGTTCGTTTATAGTACTTATAAGAACAGAAAGGGTGGGGGGCATGCGTAGGAAGGAGGTGTTTATCGCTTGCAAAGTTAGGTTATTTGCGCGAAAGGCATCTTGCTTTAGGTGCAAAATCACACAACAGCGGTCTGAAAGACCATTTGCTTATCGTGTCTTTCAGACCGCCGCTGTGTGTGGTTTGCTGCTCCTGTGGCACTAACCTATAATAATGTCTGGTAGTGCGAGCCTTGTATTTTATTTCGCGGTAAGTTTCACCTCGCTGCTACCGCTGGTGATGGCGGCTGTGGTGCCTGTGGCAGAACTTCCGAGGTACAGTCCGTGCCAAGCGGTGGTGGCATCGGTGGGTGCCGTAGTGCTGTAGCGCAGTGTGTAGGAGCCGCCACTCGTCATTCCCTTGGCGGTGAAGAGCGAGAGCGTACTGCTTAGCGTACTGGTAAGCCCGGGGAATGAGTACGTAACAAGATTGTTACCACTGGTATCGGCAAGGGTGTAGTATCGGCCTGAGCTATAGCTTATTGTACCCGTGTAGAACAGATAGCCTTGTGCTGCGCCGCTGATAGTAGAGCTGCTTCCGCCACCGCCGCCTTGTGCTGCACCGGCACTTATGGCGATGCCGTTGCCGGTGATTTGTATGTAGGAGTTGTTATCGCAGTCGAGGCCTTCTTCGGGGCTGCCTTTCGATGTGTAGGCAAACACGGCACCATTGCCAATAGTGATTGCACCGCTCTGGCCGGCGTTGCTGTCCACTGCGTCGTTGCCATACGACCAGCAAACAGTGATGCCGCCGTTGAAGAATATCTTTCCACTGGAGTTGATACAGTCATCGTAGCAATAGAAGTAGTGTTTTCCGCCTTGTATATAGATAGCTGTCTTGCTCTCTAAGCCTTCGGCACCATCGGTTGAGGTGCTCACTTCTGTGATGCCTCCATAAAGATATATGGTACCCTGCACTTTTATGGCTTTTGCGGAACTGCCACTGCTGCTTTCACCGCCGGGGCCTCCGCCGCCACCCCACATTCCTCCTCCGCCCGAGGAGGAACTGGAGCCGAAACTGCTACCCGTGGTGCTGACGGTGAGTGTGGGGCCGGTGCCGTCGGAGAGGCCTTGGGTGTAGGTGCCGCTGCTCTTGATGCCTTTGCCGCCGCTGCCCGTCATCTTAATGGTGATGGTGCCGGCGTTGAGGGCTATCTTTGTGTCGGCCTTGATGCCCTTGGCGGTGTAGCTGTCGCTGCTTCCCGTTTGTCCGGCACTGCTGCTTGTGATGTTGAGCGTGCCGCCGTTGGTGGTGACATTGGTGGCCGAGATGCCACGAATGGCGGCTCCCGTGGAGCAATTGATTGTAACACTGCCGCCACTCTGCTCATAGTCCTTGGTCTTTATGCCGGCACAGTAAGATGCATCGCTGTTGATAACTTGCATACCGCCTGTCGGGGTGAGAGTAAGTGTGCCTCCGCTGATGCTTACCGTGGCTTTCGACTTGATACCTTTGCTCATCGTGCCGCTGTTGGCCACCTTGATGGTGCCGGCGGCGATGTTCACGTTGCCATCGGCTTTGATGCCCGAGGCGTTGTAACCGGTGCCTTCGTCTTCTGAGAGGTCGCTCGTGCCGCCGTAAGTGTTGGTGACGTTGCTGAGCGTGTAGGTGCGTGTGGTGCCGCTGGTGGAATAGCTGTTGCTAATGGAATAGTAGACGTCGGAGCCGCTGGTCGGGCCGCTGAATGTGCTACTAACTATGGTGTAGGATGTAGAGCCGCCCCAGCCACTACTGTAGTTGTCGCTCTTGAAATAATATGTGCCGCTGGTGGCCTCGCCGAAGTCGTAGTAGTAGAACGTAATAGTGCTGTAACCATTGCTCTTGCTTACGGTGTTGGTGAGTTGGGCAATCTGTGTGCCGCTACTGTTGTAGAGGTAAACCTTGCTCCACACGCTACTACTTCCACCGGGGCCGCCGCCCCACATTCCGCCGCCGCCGCTGCTGCTTGTGGGCAGGCTTACATAGACGCGATAGGAGTTTTTTGTCTCGGTGTCGGTGCCAGAACTTGCTGTCTCGGCCGTGCCACCCGCTCCGTTGGCTGTGATGTTGACGATGGTGGTGGTGGAGTCTTGGTTGATAGTTATGTTACCGTCGGCGTTGAGTCCACGTCCGCCCTGAGCCGTGCTCTTTATGGTGACAGAGCCGCCGGAGATGGTGAGGTTGCCATCGGCTTTGATGGCGGCGGGATAACTGATGTCTGCACCGTCCACCTCTATGCTGCCAGTCTGCGTGACGTTAATTGTGCCGCCGCATATTTCTACATCGCCCTCGGCTTTAATGCCTTTGGCTGCATCGGCACTGGTAGTGAGCGTAAGCGTTCCGCCGCTAATGATGGCTTTGCCGGTGTTGTCTTCGTCCGTTTCTACGTTGCCGTCATCGTCCACCTCGTAGTCCACTTGGATAGCGTCATCGCCTACTCCGCTAATGGTGACGTTGCCTGCGCGTTGCTCAAAGTATTGGTCAATGTGGAGGCCATCGCCTACGGCACTGTTTACCACAAGAGACCCGGTGAAAGTCTTTTTTAGAAGCACGTACTCATTGCCTTTCAAAGCATGGTTGGTAAGACCTGTGATGTTGAGTGTGCCTGCACCTTTCATCTCGGTGTGTCCCTTGATGTGGAGTGTGGCTTTGTGAGACCCCCCGGCTACGTCGCTGAGTGTGTTTGTGCCATTGACTACGAGGTCGATGCGTTTGCCGTTTTTGATATGAATGGCAGGGCCGCTGGTGCTGGTGAGTGTCAGGTTGTTGAGCGTTACAGTGGCTTTATACTCGCCGTTCAGGATGAACTGTCCGTCGGTGCTTGTGCCACTAAGCGAGTAGGTTATTTCTCCCACGTTCTTGTCAACAAGCACGCTTTGGTCTATGCTCACGCGTGCGCCGCTTACCGTAGCATCGATGTAGTAGGCCACGTTGCCGGCAATCTTTACCGAGGCGGACGCATCGGTGTAGTCCACGCTGACGAGGTTGTCGGTCACGGTACTCTCGTCCACATACATTTCGTCAATGTCGGCAAGCGTGAATGCTTTTTCCATAATGGTGAGCGTAGTGCCGCCCGTGAAAGTCATATCGCCCGACTGCGAGGCGGGGAATTGATATGTCACGCTGCCCACACGCACGTTGAGCGTTTGCGCCGAGGCTGCAAGGGTGAGCAAGAGGGCCAGTATAATAGAGAACGTCTTTTTCATTGTAGGGAGATTTTTAGTTTGTTGCCGTTGTCGGCTTTAACGACATACACGCCTTTGGGTAGCCGTTGTGTGGCGGCTTGCACGGAGGGGAAACGCCCGGCACTACGTCCGTCGGCGGTGAACACCTCAACGGCGACATTGCTCTGTGCCGCAGCGAGGCTGATAAGCCCTGTGGCTGTGTCGGTGAAATACATTCGCGCGAGGGTGGCGGTGGTGAACAAGGCCGTTTCTTGTGTGTTGGCGGCTGTAAGTGTGCCATCTGCATAGGAGAGCGTCAGTCCTTGAACTGACATTGTCTTTACTTCGCCGTCAGAGGTCTGAAGGGCGAGGTAAGGATACTCGTCGGCGCGCGCTATTAGTACGCTAAAGGCGAGGACAAGAAGGAGGAAATGTTTTCTCATTATTGAAAAAATGTGTGTGTTTTTGTTTACAACGCGGCAAAAGTAGCTTTTTTGTTGAGTTTTGCTGCGCGAGTGATATTTGTAAAGGAAGTAAATCAGACTTTTTGCAACAATTTTTAGCCTTTTTGCTGTGTAATCTTTTAGTTTACTTTGCTTTCTGTGCCGCTTTGGTGATTAGCGGTGTGTGTGGACGCAAATGTATTATTTTGAAAGAATAGCACAAATTTGGTACGGGAAACGCGCCGCTTTTGTGTTTTTCTCACTATTTTTGCCGCATAAATAATACTGTTACCATGTCTGTCAGTAAGACTCGTCGCCACCTTGTGGACGTGGCGCGCGATTTATTCGCCCGAAAGGGGTTGGAGTCCACCACGATGAATGACATCGCCGCTGCATCAAAGCGTGGGCGACGCACGTTATACACCTATTTTCGTAGTAAGGAGGAACTCTATACTGCGGTGGTTGAAACCGAATTAGACCGCCTTTCTGAGAAGTTAGACGAGGTGGCTGCGATGGACATAACACCCGAACACAAACTTTTTATGCTGGCCTATACCCACCTAAATAGTACGAAAGAAACCGTAGGTAGGAATGGGTCGCTAAGAGCAGAGTTCTTTCGTAACATTTGGACGGTGGAAACTGTGCGGCGTGCCTTTGACCGTGAGGAGCGACACATCATTCGCCGCATCTTGCAGGAGGGAGTAGATAGCGGCTCGTTTTGTATTGATAGCGTTGCCCTGATGGCCGATGTGTTTCATTATGCACTGAAAGGTCTTGAAGTACCGTATATCTACGACCGTTTGGGTATCGGTGTTAACGAAGAGCAGGCTAAGGTGTTTGTGATGCGCCTTATCTGCCGTGCAATGGGCGTGAAAGAACCTGATATGGCCGATTGTTTGAAATAGGTGGCTGAAAGTATATCAGTGTTGTAGGTTATTATTACTCCCGACACTTAATTCTTATCCGTAACAATTTGAGGAGGGCAAAAGCGGGAAAGAAAGGAAAATATGTCGGACTAATTTTTAACATAGTAGGACGGAGTTTAAACGTAGTCCGATTGATTTTAAACTCGAGTGCTTTGATTTTAAAATCAACGCCTTTGATTTTAAAATCAATCGGATTGATTTTAAAATCAAAGCACTCGAGTTTTTTCGCGGTCGGACTACGTTTAAACACGGACGCACTACGTTTAAACACGGACGCAGTACGTTTAAACACGGACGCACTACGTTTAAACACGGTCGGACTACGTTTTTCGGTGTAATGACCTATTGGTGATTAAGGGCGTGAAGCGTTATTTGAGGTGCTTATCCAAGAATCGGAAGAATGTGCGTTGCCAAAGGATGCCGTTTTGTGGTTTTAGCACCCAGTGGTTCTCATCGGGGAAGAGCAACATCTGTGCATCGATTCCTAGCATCCGGGCTGCGTTGAAAGCACTTTCTGCTTGGGTGTATTCTATCCGGAAATCGCGTTGTCCGTGTATGCAAAGGATGGGTGTGTCCCATTTATCTACATAGAGGTGCGGGCTCTGTGCATAGGCTTTCTGCATTTCGCCCTGTGCCAGTTTGAGCCAAGGTGCGCCGCCGAGGTCCCAGTTGGGAAACCACATTTCCTCGGTTTCTACGTATTGTTGCTGCGTGTTGTAGATGCCGTCGTGGGCGATAAAGGCTTTGAACCGTCCTTGGTGGTTGCCTGCAAGCCAATAGACGCTGAATCCTCCGAAGCTGGCACCTACTGCGCCGAGGCGGTTGGCATCAACATAGTCTTCGGTGGCTAAATCGTCAATAGCACTCAGATAGTCTTGCATACATTGTCCTGTATAATCGCCGCTGATTTGTTCTAACCATTCCATACCAAATCCGGGTAGTCCGCGGCGGTTCGGTGCTATGACGATGTAGCCATTGGCGGCCATTATCTGGAAGTTCCAGCGATAACTCCAGAACTGCGACACGGGGCTTTGCGGGCCGCCCTCGCAGAAGAGTAGGGCGGGATACTTCTTCGTGGCATCGAAGTGGGGCGGATAAACCACCCAACAGAGCATCTGCTTGCCGTCGGTGGTCTTTACCCACCGTGCTTTCACGTCGCCTACGGCGAGGTCGTTGTATATGTCGGCATTGACGTTTGTAATGCGTCTCGGTTTAGCTCCTGTTTGGCGTATGGTAACTCCTGAGTTTTCAAGTGAGCTTCCATTTCTATGAAACATTTCCCCGCGTATGTTTAATTTGAAGATGTCATCAGGATATTGCATACTGTGGCGTTTCACGATGATATCTTTACCATCGGGTGTTATGCCACAGAGTACATAGTCGGCGGTGTCTTTGGGGGTGTTGGCTTGCTCTACTTTGCCTTCTAAATTGGTATAATAAACATTTGTACAGCCATGCCACACGCCTGTAAAGTAGAGCTCGTCGTACTTAGGAGACCATACAAATTCGTTGACGTTGCTCTCAAACGTCTCGGTGATATAACGCTTCTCGCCTGTCAAGAAGTCGTAAACGCAAAGTCGTTGACGGTCGCTCTCGTAACCATCGCGCTCCATAGATATCCAAGCCACATAACGTCCGTCGGGCGAGAACTGCGGATTTTGGTCGTAGCCCATGTTGCAGTCGCCATAGTTTTGCGAATTGACAGCTTGGTGTTCCAGGCTCTGTGTGGCATCACGCGAGGGGTCAACATAGTCGGCGGGTTTGCAGAGGTTGTAAGTGGTTTTGTGCTGTGCAACGTCGTAGAGGAATATGTCTGAATCGGTGCTGATGGCATAGTCGCGCCCGGTTTTTTTGCGACAGGTGTAGGCTATAAACTTACTATCGGGGCTCCAGGCCAATTGCTCCGCGCCTCCGAACGGCTCCATAGGACATTCGTAGGGTTCGCCTTGGAGTATATCTACAAGATTGCTGACGTGCCGTCCGTCAAAACTCCCTACAAAAGGATGAGGGACAGTCTTTACGTAGTGGTCCCAGTGTTTGTACATAAGGTCGTTAATGACCATTCCCGTGGAGAGCGGCAGGTCGGGCTCTGTGGCTTCAATGCTCGTTGTGGTGGGTACTTGTCGCACGAGGATAATCTTTGTGCCATCGGGCGAAAGGAGGTAGTCGTCTATGTCGTCTTCCACTTTTTGCTGCTCGCCGCCTGCGGCGGACACTACATAGAGGCTGCCACCGCGCAGAAAGAGTATGTGCTGTCCGTCGGGGGTGTAGGAGGCGTTGCTGCCGAGTGCCAGCTCGGTGTCGCTGTCTGCTGTGGTTCGTAGGCCTGTGGTGGTTTGATAGATACGGCTTGTGCCTTTGTTTTCCTCTTTGCTGTAATGCGTTACGCAGTAGAGTAGCCTGTTGCCGTCGGGTGAGATGTTTACGCTACCGATACGCCCCATTGCCCAAAGTGTTTCGGGTGTCATAAGGTTTGAGGCAACTTGTGCCGAGGCGGTGGCGGAGGAGAGCATTGCGGCAGCGGAAAGGAGTGTGGCGGAGAGTGTGGCTTTGATGTTCATAATGAAATGCTTAAGGGGAGGGGGGAGATGCGTTATACCAGCGCGAAAGCCACGTCCATCATTTGTGTAAAGGTCGTCTGCCTTTGTTCGGGTGTGGTAACTTTCCCCGTGAGTATCTCGTCGGAGATGGTGCAGATGGTCAGTGCGCGCTTGCCCGCCCGTGCAGCATTCATATATAGTGCGGCGGCTTCCATCTCTACGGCCATTACGCCCATATTTATCCACTTGTCGATATGGCCTTCTTCGCAGTAGAAATAGTCGGACGAGAGGATATTGCCCACTTTGTAGCGATAGCCAAAACGCTCGGCGGCTTCCACGGCAGCGCGCAAGAGGCTGAAGTCTGCTATCGGGGCATAGGTGCCGGGCATTTCGTATTGTGCGGCGTAGTTGGAGTCGGTGCAAGCACCTTGTGCTATTGCCAGGTCGCCGATGTGGAGGTCTTCGCTGTAGGAACCTGCCGAACCGACACGGATTATGGTGTCGACCTCAAAGAAGTGGAAGAGTTCGTAACTATAAATAGCGATGGAAGGAACGCCCATGCCGTGTCCCATCACGCTGACGCGTTTGCCGTTGTAGGTGCCTGTGAAACCGAGCATGCCGCGTACGTTGTTGAATTGTACGGCATCGGTGAGGAATTTTTCTGCCATAAACTTAGCGCGCAGCGGGTCGCCCGCCATAATGACAGTCTTTGCGATGTCGCCGAGTTGTGCCCCGATGTGGGGAGTAGGAGTCTGTGCCATAAGAGATTAAAGGTTGATTAGTTTTTTTAGTTGTCTGTTGGAATATATACGGGTAAAGGGAGTGCGCCGATTACCTTGAGCCTTGCTATTAAATATACAGCAAGAGTATGTCCCACACGGCAACGAGGTGGCAAATGCTACCGGCGAGGACAAAGAAGTGGAACACGCTGTGCATATAGGGGCGCTTGTTGAGGCTATAGAATAGTGCGCCGGTGAGGTAGCACACGCCCTCGGCCACTATCCAGGCTATTGCCGCTGTGCTCACGCTGTCGATTAACGGTTTGAAGCACACCAGTACACTTAGCCCCATACCGCAGTAGCAGAGCGTTTCGATGTGGCTGTGGTCGCGTAGTTTGATAAACGAGAGTGTGGTGCCCACCAATGCACAAAACCATACGAAAGAGAACAAGCTCCATCCCCAATAGCCTTGTTCGCGCAACGCCACGAGGGTGACTGGTGAGTAGCTCCCCGCTATGTGCCAGTAGATGGCGGCGTGGTCGAACTTGCGCCACACGCGTCGGCTAGGCCACGTCTGTGGCAGGGCGTGATAAATGGTGGAGGCGGTGTAGGAGCCTAACATACCAAAGAGATAGAGTGCCACGCCGAGGCGCGTCCATCCGTCGCCCTCTTTGAAACTCCACCACAGCAACAACACCCCGCATACGAGGGCGAGCAATATGCCGCTGGCGTGCGACCACGTGTTCCAGTGTTCTTCCTGACGTGTGTAGTGGATAGGCATGGTTAGAGGGCGAAGTCGGTTGTCGTGTCGAACTCGTGCAACATATCGGTGGTTGAGGCGGTGGCGGGTACGAGTGGCAGACGCAGGCAGTTGGCTATCGTTCCGCGCGTGGCGAGCAGGGCTTTAATGCCTGCGGGGTTGCCGTCGGCAAAGAGTGGCTTGTAGATGTTCTGGAATATGTTGTCCAGACGTTGGGCTTCTGTTTCGTCGCCATTCATTGCAGCGTGTACCAAACTACCGAAGGCTCGCGGGTAGGCGTTGCCTACGACGCTAATTACTCCCACAGCACCGGAGAGGATGCTTTCCTTGGTCAGCCCGTCGTCGCCACAGAGCACACTGAACCCCTCGGGCGCACCGTTAATAATTTCGCGTATCTGCGCCAAGTCGCCGCTGGCTTCTTTCACCGCTATGATGTTTGGGCAATCCTCGGCGAGGCGCAGACACGTCTCTGCTTTAAGGTTCACACCCGTCCGCCCCGGCACGTTGTAGAGTACAACGGGCAGCGGCGAGGCATCGGCTACGGCTTGGAAATGGGCATAAAGGCCGCGCTGTGTGGGCTTATTATAATATGGTGTGACGATGAGTACGCCATCAATGCCCGTGAGGTCGGCTTTTTTGAGGTAAGCACACACAGCGGCGGTGTTGTTACCTCCAGCACCGAGCAACAGTGGCAGGCGACCGCTGTTTACACGGCGCACGGTGGCAATAATGCGTTGTTTCTCGGCTTCGGTGAGGCACGGCGTTTCGGCTGTGGTGCCAAGCACGCAAAGAAAATCCGTGCCTTCGGCTATGTGCCAAGCCACCAGGTGTTCCAGTGCTGTGTAGTCTATACTGCCATCGGCCTGAAAAGGAGTTATTAGGGCTACGCCGAGACCTTGGAAAGGTTGCATAATTTTGGGGGGGGCTTAGAAGTTATTGTTTGCGTTGTTGTTTGCACTGATGAGTGCGAGGAAAGTGTCTTCATCCATAAGTGGTACACCGAGACTTTGTGCTTTTTCAAGTTTGGCCGGACCTATGTTGTTGCCCGCGAGGATAAAGGAAGTCTTTTTCGAGATACTGCTGGTGTTCTTTCCTCCGTGGCGTACGATGAGTTCTTTATATTCTTCACGGCTGTGGTGGGCAAAGGTGCCACTGATGACGATGGTTTTTCCCGCGAGCGATATGCCTAAGGCTTCCTGCTGTGGCAAAGATGTCTGCACGCCTGCTGCTACGAGGCGGTTTACGAGGTCGGCGGCTCGTTTGTCGGCGAAGAAATCTACGATGCTCTGGGCTATCTTCTGTCCGATGCCATCAATGGCTTGCAATTCTTCAAGCGAGGCCTGACGTATTGTGTTGAGCGAGCGCAGTGCCTCGGCCACTTGCTGTGCGGCCACACGTCCTACGAAACGTATGCCGAGTGCATAGAGTACGCGGGGGAATGCCACTTGTTTGCTCTCGGCAATAGCGGCAATGATTTTCTCGGCAGACTTGCGTCGTGAGCCGTCAACACCTTGGAGGTCTTCTACGCGCAGTTTGTAGAGGTCGGCAGCATCGTTAATAAGGCCGCGAGCAAAAAAGTCGTCAATTGTTTCTGGGCCGAGACTCTCGATATTCATCGCGTCGCGGCTGATAAAGTGTTCTACACGCCCTTTGAGTTGTGGCGGGCAGGCGGTGGTGTTGGGGCAGTAGTGTGCGGCTTCGCCTTCGTAGCGCACGAGTGGCGCACCACATTCTGGACATTTCTTAATGAAATCTACCTTGCGCCCTGTGAGTAGTGGACGCGCATCGTAGTCCACGCCAACAATCTGCGGTATAATCTCGCCGGCCTTTTCCACAAAAACGTAGTCGCCTTCGTAGAGGTCAAGGCTCTGGATGATGTCGGCGTTGTGGAGCGAGGCACGTTTCACGGTGGTGCCTGCCAAGAGTACGGGCTCCATATTTGCCACGGGAGTGACGGCACCTGTGCGTCCCACCTGGAATGTCACGCTGAGGAGTTTGGTGCGTGCGCGCTCGGCCTGAAACTTATAGGCTATGGCCCAGCGTGGACTCTTGGCGGTGAGTCCGAGTTGCTCTTGCTGGCTGAGGGAGTCAACCTTGAGTACAATGCCATCGGTAGCAACGGGGAGGCTGCGCCGTGCGGTGTCCCAATAGTCAATAAAGTCGTAGATCTCATCGAGGGAGTGTGCCAAACGGGTGGCGTTGCTTACCTGAAAGCCCCACATACGTGCTGCGAGCAGGTTGGCGTAGTGGCTGTCGGAGGGCATATCGTTGGCGAGTACATAGTAGAGATAGGCATCTAATCCTCGCTCGGCAGCCACGTGCGGGTCTTTGCTTTTTAGTGTGCCCGATGCTGCGTTGCGTGGATTGGCGAAGAGTGGTTGGCCGCTGGCCTGGCGCACACGGTTGAGTGTTTCAAAACGCTCCCAGGGCAGCAACACTTCGCCGCGCATTTCAAAGTGGTCGGGAGCAGCCACACCCTCACGCAGTTGGAGGGGCAATGTGCGAATGGTACGCACATTGGCCGTTACGTCATCGCCACGTGTGCCATCGCCGCGTGTCACGGCGCGTACCAGACGGCGGTTTTCGTAGATGAGAGAGATACTCAACCCGTCAAATTTCAGTTCGCAACAGATGTTGAATGGTGTACCGCCGAGCCCCTGCCTCACGCGCTCGTAAAAAGCCTGAACGTCCGCACGATTGTAGGTGTTGGCGAGCGAGAGCATAGGGCGTTGATGCATCACGGTTTGGAAGCCCTCGTTGCCTAAGTCGCTACCTACGCGCTGTGTAGGAGAGTTGGGGTCGTAGAATTCGGGGTGGGCGGCCTCAAGGTCTTGGAGCTCGTGCATCAGTTGGTCGAACGTTTGGTCGGAAATCTCTGAAACTCCAAGCACATAGTAGTTGTGGTTGTGGCGATGAAGTTCGGCGCGCAATGCTTCAATACGCGCTTTGCTTTCTTGCTCCTCGGGTAGAGGTGGCGGGTTGAAAAGGTCGTACTGCATAAAGGAAGGCCTTCTTTGGAACGCAATGACTTGTGTTTATGGCGCAAAAATAATAATTTTGCACTGAAAAATAAAGAACTCAGGCTTTGAACGTTTAACAAAGGGGCTATGCCTTATTCTCTTAGCCTGTTTTCAACCCAACAAGGAGTACTATGCGTATAGATATTATTACTGTGTTACCAGAAATGCTGGAGGGTTTTTTGAACACCTCTATCCTCGGTCGTGCTCAGCGTAAGGGACTTGTGGAGATCCACCTCCACAACCTGCGCGACTACACCACCGACAAGCACCGCCGCGTGGACGATTATCCCTTTGGCGGTTTTGCTGGAATGGTGATGCAGTGTCAGCCGATAGATGCCTGTATTTCTGCACTGAAGGCACAACGCACCTATGACGAAGTGATTTTCACCACCCCTGATGGTGAGCAGTTTACCCAGGTTACGGCCAACGAACTTTCACTGCAAAACAACTTAATAATCCTTTGTGGACACTACAAAGGTATTGACTATCGTATTCGTGAGCATCTTATTACGCGTGAGATAAGCCTCGGCGATTTTGTGCTTACGGGCGGCGAACTGGCGGCTGCGGCTTTTGCCGATGCTATTGTACGCGTGATACCTGGTGTTATAGGCGATGAGCAAAGTGCGCTGTCGGATAGTTTCCAGGACCACCTCTTGGCAGCCCCCGTCTATACGCGTCCGGCGGAATACAAAGGTTGGCGTGTGCCCGAGGTGTTACTCTCTGGCCACGAGGCGAATATCAAGGAGTGGGAACTCGCACAATCTATAGAACGCACCCGCCGTCTGCGCCCGGATTTACTCCGTGGATAATGCCACAACAAAAGCCCCGAAAATCGCTACCATACGATTTCGGGGCTTTTTCGGTTGCAAAAGATTTTGGCTCGTAGGTCTTATTTTGCAGCATGCATAATGACCGATACGCCACACTCTTACACTATTCCCTTGCCATGGCAATGCTTAAATTTCTTGCCACTACCGCAGGGACACGGGTCGTTGCGACCGGGGAGTTTCTCTTTTACAATAGGTTGCTGCGGGCCACGCGACCGTGTGTCGGAGGCCGCGGCGGCGCGTTGTGCCTCGTTTTGGCTGCTTGTCTCAGAGCCTTGTTTTGTCTCGGTGTAGCGGCGGTTAGCGCGTTGTTCCTCGCCCGCTTCCTTGAGGCGTTGCTCCTCGCCAGGCTGTTGTGGTATTTGTCCACGCATCAAACTGGAGATGCTCTGTGTGTTACATTCCTCTACCATCGCATCAAAGTATTTAACGCTTTCCAGTTTGAAGATAAGCAAAGGATCTTTTTGTTCGTAGGAGGCATTTTGTACGCTGTGGCGCAGTTCGTCAAGATTGCGTAGGTTTTCTTGCCACGTAGTGTCAATGTTGCGAAGAAGAATAGTCTTCTCATAGTCGCGAATGACAGAGCGGCAATTGGTCTCGTAGGCTTCGCGGAAGTTTGTGCGAATGTTATATACCGTCTTACCGTCGGTGACGGGAATAATGATATATTCAAAGCGTTGTCCCTCGGTTTCATAGTAGGGATGTACGACGCGGTCGGCTGTCTCTGCCAGGGTGTCTGTTCGGCGGTGTAGGTTTTCCATTGCGGCTTGGAAACTGCGCTCGTAGAGTTCATCGCGGTTTTTCTCTTCAAACTCTGCCTGTGTGTAGGGTATCTCAATAGCAAAGGTGGAGAGGAACGATTGTCGCTGTGTCTCCCAGCCGCCAGTCTCAATGACGGAGACCACTTGTTCCCAAATCATATTAGCGATGTCCATACCGATGCGCTCGCCCATTAAGGCGTGGCGGCGACGCTGGTAAACTACGGTTCGCTGTTTGTTCATCACATCGTCGTATTCCAACAGGCGTTTACGCACGCCGAAGTGGTTTTCCTCCACTTTTTTCTGTGCGCGTTCTATGCTGTTGTTAATCATCTTGTGTTCTATGACATCGCCCTCTTTGAACCCGAGGCGGTCCATTATCTTTGCGATACGCTCGCTGGCGAAGAGACGCATCAAGTTGTCTTCAAGGCTCACGAAGAAGACGCTGCTGCCGGGGTCGCCCTGTCGTCCGGCACGTCCGCGCAACTGTCGGTCTACGCGGCGGCTCTCGTGGCGCTCGGTGCCGATGATGGCCAAACCGCCTGCCTCGCGCACCTCCTCGGAGAGTTTGATGTCGGTGCCACGACCTGCCATATTGGTGGCGATGGTGACCATACCACGCTGTCCTGCCTGAGCCACAACGCCGGCTTCTTGCTGATGGAGCTTGGCATTGAGTACATTGTGAGGAATCTTGCGCAGAGAAAGCATCTTGCTTAAGAGCTCGCTCACCTCCACACTCGTGGTGCCTACGAGTACGGGGCGGCCTTGGGCTACCATTTCTTCTATCTCGGCAATTACGGCGTTATACTTCTCGCGCTTGGTGCGATAGACGCGGTCGTTCATATCGTTGCGCACCACGGGTTTATTGGTGGGAATCTCCACAACGTCGAGCTTGTATATGTTCCAAAACTCACCGGCCTCGGTGCTGGCAGTACCTGTCATACCTGCGAGTTTGTGGTACATTCGGAAATAGTTCTGCAAGGTGATTGTGGCGAAAGTTTGTGTGGCGGCCTCTATTTTTACGTGTTCTTTGGCTTCCACCGCTTGGTGCAGTCCGTCGCTCCAGCGGCGCCCTTCCATAATACGCCCCGTCTGTTCATCTACTATCTTCACAGCCCCGTCCATCACCACGTAGTCTTCGTCTTTATTAAACATGGTGTATGCCTTGAGCAGTTGCAGAATGGTATGTACACGCTCGCTCTTGACGGCATAGTCGCTAAGCATTTCATCCTTGCGGCGTAGTCGTTCCTCTTCACTCAGTGAGGTGTTGGCTTCGAGTTGCGACATAGCCCCCGTGATGTCGGGCAAGACAAACAGTTGTTCGTCTTTCACTTGGGCGGCCAGCCAAGCGTTGCCCTTATCGGTGAGATCTACGCTACGTTGCTTTTCGTCAACTACGAAGTAGAGCGGATCGGTGGCCTCAGGCATACGACGGTTGTTGTTCTCCATATAGATCTCCTCCGTCTTGAGCATACCGCTCTTGATGCCTTGTTCGGACAGGAATTTAATAAGTGGGCGGTTCTTAGGCAATGCTTTGTGGCTTCGGAAGAGTTGGAGGAAACCTTTCTCGCGCTCTTCTTTGTCTCCGCTTTGTATGAGTTTTTTTGCCTCTGCCAGATAGTTTGTGGCGAGTTGACGTTGTGTGGCTACCAGGCGTTCTACTAATCCTTGGTATTCCTCAAAAAGTTGGTCATCGCCTTTGGGTACGGGGCCACTAATTATAAGTGGTGTACGTGCGTCATCAATGAGTACGGAGTCCACCTCGTCCACGATGGCATAGTTGTGTTTTCGCTGCACGAGGTCTTTGGGCGAGAGTGCCATATTGTCGCGCAGGTAGTCAAAGCCAAATTCGTTGTTTGTGCCGAAGGTGATATCTGCGTTGTAGGCTTGGCGGCGCGCGTCGGAGTTGGGCTGGTGTTTGTCAATGCAGTCCACGCTAAGGCCGTGGAACATATAAAGCGGTCCCATCCACTCGCTGTCGCGCTTTGCCAGATAGTCGTTCACGGTAACGACGTGTACACCATTGCCAGTGAGTGCGTTGAGGAATACGGGCAGCGTGGCAACGAGTGTCTTACCTTCACCCGTGGCCATCTCGGCGATTTTTCCTTGGTGGAGTACTACACCGCCGAAGAGTTGCACATCGTAGTGTATCATATCCCACGTCACCTCGTTGCCACCAGCCATCCAGTGGTTTTGGTATATGGCTTTGTCGCCTTCTATGCGCACAAAGTCGTGAGTGGCGGCGAGGTCGCGGTCGAAGTCGGAGGCGTTGACGATGATTTCTTCGTTCTCGGCAAAGCGGCGTGCTGTTTCTTTAACGATAGAAAACACCTCGGGCAGGGCTTCTTCCAGTTTCTCCTCAAAGAGATCAAGAATTTCCTGCTCAATCTTGTCTATGCGCGTGAAGAGCGGCTCGCGATCTTCTATCGGTGTTTCTTCTATCTGCTTACGTATCTCAGCAATTTTTTCTCGTTGTTCTTTTGCGCTGTCTTGAATGTTGGCGCGTATGTCGGCAGTGCGTGCACGCAAAGCATCGTTGTCAAGTGCTTCTATGGCGGGTGCGGCGGCTTTTATCTTTTCCACCCAGGGTTGGATGGCTTTCATATCGCGTGTGGACTTGTTGCCGAAGAGTTTGCTTAGAAAATTGTTGATATTCATTTTTTAAGGATTTTATTGGTTGAAAGAGGTATAAAAGGTATAAGGTTTTGCATAAGTGAGAGGGGCGTTCTCTGGGATGTTGCTGCTTACAGGCTGTATTGACCTCAGAAGACGTTAAATATCTTACACCTATTTTATAATTGATAGCGGTTTTGCTGCGCAAGCGTTAGGCGCCCGAATGCGTATGGCTTGGCAGATTGTGGGCGCGATATAGTCAATGGTTGTGGGTGTGCTTATGGTGGTCGCTGTTAGGTTGCTTCCGAAAAAGATGATAGGGAAGGGTACGCCTGCTTCGCGCCAGAGGGGTCTTGAGTTATTGTCTTTGAGTCTCCAGCCTGGGCTTACCACGATGCGTAAGTCGCCACTGCGTTCGGCGTGATAGGCAGCACGATAGCGGCTGATGCCGGGTGTCCACGCCCCTTCTATTAGGCGGGTGGAGGTGTAAATGTCTTTTACGCCGCTTAGTTGTTGGAGAAAAACAGCGGCTTCGTTGAGTATGGTAGGCAGGCTGAGGGCTTTGTCTTCTATGAGTTTGCGGTCGAAAAAGAGTTGTGTGCCGCTTGATGTTAACACATATTTCCCTGCACCGTGCAAGGCTGCGAGGTACATATCCAAGAGACCTGCGGCACGTTCTATGTCGAATGTTCCGGTAGGAATGCGATAAGGGGAGAGGTCGCCGGCCTCTTCTTCGCTCGTGCCGGTGGAGGTAAGGACTATTAGTGCGCGCTGAAGCCCTACTTTCTTATCAATCGCTGAGAGGATGTCGGCAAGGGCGTGGTCAAGTCTTACGTAGGTGTCTTGCACTTCCATAGCGACCTCGTTTACCGGACGATGCAGATAAGTGCCTGCGTAGAGTGTTATAGATAGAAAATCGGGTGTTTCGTCTGTACCGAGTTGGCTTTTCTCTATGCACAATTGTGCCGTCTTGCCCACCTCATCGTTAATCAGTCCCGTGGTAAGTATATCGCGTACGGCACGCAGCCCTTCAAATCTGTGAACAAAAGGCTCCCGCACGCCGCGCGAGAGGAAATAACTGAAGTTGCCTACGTGGGCGTTTTGTGGTTTCCACACTTGGTTGGTAGCATCAGGGAGTATGCTCTCTGTGTTACGGTAGGAAATCCACGAGGGTAGCGCGCCGTAGTAAGAACTGGTACACCAGCGGCCTGTGGTTTCGTCTATCCAATAAGCACCATCGGCGGCGTGCCCACCAAGCAGCACTGCGGCATCGCGAAAAGGAGCAATAGAATATACCAGTGCGGTGCCTTCAGTGGCCACTTTTAGTTCGTCGCCAATGGATGTTACGAGAAGTTGTTTCGGCGATGAGGGCGACAACGAACCTACGCCCTGTACCTCTTTATCATCCACGCAAAAAACGGGGCGCAGGGTTTCTCTGTTGAGCCATTCCATACCTATGATGCCGTGGTCGGAAGGCATAGCACCTGTAATAAGTGTGGTGGCAGCGGCAGCGCGGTCGGTACCGGCGTGGGGTATTTCTGCCTGTGTGTATATCTGTCCTTCGCTTAACAAACGGCGCAGTCCATCGTTGCCGTAGAGAGGTGCGAAGGCTTGCATATAGTCGCTTCGTAACTGATCTACCAAGATACTCACCACTAGGCGTGGCACATCGTTCTCGGAGGCACGCTTCGCATTGGCTGGCAACGCTGATAGTGCCGTCATTGCTGCAAGTAAAGGCAGGAGCAAGCCGTGGCGTACAGGGATGGTGATGTGGGAGTTTTTATTGTTGAGCATAGCGAGGCTTTGAAAGTTTGGGGCGTAGCACAAGCCACGCGGCGCGTATAAGCAAACACAGTGCCAAAAGCAATGTTTCTGCGGGGAAGTCTTGTTTGTGAAGCAGTGCAAGAATATAGAACACGCCGAGCATTGCTATTTGCAACCAAAAATAACGTGGCGAGTTGCTGTGTCGAAAATCTTGTATCACAAACCATAGGAACACGAGTGGCAACGGATTGAGCCAAGAGATGAGTAGGTTGCTATCTACTGTGGGATGTTCACTGAAGCACAACATAAATGCGATGATACATCCCGCTATTCCCTGAAACAGCAACCATATGACATCGTAGAGCCACCACGTTTTGCCACTTCTCCACTCATAAAGCGTGACCGCTGTAGTAAGCAAAAGAAGCAAACAAACCCAAACGATGGGTGGCCAATGATTGTCTGCTGGTTTGTCGGGCAGGTCTGCAATTCTTATGCGTGTTGTCACCAAAGGGCGTAGCATTCCCGACGTGTCACGTACCTGTGCCGATTGCAGCAATTCCTCTGCCTCTATCGGCAGGAACAACTGGCCACTGGCATCAATCTCTTTGTCAGAGCCTGCGCCGAGGAGCATATCGTTGCCGAGTTGTGCCCAGGGGTGTCCTATAGTATATATATGGAGTGCTTGCCGATAAGTCGTTCGTTCTACTGTCGGTAAAACAAACTCGCCATTGAGTGCTTTTACTATTTGGCTGATAGCGCGCGTGGTACAATTGTCTGTGAGATAGTTGTAGCGATATGTCCAATTTTCAAGCATCGCTTGGTTTTTATTCTCTTCCAACGCTGCTGCGAGGCGGGTGGCTTCCTCGGGGGTGAGGTTTAGCACTTGTTCGTCTATCCAGCGTCCTTCATCGGTGTATAGTCTGTAGAAGTGCGCCATTGTCATAGGCCGGAGGGAGTAGTCCGTTTCGCCTAAGATAAAATGCCATACGAAATGCGGCCGCTTGAAGTTGAAATAGCCGTAGTTGTAAACTATGTCGTCGTTCCCCCACTTGATACGCAATGCGGTGTGCCCATAGAGTTCGTAGGTTTCGTCGCCTGGTGCACATGTCAAGAAGCTCGCTATGGGTGTTTCTTGACAGCAAAGACTTGTCGGATACAAAAAGCCTATGCACAATACTACCGCGAAGCATAGTCTTGTGATTGTATGAAATTGAAAAAAGTTTGTGCGTAGGCTCATCGGTGCAAAGGTACTATTTTTTGGAAACAATTTCAGCGAACGCTTCGGCTAAGGCTTGCATAGAAGGAAAGACCAAACTCGCTCCTGCGTCAAAGAGTGCTTTTTCGGGCAGTGGCCCAGTGTTTACGGCAATGGTAAAGATGCCGGCGGCTACTGCGGCTTGTACGCCGAGGGGTGCATTCTCCACCACTAAGGCTTCTTCTGCTGTGACTCCTGATTTTTGAAGTCCCATTAGGTATGGTTCGGGGTTGGGTTTTCCGTGTTGCACATCGTCGCTCGTCACCATACGCTCGCGGACGAAGCAGTTGGGATAGGCTTGGTTTAGACGTTCTAACAAACTCTGTTGTCCGCTGCCCGTAACCAGCGTAATGATAAGCCCTGCACGTTTAGCTTCGTAAAGCACCGCCTCCGCTCCAGGCATTTTTGGCGCGGGAGGCAGTGAGTTGAAGAGTTTGCACTTTGCCGCATAGATACGCTCCACCTCTTCTGTTGTGGCTTCGCGTCCCCAGCATCGGCGTGCCAGGAGGTCTATCGTGCCTTTCGCGGTACGTCCCTCGTGAAAGTAGGCTTCAGAGGCTGTGAGGTCTAATCCCACGTCTTGGCACACCTCCTCCCAACAACGCGCGTGGCCTGGCATAGAGTCAAACAACACACCGTCCATATCGAATAGAATGGCTCGCTTCTCCATCGTGGTGCAATTTATTGCGGGGAGTAGCTATGCTTGTATGCGTTTACGCAGGGCTTCGCCGTCGGCTTCATAGCCTGGCTTGCCGAGTAGGGCAAACATATTTTTCTTATAGGCTTCTACACCGGGCTGGTCGAAGGGGTTGACACCGAGGAGCAGACCGCTGATGCCGCAACCTATCTCAAAGAAATAAATCAGCTCGCCCAGCGTGAAAGCATCTAAGCGAGGCAAGATAATGCGTATGTTCGGCACGCCACCATCAATGTGTGCCAGTCGGGTGCCAAACTCTGCCATTTTGTTCACTTGGTCAACGCGTCGTCCTTCCAGAAAGTTCAGTCCGTCAAGGTTCTCCTCGTCGTGTGGGAAGAGAAGCGTCTTTTCTGGTTGTTCTATGCTCAGTACGGTTTCAAAGATGGTGCGTTCGCCGTCTTGTATCCATTGCCCCATAGAATGCAAGTCGGTAGTGAGGTCAACGCTTGCGGGGAAAATGCCTTTACCTTGCTTGCCCTCGCTCTCGCCGTAGAGTTGTTTCCACCATTCAGCGATGTAGTGGAGCTTGGGTTGGAAATTGGCCATTATTTCAATCTTCTTTCCTGCGAGATATAAGGCGTTTCGTGTAGTGGCGTAGCGCATGGCAAGGTTATCTTCATAGGGGATATCGGCGGCAGTGGCTCTTTCCATTTCTTGTGCACCTTGTATCAGTGCGGCAATATCAAAACCTGCTACTGCGATAGGCAGCAGACCGACGGGTGTCAGCACACTGAAGCGTCCACCCACGTTGTCGGGTATAACAAAACTCTTGTATCCTTCTTTGTCGGCTGTGATACGTGCTGCGCCGCGCTTCGCATCGGTAATAGCCACGATGACACGTCGTGCCTCTTCTTTGCCGCGTTGTTCTTCGCATTGCTTTTTTAGCAGGCGGAAAGCCAGTGCCGTTTCTGTGGTGGTGCCGCTCTTGCTGATGTTAATCACACCAAAACGTTGGTCTTTGAGTAGGTCGGTGAGTTCGGCTAAGTAGTCTTCGCTAATGTTGTTGCCAGCAAAAAGCACGGTAGGGCCGTTGTGTTCCTTGCGAAGCCAACTGAAACTATCGTTGAGGGCTTCTATCACGGCACGCGCACCAAGGTAACTGCCTCCAATGCCTGCCACAACCACGGTGTCACATTCCTGCCGGAGTATGTCGGCTGTGGACTGGAGGTCTGCCAGTATTTCGGGCGTAATGGAAGAGGGGAGGTGAAGCCACCCTAAGAAGTCATTGCCTGCGCAAGTGCCGTCTTCCAGAGAGCGGCGCGCAACTACAGATTGTGCTTGAAGGGATTTTACAGCGTCTTGGTTGAGAAATTGCTCAACGGCGGAGAGGTCTAATTTAATGTGGTTCATAGCAAAAAGGAGTTTTCTGAGTTCTTACGGGACTCTTACGTTATATAATTTGGTTGGTTTACTCTTTTAAGTTTTAAGCACTTCCAAACGTGCGAAGCGGAGGAGCAGATTTTTTTCCCCTGCTTGGTCAAAGGCAATACGTGCCTTTTCAATACCGCTTTGACTGGTGAGTTCTTTCACTATACCATTGCCAAAACGCTCGTGGCGTACACGGCTACCTATTTGAACCATTCCGTTCTCGGTGTTCGCAGAAGTTAAGGGTCTTGCAGCAGCGATGACGCGAGTAACGGGTTTGAACGTTGGTTTTAGTGGCTTAGCCCAGATGGATTTCTTGGGGGGGGGAACGTTCTGTTTCGGCGGGCTTACAGTATTGCTGTGCGATGTTTGAACATCGCCTGAAAGATATTCCTGATTGATCTCTTGCAAGAACTGACTTGGCGAGCAGAAATCCATTTTCCCATAGCGAAAACGGCGTGCCGCATGAGTGAGAAAACACCGATGTCCCGCACGTGTCACCGCTACATAAAAGAGCCTGCGTTCTTCCTCCATCTCGCGCCAATCCATAGTAGCAGAGGAGGCGGGGAAGAGCCCGTCTTCAAGACCTGTGACAAAGACGTTGTCGAACTCTAAGCCCTTGGCAGCATGCATTGTCATTACCGTGACGCGAGGTGTGCCATCATCTTTTTGGTCGGTGTCGGTGAGCAACGACACGCTGGATAAGTATTCACTCAGCGGTGCAATAGTTTCGCTCTGGTGTGTGTGGAGGTATTCTTCTTCAAATTGTCCGATAGCTCCTAACAGAGAGTCAATGTTTTCGCGGCGCGACTGTCCCTCTGTGGAGTTGTCTTTGATAAATTCGGCCTGCAATCCACTTTGTGCCAATAGCTCTGTAGTTAGGGATAGCACACTCTCTGTCTGCATCCTTTCGCGTAGAGAAGTGATTATTGATAGGAAATTGAGTAACTTATTCAAAGCGACCTCGGAGAGTTCCGTGTCGGACGTATTGCTGTTTTCTACCATTTCCCAAAGGCTGCAATTCTTTGCCGCCGCTGCAACAATTAGCTTATTCATCGTGGTAGTTCCGATGCCACGAGTGGGGAAGTTGACTACGCGGCGGAAAGCAATGTCGTCGTGGCTATTGATAATAAGGCGCATATAGGCAATGATGTCCTTAATCTCTTTGCGTTGGTAGAACGACATACTCCCATACACACGATAGGGGATGGCACGCTCGCTGAAGGCTTCTTCAAAAGCACGGCTCTGAGCGTTGGTGCGGTAGAGTACGGCAAACTCGCTCCAAGGCTCGTGTTCCCTGGCGTGTAAGCGTTGTATGATTTTTGCCACGGTAGCGGCCTCTTCTTTGTCGCTCATAGCAGCAACAACGCGTATCGGCTCGCCATCAGCCTCTTCGCTATAGACCGACTTAGGTATCTGATGAGCGTTGTAACTAATAATGCTGCCGGCGGCATTGACGATAGTCTTTGTGCTGCGATAGTTGCGTTCTAACTTAAAGAGTTTGGCAGTAGGATACTGCTTGTTAAAGCCGAGAATGTTGTCGATGTTTGCTCCGCGAAAACTATATATGCTCTGTGCGTCGTCGCCTACAACACAGATGTGGCTGTCGGGTCTGTCGGCCAATAGCGTGATAATACTGTGCTGGGCAAAGTTTGTGTCTTGGTACTCGTCAACAAGTATATAGGCAAAGCGTTCCTTGTAGCGTTGGCGGATATCATTGTGTTGTCGGAAGAGAAGAAACGTGTTCACCAAGAGGTCGTCAAAATCCATAGCATCCGAGCTGCGTAGCGTACGCTGGTATTCGGAATAGATGCTTCCCGTCTGTGGAATGTTTGCCGCTTTGTCGCGCTGATAACGCTCGGTGTCGTTGCGATATGCCTCGGGTAGCAACAAGCGGTTTTTGGCATCGCTAATGCGCGAGGCGATATGCCCTGGCTTATATATCTTGTCGTCTAAGCCACGTGCTTTGATAATTTGCTTGATGAGTGTCTTTTGGTCGTCGGCATCGTAGATGGTGTAGTGTTCGGTGTAGCCCAACACAGCAGCTTCACGCCTCAGAATACGCGCAAAGATACTATGAAATGTGCCAGCCCACAATTGTGTGGTGCTGCCTTCGCCCACCAGCGTTTCTATGCGTTCGCGCATTTCTCTTGCGGCTTTGTTGGTGAACGTCAAAGCCAGAATGTTCCACGGCTTAAAACCCTGACTTATTAGGTAGGCTACCTTATATGTGAGCATTCGTGTCTTGCCCGACCCTGCACCCGCTATCACAAGCGATGGGCCAGCGCAGTAGCGCACGGCCTCCCATTGCACAGCGTTGAGTTGAGTGGAGAAATCGGGTGAAGACATAAGAAAGGAAATGTATTGTCAGTGTTGTTTCCTTGCTGCCTGGTCGTGGGCAAGTTTTTCGCTGTAAAAGGCTACTTTGTCTGCGGCTTTGGCGCGTTCTATGGCAATGTTTTCATCGGTTGTCGCACGTCCTGTGGCATCAAGTCTTGCTACGCGTGAAGCGGCTTCGTGCATTTCTATGCTATCAAGAAGCAGAATGGCATCTTCGCGTGCATTGAGAGCATGGGGAAAGCGGGTGCGAATGTTTTTCACCATATTTCGCGCGGCATCATATCCACCGGCGTTGAATGCCAGTCGTGCCGTGTCAAGCACTGCCTGTGCCGCCGCTTCTTCTCTCTGGCGAGTATCGGCACTTGTGGGCGGGGCTGGTGGCTGCGGCTGAGCATATTGTGGCGAGGCAGAGGATTTGTCGCCTTGTGAACCGCACGATGTAATAAGGAGTAAGGAAATAAATAAGAGGAAGAAATATCTTTTCATAACGCAGGGATGCTGCAGGAAATGCTTTTGCTGGAGTGGTGCGACAGACAGAGGCCGCGCGTTGCACTTTGGCCTCTTTTATTTGCGAAGCAAAATTACTTCAAACTTGCTTTTTCGCAAAGTAAAAGCCGGCGAATTGGTTTTCTTTTAGTTGAATTGTGTATTTTTGCGCGTCCGACGACACATAAACTTGCTTATTTATTCGTTCAACTTCTACTACAATGCAACACACTTCTCTCAATGCCCGTCTCACGCTGATGAACTTCCTTCAGTTTGCAGCCTGGGGAGCGTATCTCACCTCTATGGGTGGTTTCCTTTTTGCCTCCGGCAATCCCGATATCATAGGTTATTTCTATAGCATTCAGGGCATCGTGTCTATTTTTATGCCCGCGCTCATTGGCATTATTGCCGACCGCTGGATAAACGCTGAGAAATTGCTCGGCCTCTGCCACCTCCTGGCAGGCGCGTTGATGATTGCTGCGGGCATCTACGGCGTGCAGGCAGGCGAGGCAATGAATAAATGGACGCTCTTCACGCTCTATTCGTTCAGCGTAGCCTTTTATATGCCTACGCTCGCTTTGGTCAACAGCGTGGCCTTTTCTGCGCTGACGCGTGCAGGGCTTGACACCGTGAAGGCTTTCCCGCCTATTCGCGTCTTTGGCACCGTAGGCTTTATTTGCACGATGCTCTTTGTCGATTTCGCAGGTTATCAGCACACAGCGATGCAATTCGTTGTGAGCGGTGCTATTAGTATTGTCTTAGCACTCTACGCCCCCACGCTCCCCACGTGTCCTACAAACGAGGGAAAGTCAAAGAGCCTGGTCGATGCTTTTGGCTTGAATGCTTTTAAGTTGTTCAAACAGCCACATCTTGCTCTGTTTTTCGTGTTCAGTTTCCTCTTGGGCTTGCAACTACAAATATCTAATGGTTTTGCCAACGGTTATATAAGCGCGTTCAAAGACCTGCCCGAGTTTGCCGAAACATTTGGCGCACAGCATGCTAATGCCCTTATCTCTCTCTCTCAGATTAGCGAAACGCTTTGCATCCTGCTTATTCCTTTCTTTTTGAGCCGTTTTGGTATCAAGCGTGTGATGATGATAGCTATGGGGGCTTGGGTGTTGCGCTTTGGGCTGTTTGGAACGGGCGACCCCGGTAGTGGCGTGTGGATGTTTGTACTCTCGTGTGTCGTCTATGGTGTGGCGTTTGATTTCTTTAATATCAGCGGTGCGCTCTTTGTGGACAAAAACACCACTGCCGACATACGCTCCTCGGCGCAAGGTCTCTTTATGTTGATGACCAACGGCCTCGGTGCCACAGTAGGTTCTTTGGCCGCTCAAAGTGTAGTAGATAGATATGTGAACACGCAGACCGAGGCTCTATCTATCGTTGACGGCTGGCACACTTCGTGGTTTATCTTCGCTGGTTACGCCTTGATAGTACTGGTGCTCTTTACTATATTATTCCACGAGCGGCGCGCAGAGAAAACGGCGTAGTGTCGTACGCTTTTGAATAACAATGAATAACAAGCCCCAATCGGCCGCAAGGTCTGGTTGGGGCTTGTTCTTATTCGCCTTTGCAAATGATGCTAAACGCATAAACACCTGATAAAAGGGCGTTGCCGCCGTTGTTAGCAATGTTGTGAAGCGGAGTATGTTGGTACGTAACTTTGCCCTCACAATGATGCAACTCTTGGCGAGCAAAAGTCTGTCGATGACAAACTTTTTTCTTTAATCTCATACTACTAATCATTATGTACAAACAACTTTTTATTATGGCTATGGCTTTGTTGGCCTTTGCCTCGTGTTCAAAAGAACATTATTTTTATCAGCTCTACGAAGTGGAGTCGCCCGATGTGCAAACGCTACCCGGGGTAATGGCCTATGATAACGACGACTGTCTCATTACCTACAACCTATGGTCTAATAGTGGTAATATGAACTTTGTTTTTTACAACAAAACCGACAGCGAACTCTATCTCGTGATGCCTAAGTCCTTCTTTATCCTTAATAATTTAGCATCAGACTATTATAACGGCAACATCAATACTATCACAGTGGCTCAACAAAACAGTGCTGTAAATGCCACGGGCCTTTCAGTAGGGCTTAGCGGATATGCCTATAACCATGGTAGTCAATGGTTTCCCACCGCTATTCAGCGGTTGAGTGCTATTGCCGAAATCAGTTCCAACAGCGTGTCCTACTCGCTTAGTGTACCCGATCAGGAGATAATTTGTGTACCACCTCGGTCTGCCAAATATATCAAGGGATTTGCCATCTCGGATTATGTACACAAAGTTTGTGGAAACGATGCTTACTTCATCAATTACCCTAAGAAATCCTCTTTTGTGGCAACCTATACCAACGATGAGACGCCGTTAATGATTAGAAATCGCCTCGCCTACGCCTTTTCGTCCGACGGTGAGGGCTTGAAACTTATTGAAAACACCTTCTTTGTGAAAAGTGTGTATAACTATAACGAAAAGGTATTTATCTCTAAAAAAAAGAAGGATTGCGAGGGAAATAATGTAAGATATTTTAACTATTATGCCCCGCAACGTTTCTACAACCGATATTTAGGCAGAAAAAATGCGTTTAACGACATGGAGCAGGTTGAGTATTACTCACTCTTCAACTGACAGACTGAAAGCAATAATAGCTCAGAAATCTGACAAAGCGAATTAATAGACCCCACCTATAACAACTGTAGAGGCTTAGTTCGTGGTTTCTTTATAGAGGCCACGAACTAAAATATACCCATCCGGAATGGGGCAAGCGAATCTGTTTCAAGAAAGAACCATCAGGCTCGATATTGATTGTCCTGACAAAGTCCTGATTGGAGAACTGCTCCGTCCCAAGCACATTAAAGGTGGAGGAGCCGTGTTTCGTCCCACCCGTAAAACGCCCCTGCACCACAGCCTTGCCTGCATGGAAATGGTATTCATCAATAGCTCCCGAAGGATAGTTCTTGAGTTTTCCGTTTACCACATGCTTCTCTTTGGCTATGCAGCACGTAAACGTCAGCACTGTAAATAGTGCGGTGATGATAGTTCTCTTCATTCTTCCTTTCCTCAATTTTGCTGGTTAATCAGATTTACGACGACTTTCACTATCACATCTTTTTCTTCGGTCTTGCTCTCTGCTATCATCAGTGTGAGAGCTACGAGGGTGTTGTTGGCAATGCGTTTGGTTCCATCGGCATTGTAGAGGATGCCATTCTGGTTGAGAAACCAGAGGAAGAGGGTTGCCGCAATGCGTTTGTTGCCATCGCTGAACGAGTGGTTCTTGGTGACAAGATAAAGAAGCATGTCGGCCTTCTCCTCAATGCTCGGATAGAGTTCTTGACCGTCGAATGTCTGGTAGATCTGCCCGATACTGCTCTTGAAGGAGTCATCTTTCTCGTTGCCAAAGAGCGTGCTGCCGCCAAATTTCTCGCGCAGTGAAGCGATGGCTTGCTATGCGCTCTCGTAAGTGGCACGGAAGCGTTCTTCGACAGTCGTGTGGCTGATGGTCAGGCGTTTGTAGTCGTAGTTGTCGAGCGTATCAAGGGCATAGGTATAATCCACCACCACACCTAATAATGAGTGTCCCTCTTCCGTCGTCAGTTCTTTCTGACTACTGATTGTGCGACCAAGAATTTGTACCAGCTGGCGCAACTCCGCATAGTGTTCTTGTACACGACGTTCGTTGACGGCATAGCCCTTGACGATATACTCTTTCAGCACTTTGTTCGCCCAGATGCGGAAAGCCGTACCACGCTTGCTCTTCACACGATAGCCAACGGATATGATGACGTCAAGGTTGTAGAACGCCACAGGCTGCTTGACTCCAACAACGCGCAAAAAATGCGTGTTGTTCTCTCGTGAGAGTTCACCTTCGAGGAACACATTGTTAATGTGCTTTCTTACGGTCTTCTCATCCCGTTCAAATAAGGCTGCTATGGTGTTGGCACTGAGCCACACCGTCTCGTTCTCCAGCTTAACGTCGATTTGTGTCTGCCCGTCGGGTGTCTGGTAGATGACTATTTTGTCTTGTTCCATACTGAATCCATTGTTTACAGGTGCTAGGTTACATCTTTCTCTTTACAACTCGCTTCAGTTCAACAGGTATTAATTCATTTGCTCCTATTTCTCAATCAATTTTATGATTGCCTCGCGGACACAAGCGGCCATACTTGGGCAAGGCGCATCGCTGTTTACGTTGATTCCGTCAGGAGCCACAAGCAGGTAGGTGGGGTAGCTATGCACGTTCAGGTGTCGAAGGTTATGAAATCGGAATAGACAACTGTCGCCTTCTCTCCTTGCACCTTGCTGGAGAGTTGGACGTTTCTGGCGCAACCGTGTCGGGCTTCACTTGTCCATATTCCACCAGAGCGACGAGGGCGAGCAGTGCGGTGATGATTGTTTTCTTGTTTATGGTTCTTTTTTTGGGGGCCAAGATAAATGGTGCTTGTATTATCGGCGTTCTATCTCGTCTATCACTTCTGCAAGGGCTTGCCAGTGTTCATCGGTCATGCTTGAAGCACTAAAGAGGCAGATGCCTGAGGCTCCCGCCTTGACGGAGCGGCGCACTGCTTCTTGCAGTTCCGAGGGGTTAAGTCCCCAGCCCTCGGGGTCGATGATAGAGTGTTTGGTGCGCCAATTCTTGCAGATAAACAACCCGCTAATAATGGGGATACGCCCCGCTACGCTTTTCACTTCTTCGCGCACCACTTTTCCCACCCAGCGCGGGGGTTCGAGGTAGAAGTCATTATAGTTCATAGGGAACAGGGCATCTATGTTCCACGTGTCCCAACGTTGGCGCACCATCCACGCGGCGTAACTCTTTGGGCCAGGAAAGACATCGGCACTTACTTTCTTGCCGCGTTGGTGTACGGCTTGGGCAATCTTTTCTACAAGCGAGCGAATAACGTTTTGGCGAAACTCCGCCCAGGCTTCTACCTTGGAGGGGTCGGCCACGGTGCGAATGTCTATGCCGCTCTGTTCACGGAAGTCGGCTACACACGCATCGCAATAGCAATAGTCGGCGGCGGGATATTCCTCGTGCATCACCAGCCCGTATTTATCCCAGAGCCCACGCGCCAGAATAACGTCCACATAGCGAATGTAGTCTAATTGCACCACATCGACATCGGCAATTTGAGCCACTGCCGCATATTTCTCTGTGAGCCATTGTTGCACCTCGGCGTTGTGCGGGTCGAGGGCGGTGTAGTAGGGTACATAGGCTGGTGCGTGATTGGCGCGTACGCCGAGGCGGTTCACGGCATACCACTCCGTGGGGCATCCGCTTTGTAGCATACAGGGTATCCAGGCCTGAAACTCCAGCCCCTGTGCTTTTGCCGCGCGTGCTGCAACGGCTATCTTTTCTGTGTTGAAGCCGGCGTTGAAACACACCCCCGTTACGCCGTGACTTTTCAAAGAGGCAAAAGCGGTGTTAAGGCTCTGCGGCGTGTCGGCCTCCGATGAGCCCTGCCACACATACAACGGCAAAGCCGTGGCAAGGCGTGACGTAGAAATGAGTACTAAGAGAAGAGGAAGAAAACGTTTCATCGTATATTCAATAAACAATAAAAGGATTAGTTCATAGCGCGTGCTTTGCACACCCGTTCGTAGGCTTCGTTGATTTGTTTGAGTTTCTCCTCGGCGTTTTGGCGGATGTCCTCGCCGAGTGTGGCTACGCGGTCGGGGTGGTGCTTCAAGACGAGCTTTTTGTAGGCACGCTTCAGTTCTTCATCGCTTACGTCGGGGCTTATCTCAAGCACCTTGTAAGCCGACTCCAGATCGTTCCTCCCCAGTCCGAGCAGGGAGTCCACCTCGTTTGCGTCCATCAGCATAGCGCGTGCAATGAGGCGTAGCGTAGCAGTTTCCGTGGGGTCTATGTGGCCGTCGGCTTTTGCTATGCCCACAAGGTAGTGGAGCAGTTGCAGCCGTGTGGCATAGTCAAAGTTGTCGGCAATCTGGCGTCCGCAGCCGTCGATGTCAATAGGGTGTTTGAAAATCTCAAGTAAAATATCGTTGGCTTGCTGTGCCGCCATCTCGCCAAAAGTAGAGCGGAAGAAGCGACGCACATACTCCATCTCGCTGTGCATAATCTTGCCGTCGGCCTTAATCACGCCAGCCGAGAGCACCAGGAGTGAGAATACGAAATTATCGCGTGCTACATTGCTCTCTCCGTTTGAGCGGCTGTAGCGGCGGGTGTTGCTGCCCGCCTCATTGTGGCTGAAGTATTCATTGTGAACACGCCTGTCGGTCTCATCAAGTAGAGAGGTCTTGCTGTCGAAGAGCGAGCCGAGTACATAGCCCAATAATGCCCCGAGCGGGCTGCCGCTTACCATAAAACCTATAGCACCGCCAAAAAAACCTAATATACCCATCGTCTTGTCGTTTTTTTTCCTGGTGGGTTCTATTTGAACCGTGGAAATTAATAGAACCACCTCTTGTTAGAAGGCTTAACGTGGCGGCAAAGTTAGGCTTTTCTTCCTTAACGGCTTGCAGCCTTTGGCACAATAATTGCTTTTTGGGCATCGTGAAAGAGAACTTTCGCGTTAAGCCCGAAGAGCAAAGCGAAGTTTGCTTCAGCATTGCTTTGGCGAGCATAAGGCGGTTGAAAACGAATAACTAAAACAAACTTTTTTAATCTTATGAAAGGAAATATCGGAATTACCACAGAGAATATATTTCCTGTGATAAAGAAATTCCTCTACAGCGACCACGAAATTTTTCTGCGTGAATTAGTAAGCAACGGCGTGGATGCCGTGCAAAAACTCAACACGCTGGCCACAAAAGGCGATTTCAAAGGTGAGACGGGCGACCTCCGTGTGTCTATCACGATGGACGAGAAGAAACACACACTCACCATCAGCGACAACGGCATCGGTATGACAGCCGACGAGGTGGATAAGTACATCAACCAGATTGCTTTCAGCGGTGCCACGGACTTCCTTGAGAAGTACAAAGACGACGCAGCCGCCATCATAGGCCACTTTGGCTTGGGCTTCTATAGTGCTTTTATGGTAGCAAAGCAGGTAGAGATTTTCTCTCTCAGTTATCAGGAGGGTGCCGAGGCCGTTCACTGGTCGTGCGACGGCTCGCCGGCCTTTGAGATGGAGGCTTGCGACAAAGCCACACGCGGCACCGACATCGTACTCCACTTAGATGACGACTGCCAGGAGTTCTCCCAAAAAAACCGTGTGCTTGAACTCCTGCGCAAATACTGCCGCTTCCTGCCCGTACCCGTCCAGGTGGGGATGAAAACCGACTGGAAAGACGGCAAAGAGGTTGAAACCGATGAGCCGAACATCATCAACGACACGACACCCCTCTGGACGAAACAGCCCAGCACACTCCAGGATGAGGACTACAAGAAGTTTTATCGCGACTTATATCCTATGCAGGACGAGCCGCTCTTTTGGATACATCTGAACGTGGATTATCCGTTCCACCTCACGGGTGTGCTCTATTTCCCACGTATCAAGTCGAACATCGACATACACCGCAACCGCATAAGTCTTTACTGCAACCAAGTCTATGTGACCGACCAAGTGGAAAATATCGTGCCCGAATTCCTCACGCTCCTCCACGGCGTGATAGATAGCCCCGATATCCCGCTCAACGTGTCGCGCAGCTATTTGCAAAGCGACCAAAACGTAAAGAAAATTGCTTCGTATATAGAGAAGAAGGTGGCCGACCGGCTCAACACCATCTTCAAAGAAAACCGCTCCGAGTTTGAACAGAAGTGGAACGACCTAAAACTCTTTATCCACTATGGAATGCTCTCGGAAGAAAAATTCTACGAGCGCGCCGACAAATTTGCGCTTTTGCAGGACGTAGATGGGAAGTTCTACACCTATGAAGAGTATCGCGACCTCATTAAGGGCGAGCAGACCGACAAAGATAAGACGCTCGTTTATCTTTACGCCACAAACCGCGACGAACAATATGCCTATATCGAGGCTGCAAAGGCTAAGGGCTACAATGTCCTGTTGATGGACGGACAACTTGACACCGCCCTTGTCGGGATGTTGGAACAAAAGTTCGACAAATCGCGTTTCAGCCGTGTCGATGGCGATACGCCCGAACGACTTATCCCCAAGACCGACGGACAAGAGCTCAGCCTCTCCGCCGACGAGACGCACCGCCTCACAGAAGCGTTTAAGAGCCGTCTGCCTCATATCGACAAAAAAGAATTTGCCGTCAGCGTGGAGGCTATGGGCGAGCAGCAGGTGCCCGTGGTGCTCACACAGAGCGAATATATGCGCCGCATGAAAGACATGAGCCAGTACCAGCAGGGAATGGCGTTCTACGGCGAGATGCCTGATATGTACGGCCTCGTACTTAATGCCGACCACCCCGCCATACGTGCTATCCTCAGTGCTATGCCAGCCGACGAGCTCGAGCAGATAGAGGGTGAGGTGCGCGGCCAACGTGCCCGAAAAGCCGCCGTAGAAGACACGCTGAAAAAGAAGAAAGACGATGAGCTCTCCGACGACGAGAAAGCCCTAAAGAAAGAGGCCGCCGACGCGCTGGCCGAGCAAGAGAAACGCCTCGCCGAACGCCTCGGGGCATTCGCACAGCAGAGTACAGCCATCCCACAACTTATTGACTTGGCTCTCTTGCAAAACGGATTGCTCAAAGGCGAAGCCCTTGCCAATTTCATTCGTCGCAGCGTGGATTTCGTGAAATAAATCCCCGAAATAATAGTATATTTCTTGCTGTCCGCTAAAAACTCAAAAAGGCATTATGCATTTTGAGTTTTTAGCGGACAGCAGTGTTTCCCTGAAGAACAAACGAATAAGGAAAACGAGCCACCGATTTGCCAAACCCGCTGCGCAATCGTGTGTTTCAATGAGTAATGAAAGGCTTCCAAGCAAAAAAAACGGTGAAACGCTTGCACTATTGCTGTGAATAGCCTACTTTTGCACCGCATTTGAAACAAATGCCTTGTAGCACCGTTAGCTCAGTTGGTAGAGCAACTGACTCTTAATCAGTGGGTCCAGGGTTCGAGCCCCTGACGGTGTACGCAGGCGGGGGAAGACGACAATCTTTCCCCGCTAACTTTTTAGGACGCTCGTATCGTTTTTTCTTTGCTAAAGTTGTAGCACAAAAACCCCAGGCGGTGTGTCCGAGATAAGGCCACTACCGTTGCGCAAACGGCTCTCGTTTTTATGAAACACACTTTCTTCCTGCTTCCTCTTTTTATGCTCGTGGCTTGCCAACAACCCATAGACGAGCGTTTGGCCGATGAGACGCGCCAATGGACCGAGACAAACTGCCCCAAGATTATTGACGAAATCACTCGCTTGGACAGTATGTCGTACGATAAGGCCTCAAAAACACTCCACTACTGGTACAGCGTCAGCGGCGAGGCCGACAATGATGCCTTTTGGCTCTGCTACGATGCCCAACGCCCACTCCACAAACAACAGATTGCCGACCAACTGCGCGTAAATACCGAAATGAAAAATATCGTGGCACAGAAGCGAAACATTCAGTATAACTATCGCTCCATCAGCACGCGAAAACTCCTATACGCACTGCAGGTTACGCCTGCCGACTACCAATAACCGCCTCATAAAGCCTGCACGAACATCTTCCGAGGCCGTTTCTCCTCCTCGCATCCTTTTATATAAAGAGGTGGTCTGATAATTTGAATTTTTGGGTCTTCTATGGCTGATTGTTTTGCCCTTGATGTAGGTCATAAATGGGTAAACTAATTTATTGAACGCCTCCAAAAAAATATACAACGCCCCCAAAAGAATATACAACGCCCCCAAAAGAATATACAACGCCCCCCCAAAAAATACATAGTCCGAGAAAGAATTCAAACTGTGACTATATTTGCAAAAATATAGCCTATATTTTCACGAATATAGACTATGTTTGTGAAAATATAGGCTTAATTTCATTTCTTTGTGCCTACTATGTTTTTCTTTGTGCCTACTATGTTTTTCTTTGTGCCTACTTTGTTTTTCTTTGTGCGCACCTTGTTAGTTTTCTAAGCGTGCTTTGAAGGACTTAAGTTTGTTTTGTTGGTTATTTGTGCTGAACGAGTGGATTAAAGTCAGTTTGTCGGTTTTTGCTGCGCTGCTGCGCCGGCGGCTTTTACTTTTTTGAGGAAATCGCTCGCGAAGATAAAGTCGGAGAGTCGTTGGTTGGTGCTACCGAGTACTTCGTCTTTCGTGCCTTCCCATTCTTTCTCGCCGGCGTGTAGGTAGAGGATATGATCGCCGATGCCCAGGACGGAATTCATGTCGTGGGTGTTCATAATGGTGGTTGTTCCGGTTTCCTTGGTGATGCTGTAGATAAGTTCGTCAATCACGAGCGATGTCTTGGGGTCGAGGCCGCTATTTGGTTCGTCGCAGAAGAGATAGCGTGGTTTCAATGCTATGGCGCGTGCTATGGCCACACGTTTTTGCATGCCGCCACTGATTTCGCCGGGGTACTTATCAATGGCATCCGTGAGGCCGACGCGGTCTAAGCAATACGCTGCTCGGCGGCGGCGTTCCTTATATGACTTGTCGGAAAACATATCTAAGGGGAACATCACGTTTTCCAATACGCTCAGGGAGTCGAAGAGTGCCGCGCTCTGGAATATCATCCCCATCTCTCGGCGCAAGAGTGTGCGTTCGCGTTTGCTCATTGTGCAGAAGTCGCGACCGTCGTAAAGCACCCTGCCACTTGTGGGGGTGAAGAGCCCAACGATGCATTTTATCAACACGGTTTTCCCCGAGCCGCTACGCCCAATGATAAGGTTGCACTTGCCGCTGTCGAACTGGCTATTGATGTTATGCAGCACGCTTTTGTCGTCAAACTGCTTGGAAAGGTCTTGTAGAGCAATCATGAGAGCAAAGAAGTGAGGAAGAGGTCGGAAAAAAGTATCAGCATAGAACTGCTCACTACGGCATTGGTGGAAGCCTTGCCCACCTCCACCGAACCGCCTTCGACGGTGTAGCCGAAGAAGGCGGAAACGCTGCTGATGATAAAGGCAAAGAAGAGGCTCTTTATCACACCCATCCAGAAGAACCACTGTGTGAAATCGTGTTGAAGGCCGGCGGTGAGGTCGGTAGGTGTAATGATGTGTGCCACGTATGCCGTGGCATAAGCCCCGACGAAGCCGCTCACCGTGCTGAAGATTACCAGAAGCGGTATCATTGTCACAAGCCCGGCTATCTTTGGCAGGATTAGGTACGAGGCGGAATTGACACCCATAATCTCTAAGGCATCGATTTGCTGGCTGGTGCGCATTGTGCCTAACTCCGAGGCGATGTTTGAACCCACCTTGCCCGAGAGTATCAAACACATAATGCTGCTGCTAAATTCCAGAAGCATTATCTCACGCGTGACGTAACCACTAACCCAGAGCGGCATCCAAGCGCTTTGTATGTTTAATTTGATTTGTATGCAGATTACCGCGCCGATGAAAAACGAAATCAGAAGCACGATGCCGATAGAGTCAACGCCGAGTGCAGCCATTTCTTGCAGATATGAGCGCAGAAACATACGCCACCGCTCGGGGCGTGAGAACGTGCGTCCCATCAGTTGCAGGTAGCGGCCTAAGGTGCGAAGAAAGGTGAGGATAAACATATTTGCTTGAATAACGGAGTGTGCTGTTGAATTGCTGTGCGTGCTGTTGTATTTAGCTAACGGTGTTTAGTTAACGTGTCGGACGCGGCGTAAAAGCCGTGCTTGCGGCGCAACAGCCTATTAGCCCGTGGTAACAAGAAATAGGCATTGCCTCTGTTCTTGCTTAAAGCCTGCAAGGGCTAAACCGCTGCAAAGATATATCCAAAAATACACTCCCCGACGCAAAACGTGAAAGTTTTCAAACCGTGCCAATTACCGCTTAACGGCGAGAGGCTCTTGTTGGACGAATTGCAACGCTCGGAAAATAAAAAACGTGTTGTCGGCCTCGCTGCGGCGAAAACGTGGGGTGTTTTCTTGGTGTTCCCTTTGTCTTGCACTACTTTTGCAGTCTATGAAAAGCCACACAGCAGGTAAACGAGAGCCGATTTGTGGTGTTGATAAGCGAAGGGCGTTGCCTCCGGAGTGGTTAGACGACATTCGCGAGGCGGTGCGTGTGATGCGTGCCGGCGGATTGGTGTTGATGCCTACCGACACGATATGGGGTTTGGCGTGCGACGCTACGAATGCCGCCGCTGTGGAGCGTGTGTTTGCCGCCAAGCGTAGGAGCGATGCCAAAGCACTTATCACACTGGTGGACAAGCCGGCGATGGTGAGCCGCTACGTACGCACCGTGCCCGATGCCGCGTGGGACTTGATGGACGTGGCCGATAAGCCACTCACGCTCGTTTACGATGATGCGCAAGGGTTGGCGGCGGGTGTCGTGGCCAACGACGGCAGTGTGGCTATCCGGGTGACGCAAGAGCCTTTCAGCCGCGCACTGTGCCAACGTATGGGGCGTGCCATAGTTTCCACCTCGGCCAACATAAGCGGCCAAACAACACCGCGCCGTTTTGCTGACATCAGCACTGAAATAAAAACGGTGGCCGACTATGTGTGTCGCTCGCGACGTGAAGAAACAGCCCCCAAAGCCCCTTCGGGCATTATTAAGATAGGACGTGGCGGCGAGGTGAAGATTATACGTTAGCCTCGGCGCAGACAGGAGTAAAACTTATCCAGTGATTGCAAAAATAAAAGTCATCCCGGCCTGGTGTGCTACCCACTTGAGTGAGCGGCAGTACCTGGTGCTTCAAGCCTTTATCGTAGGTGTGTTGGCCGCCATTGCTGCCACGGCGATGAAGTGGCTCATCGAAACCATCTCCCACGCTCTGACGGGAGGGCTTGATATCACCGTGAGCAACTGGCGCTATCTTGTCTATCCCGTCATAGGTATTGCACTTAGCGCACTCTTTATCCGCTTCATCGTGCGCGACGACATTAGCCACGGTGTCACCAAGATACTCTACGCCATATCGCGCCGACAGGGACATATCAAGGCGCACAATATGTGGTCGAGTGTCGTGGCTTCGGCACTGACCATCGGTTTCGGCGGTTCGGTGGGTGCCGAGTCGCCGATAGCCCTCACGGGCTCGGCCATAGGCAGCGATGTGGGGCGACGCTTCGGTATGGACCACCGTACCACGATGATACTCATCGGCTGCGGTGCCTCGGCTGCCGTGGCGGCCATCTTCAAAGCCCCGATAGCCGGCCTGGTCTTTACGCTTGAGGTATTGATGGTGGACCTGACAATGGCTTCGCTGCTGCCCCTGCTCGTGGCGAGCATCACCGCTACGTGCGTCACGTATGGCATTGGCGGCGGCGACGCGATGTTCCATTTCCAAACGTCGCTCTCCTTTGAGGTGAAAGACGTGTTGTCCGTGGGGCTGCTCGGCGTGTGTTGCGGTTTGTTGTCGCTCTATTTCACCCGCACGATGAGCCGCTTTGAGCAGTTCTTTAGCCGCCTACCGGGTATGTGGACGCGAATACTGACGGGCGGGGCCATTCTGGCAGGGCTTATCTTTCTCTTTCCCTCGCTCTACGGCGAGGGCTATAACACCGTGGAACTACTACTGAACGGACGGGCGCAGGAAGTGCTCAACAACTCGCTCTTCTACGGACGCTCTGAGTGGCTCATTCCTTATCTTGGGCTTATCCTTGTGGTGAAGGTGTTTGCTGCCACGGCCACCAACGGCGGAGGCGGGTGCGGCGGTACGTTTGCGCCGTCGCTTTTCTTGGGATGTATTGGCGGCTTTGTGTTCTCCACGCTCTGGAACAGTTATTTCCCCTCGCTCCAAGCCCCCGAGACGATTTTTGCCTTGCTGGGGATGGCCGGTGTGATGAGCGGTGTGTTCCACGCTCCCTTGACGGGTGTGTTTCTTATAGCCGAACTCACGGGCGGCTACGGACTCTTTATGCCACTGCTCATTGTGAGCGTAGCGAGTTACCTGACTATCGTGGCCTTTGAGCCGCACAGCATTTATGCGCAACGCTTAGCCCGTCGCGGCGAGTTGCTCACCCATCATAAGGACAACGCCATCTTGACGCTTATGACGCTCGATGCAGTGATAGACAAGCGTCAGCCGCGACTAACGCCCGATATGTCGATGGCCAAGATGGTGCAGGTGATTTCGAGAGGCACGGAGTATATGTTCCCCGTGGTTGATGTGGGGGGTGCACTCATTGGCGTGGTAAACATCAACAACCTGCGCCACTTGATGTATCGCACCGAGTTGTATAGGCAATACACCGTCGAGCAGTTGATGGAGAAGCCCGCGCAAGTGCTTCGTACAAACGATGCTATGCGCCTTGTGATGGACACGTTCGACGACACCAACGCCACAAAACTCCCCGTACTCGACGAGGAGGGACGTTTCGTCGGCTTCGTTTCCAAAAACACACTCTACGCCTCTTATCGACAGATTATGCGCGACTTTTCCGAGGAATAGGCTTCACGACGAATTAATAGAACAGACCTTAAACCAAAAGAAACACAATGAGAATAGTTTTTATGGGTACGCCCGACTTTGCCGTGGCTTCGCTTCGTGCTTTGGTAGAGGCCGGTGCCAACGTGGTGGCTGTGGTGACGATGCCCGACAAACCAATGGGACGCCATCAGGACACGCTCCAACCCAGTGCCGTGAAACGTTATGCCTTGGCGGTAGGCTTGCCCGTGCTACAACCCGCCAATCTCAAAGACGAGGTATTTATTGAGGAGTTGAGAGCCTTGCAGCCCGATTTAGGTGTGGTGGTGGCTTTCCGTATGCTGCCCGAAGCGGTGTGGAGCCTGCCACGTCTTGGCACGTTCAACCTCCACGCCTCGTTGCTCCCGCAGTATCGCGGTGCTGCACCTATCAACTGGGCAATTATCAACGGCGAGAGGCAGACGGGCGTGACAACGTTCTTCCTTAAACACGCTATAGATACCGGCAACATTATCTTTCAGCGCACCACACCAATCACCGATGCCGACACCGCCGAGACGCTTCACGACCGGTTGATGGCGATGGGAGCGGAGCTGGTGGTGGAGACCGCCAGAGCCATAGCCCACGGCACGCCAGCCGTCACGCCGCAGCGCGATGATGTCCCCCTGCATGCCGCACCGAAGATTTTCAAAGACACGTGCCGTATCGATTGGCACACATCGGGGCGTGAGGTATTTAACTTTGTGCGCGGCCTATCGCCTTATCCCGCAGCATGGACAACACTGGTGACAGGCGAGAAACGCACGGAGCTGAAGATTTTTTCCACTAAGTTCGAGCCCGCAGCGCACGGCAGGGCTATAGGTAGCATCGACACCGAGCAAGGGATGCGCGTAGCGGTGAGCGATGGCTTTGTCAGTGTCGGCGAGCTGCAGCCTGCGGGTCGCCGACGTATGGCCGCCGCCGATTATCTTCGCGGACTAAGAACGGAGGGCGTACTAATGATGGAATAACATAGCACAACACACACAATAGGCAAATGAAAAAGATAGCACTAATCACAGGTATCACCGGGCAGGACGGCTCTTTCTTAGCAGAGTTCCTGCTTGATAAAAACTACGAAGTTCACGGTATCTTGCGCCGCAGCTCCTCGTTCAACACCGCGCGTATTGAACACCTCTATCTTGACGAGTGGGTGCGCGATATGCGCAAAGCACGTCTTATCAACCTGCACTGGGGCGATATGACCGATAGCTCATCGCTCGTACGTATCATACGCGAGGTGAAACCCACTGAGATTTACAACCTGGCGGCACAGAGCCACGTAAAAGTGTCGTTCGACGTACCCGAGTACACCGCCGATGCCGATGCGCTGGGCGTGCTTCGCCTGTTAGAGGCCGTGCGCATCTGCGGGATGGACAAGACGTGTCGTATCTATCAGGCCAGCACGAGTGAACTCTTCGGACAGGTGCAAGAGGTGCCGCAGAAAGAGACTACACCGTTCTATCCGCGCTCGCCCTATGGCGTAGCAAAGCAATATGGTTACTGGATAGTAAAGAATTACCGCGAGAGTTACGGTATGTACTGTGTGAACGGCATACTGTTCAATCACGAGAGCGAGCGCCGTGGCGAAACGTTTGTGACACGAAAAATCACACTCGCCGCCGCACGCATCGCACAGGGCTTCCAGGACAAGCTCTACCTCGGCAATCTCAACGCTCTGCGTGACTGGGGCTATGCGCGCGACTATGTGGAGTGTATGTGGTTGATGCTTCAGCAGGACGTCCCCGAGGACTATGTGATAGCCACAGGCGAGTACCACACCGTGCGCGACTTTTGTCTGCTGGCCTTCAGAGAGGCCGGCATCTCCCTGCGTTTTGAGGGCGAGGGGCTGGAAGAGAAAGGCATTGACGAGGCCACGGGAAAGGTAGTTGTGGAGGTGGACCCGAAGTATTTCCGCCCGAGCGAGGTGGAGCAGTTGCTCGGCGACCCTACAAAAGCCCGCACACGCCTCGGATGGAACCCACACAAAACGAGTTTTGAAGAACTCGTACGCATTATGGTGGCGCACGATATGCGTTTCGTTCGCAAACTCTATTATCGGGCAAAAGAAGAGATATGATGCTATGCTGACGAAAACGAGTAAGATCTATGTGGCAGGCCACCGCGGACTGGTGGGCTCGGCAATATGGAACAACCTTTTGCAACGCGGCTATACCAATCTTATAGGACGAACGCACGAAGAGTTGGATCTCTTGGACGGCGAGGCGGTGCGACGGTTTTTCAACGAAGAGCAACCCGATGCCGTGGTACTCGCGGCGGCACACGTAGGGGGTATTATGGCTAATTTGAAGTATCGTGCCGACTTTATCTATCAGAACCTGCAGATACAACAAAACGTCATCGGCGAGAGCTTTCGCCACGATGTGAGCAAACTGCTTTTCCTCGGCAGCACGTGTATCTATCCGCGAGAAGCCCCACAGCCGATGCGCGAAGAGGCGTTGCTCACGTCGCCGTTGGAATACACCAACGAACCCTACGCTATTGCCAAAATTGCAGGGCTGAAGATGTGCGAGAGTTTTTCTCTGCAGTATGGCTGTAATTACATCGCTGTGATGCCAACGAACCTCTACGGGCCGCGCGACAATTTCCACTTGGAGCGTAGCCACGTGCTGCCTGCAATGCTACGCAAAATATATCTGGCTCATCTTCTTCAGAAAAATGACTGGACAGCCGTGCGACAGGACCTCAACAAACGTTCCGTCGAAAGTATAGACGGCAATGCCACGGAGCAAGAAATTCTTGACGTACTATATAAATACGGAGTAACACCTGACCACGTCACCCTCTGGGGTACGGGTACACCGCTGCGCGAGTTCCTTTGGAGCGAAGAGATGGCCGATGCGAGCGTTCACGTGCTTCTCAATGTGGATTTCAAAGACACTTATCCCGTTGGTGCCACCGAGGTGCGCAACTGCCATATCAACGTAGGCACGGGCGTGGAACACACCATTCGTCAGACCGCCGAGATGGTGAGGAATACCATAGGTTTTGAGGGAGAGATTTGCTGGGATGCCACTAAGCCCGATGGTACGCCGCGAAAGCTTACCGATGTTTCCAAACTCCACCGCCTCGGCTGGCATCATCGCATAGAACTTCAGGAAGGAATAAAAAGGCTCTATGCCTGGTACTTGGAGCACGAGGCTTAAGGCGGGGGCGATATCAACTATTATTGCACGTTTTAGCGGACAGCAATAGTTTTGGAAGCTCTTTCCTCGTGTAGGTTTGACTTTAAGTCTGTTGAAGCGACGCGCGGGTGCTACACCTCAAGGCAACAGAGGCAAAGAAACCCCAGAGAGGTAAAAAGCAGTCAGCCGGAGAAAGAGCATAAGTCCTAATTCATAGCACGCCTCCTTTAATAAGAAAATTCCCCGGCCTCGCTCTTAATAAAGAGTGAGCGCGCGCCGTTGTCTATGTGGCCAATTACTTGGCTGTCAATGCCGTAGTGTTGGCTGATTGCTATTACTTGTTCTGCGGCTTCGGCTCGTCGATCTTTGACATACTGAGACAAACGGATATATTTTTCTGAGGAATTCTGCGATTATTTCGCGGGAAAGTTGTAACTTCGCATACGGAAACGTGCGAGTCTGCTTACGATGGCTACGCCGACCTCTGTCGAGACTCGACCATCCAAGCGCGCTTGATAGTGCTCACTGCTCCATCAGTTCGGCCATTGATGCAAGCATTATGGCACTCGCTTAATCGCAGACTTGTCACCGTAAAATCAAAAATAACGAAGAAGATGGAAGCAAGGACTACAATATATCCACAGGAAGGACAACTGCTGGTAAACGTCAGCGATATGTCAATGATGAAGGACATCAAGAAAGCCATAAGCATGCTTAAGGGAGTAGCAGGCGTTGCACTGCCACGCCGTAAACGTATCTCTGCATACGAGCGTTCTCTGAAAGAACTTGAAGAAGGGCGCGTTTACGAGGCAAAGGATGTGGACGACCTTTTCAAGCAATGTTTAGAATAGAGCTATGTACACCATCAAGTTTACGGGAGAGTTTAAACGCCAGATGAAGATGTGTGAACGTCGTGGCTATGACATGGAGTTATTACGCGAAGTTATCCGAATACTTTCCACTGAGGGTAAGTTACCCGAGAAATACTTACCCCACATGTTACACGGTGACCGCAAAGGGCAGTGGGAATGTCACATCCAGCCAAACTGGCTGCTTGTTTGGAAACAGTACGATACGGAACTTGTTCTTGTCATGCTTAACACGGGTACTCACTCCGACTTATTCAGCAAAAAGTATAAGAAGTAGCCATAAGGCTTGGTGCTGAACTTCCCTTAATACCCCCTCAGAAAGAAAATTATCCGCCGAGATTCTCCGACAAGGAAGGAGAGCCTCGGCGGTGTCGCGTATATCCGTTTGGTCTCAGGACTGTCAAGAAGGCTTCAAAAAGACAAATTCGATTGCTATATCCGTAATTCCAATAAACAGGCGTTGCGGATACTTCTTTCAAAAAGTATGCACCTCTTAGTCGAAAAGCGACAATTTGTTGGGTGGCAGATTAACCGTTTCTTCAATGGGAGTGCAACTGGCTGGAAGCGCAGGAATCGCCCCCGCACATAGAAGTGCAAGCGGCACGCCTGTATAATTTTTGCACGCTATTCGCCTGCGTTCCCAGTGTTGCTATATGTGCAACACTTATAGGGTTTCGTTACTTCAAAAACTTGAATAGATTAGTTTTGAATTGCTCTTAAGCTATTTCTTGTGTAGGTTTGACTTTAAGTCTGTTGAAGCGACGCGCGGGTGCTACACCTCAAGGCAACAGAGGCAAAGAAACCCCAGAGAGGTAAAAAGCAGTCAGCCGGAGAAAGAGCATAAGTCCTAATTCATAGCACGCCTCCTTTAATAAGAAAATTCCCCGGCCTCGCTCTTAATAAAGAGTGAGCGCGCGCCGTTGTCTATGTGGCCAATTACTTGGCTGTCAATGCCGTAGTGTTGGCTGATTGCTATTACTTGTTCTGCGGCTTCGGCAGGAACATAGACTTCAAGGCGGTGTCCCATATTAAACACGCGATACATCTCCTCCCACGTTGTGCCGCTCTGTTCTTGAATGATGCGGAAGAGCGGTGGAATGGGGAAGAGGTTGTCTTTTACCACGCGGCAATCCTCGCCTACAAAGTGTAGCACTTTAGTCTGAGCACCACCGGTGCAGTGTACCATACCGTGAATGAGGGGGCGCATCTCGTTGAGCATCGTTTTTACTACCGGTGCATAAGTCCTGGTGGGGCTTAACACGAGTTGGCCTGCTGTGAGAGGTGTGCCAGGAACGGGTGTGTTGAGACGTAAGCTACCGCTATATACCAGCTCATCGGGCATAGCGGGGTCGTAACTCTCAGGATATTGTAGGGCGAGTGTCTTGCCGAATACATCGTGGCGTGCCGAGGTGAGGCCGTTGCTGCCCATACCGCCGTTGTAGCTCTTTTCGTAGGTGGCTTGCCCGGTAGATGAGAGGCCTACGATGACATCGCCGGGGCGGATGCGAGCATTGTCTATCACATCTTTGCGGCGCATACGGCAGGTCACCGTGCTGTCAACAATAATGGTTCGCACGAGGTCGCCCACGTCTGCCGTTTCGCCTCCTGTGGCATAGATGCCGATGCCTATGTCGCGAAGCCACTGCAAGAGTTCGTCGGTGCCTTCAATGATGGCGCGTATCACTTCGCCGGGGATAAGGCGTTTGTTGCGGCCAATGGTGCTACTAACCAAGATACCGTCCACGGCACCCACACAGAGCAAATCGTCGGTGTTCATCACGAGTGCGTCTTGTGCAATGCCTCGCCAGACACTCAGGTCGCCCGTTTCGCGCCAATAGCAATAGGCCAGCGAGGATTTCGTGCCAGCACCGTCGGCGTGCATAATGTTGCAATAGGCCTCATCGCCGCCGAGAATGTCGGGAATGATTTTACAAAAGGCGCGCGGATAAAGCCCTTTGTCAATGTGTCGGATAGCGGCGTGAACGTCCTCTTTAGCAGCACTTACGCCGCGAAGCATATAGCGTTCGTTGGCCATTAGTCAAAACTTACGGAAGGAGCACTCTGAGCATTGGCATCGGCTTCAAACTTGGCTTTCGTTTGGAAGCCAAACATACCGGCGAGTATGTTGCCGGGGAAGCGGCGTACCTTGAGGTTGTATTCCTCTACTACTTTGTTAAAGTCGTCGCGCGCCTTGTTGATACGGTTCTCTGTGCCTTCAAGCTGAGCTTGTAAGTCTTTGAATTGCTCGCTGGCTTTAAGGTCGGGATACTGTTCCTGCACCATCATCAGACGGCCTAATGCCTGTGAAAGTTCGCCCTGCGCAGCCTGAAACTCTTGGAGCTTTTCAGGGGTTAGATTGTTGGGATCTACTGTGATTTGTGTAGCACGTGCGCGAGCATTGATAACGCCTTCGAGTGTCTCTTGTTCGTGTTTGGCATAGCCTTTTACAGTGCTTACAAGGTTTGGGATAAGGTCGGCACGGCGTTGATACTGGCTCTGAACGTTTGCCCAAGCCGTAGTGGTAGGCTCCTCCATTTCTATGATGCCGTTGTATGTGCTGACGCACCACAAAATAATTACTAACACCAAGCCACCGCCAATGAGTAGGCCTAAATTTGATTTCTTCATAGTTTGTTATTTTTTTGTTTTGTTATAATCTTCTGTGGTGAGATGCTTAGAACCTCCCTCCGGCTCCGCCGCCTCCGAACGAGCCGCCTCCGAACGAGCCGCCACGAAAACCGCCGCCACTGCTCCAGCTGCGGCTACTGGCTGCGCCCGCCGCCGCCGCTGCTGCACTGTCGGCGATGTTTACTTTTTCTGTTGTCGTAAGTACGTTACCGCACTTGGGGCAAACGTATGTCACTTCGTAGGTTTTCACCGCGCCAATATGCGAGATAAGTGTGCGGCTTTGTGTCTTCATAAAGGCTTTGCACCGCGGGCATTTCTTCCGACCAAAATAGGCAGCGGCTCCCATACCTAAGCCCAACGCGCCAATAACGCCCAATGCTCCACTGAGGTCGTCATCGCTCTCTTCTTCGAAATTTGTGAACTCAGCATATTCGGGGGCTTCTTTGAGAATGCCATACACCACCTTTGCGGCGGCTACCATTGCTCTGCCCCACTGTTGTTCTTTGAGATAGGGGAGCATTACACGGTTGCCGATGCGATTGCACACGGCATCGGGCAGGATGCCCTCAAGCCCCTTGCCGGGGAAGATGCGCCACTCGCGATCGACGACACTAATAACAACGAGCAAACCATTGTCGGTGCCTTTCTTGCCGAAGCCATATTTGGTGAAGAGGGAGTCGCCCCAGGCATATACATCGCCGCCGGCCACACGACCCACACACACACACACCATTTCTATGCCGAACTGGTCGCGTAACGCATAAGAGATAACGTCAAGCGTATCTACATCTTCGCTTGACATCGCCTCGTCGGGATTGACCGTGTAGTTTAAGGAGTTGATGAGTTGTGGCATCGGTAGTTCATCTACCGTCCAAGCGTGAATGGTGTCGGGAAAAGAAACGGCGATTTGTGCCGCTGCGGGTATGATATATAAAAGGAGGGAAAAAAGCGAGGAAAGGAGAAAACGCATAATTGATAGAATACCGTTGGTTGCCCGTGCAAAAATACGCGTTATTTCTGAAAAGTGTAGATACTCTCGTTGAGTTTTTGGCGTATATTGTGCAAAAAGGGAGTAATAGGCTACATCTTTATTGTCTTGAGGCTTGTCGCCGAATTTCAGCCAGTACTATGGCGGTGGCAACAGCCACGTTAAGGCTCTCGCTGCTTTCGTTTGCCGGGGCGAAGCGCGGAATGGAGAGTCGTGAGCTGCAAAGGGCTTCTATCTCGTGCCTTATTCCGTTGCCCTCGTTGCCCATAACAATTACGGCGGGGCGAGCTACGTGGCTCTCAAAGAGATTGTTGCCCTGCATAAATGTGCCGTAGATTGTTGCTCCTTCGTTGGTCAGGTGTGTGAGTGTGGCTCGTAGGTTGGTATATATTACTTTTACACGTCCTAAGGCACCCATTGTGGCCTGCACTACTTTTGGCGCGAAACAGTCGGCGGTGTCGGTGGAAGCGTATATGGTGCGTATGCCCATCCAGTCGGCGGTGCGAAGGATAGTGCCGAGGTTGCCAGGATCTTGCACGCCGTCGAGTGCCAGAGCGATGTCGGCAAGCGGAGGAAGATTTGTTGTTTGTGTGGGTTTTTCAAAGACGGCCAAAACGTCTTGCGGCGACTGAAGTAGCGACAGGCGGTGTAAATCTGCCCGGTGGGTTACGCGCCGGCACTCCATATTATATATATAGTAGCCTGCCGAGACATCTGTGGTGACCAATAGTCGGCACGGGAAGTGGTGCATCAGTTCGCCTACCACCTTAGGCCCTTCGGCGAGGAACAATCCCATAGCATCGCGATTTTTCTTTTGCGAAAGGCTGCGAATAAGTTTGCCCTCGGCTTTTGTCAGGGGGGTGAGCGACGGAGTAGGGGAGGCGTTGTGGTTCATTGTACGGAGTAGGCTAATTTCTTGGTGACGCTGTGCGTGGATTTCTCTTCTTTCGGCTTTTTCCCGAGTAGCAGACGTAGCAAGTCGCCAAACGACAAGCGCGGCAAGGTGGCCTGCTGGCCTCGACCCGGTTCTATATTGAGGTAGGTGAGCTCCTGTAAAGCTTCGGACAACGGCGCGGCGGGTGCGTCTAAGTGTTCCAGGTCGGCTTTTGTCGGCATCAGCACGGTCACCCCTTGCGCTTTGAGGGTTTTTGCCAAGGGTGTAAGTAGGGTGTCGTAGCGCGCCTTGATAGTGGTGAGTGAGAAGTCCGTCCACTGGCTCTCGCCAATCTTCTGCACCGGGCGCAGTTGCACCACTGTAGCAGGTAGGCGTCTGAGTAAGTCGGGCAACAAGTTGAGCTCATCGGTGTTGGCAGAGTTCATTGTGTAGTTTAAGCGTATGACCAGTGCGGGGTGTGTGCGCTTTGCTTCGGCTAACAGAGCCACTAATTCCTCAAAGCGTGCGAACGAGGCACCGGGCATCATCGCTTCGTAGGTGGTGGGGGTAAGGCCATGGAGCGAGAGTGTCACCTCGTCTAAGCCGGCGGCAAGGAGGTCGGCAAGAAGTGTCTTAGTGAGCAGCTGACCATTAGTAGTCAGTGAGACGTATGGCACACTGTGTTGCTTTGCGCGCGCCACAACGGTTGTCAGTTGTCTGAAAAGCGTAGGTTCTGCGCCGCATCCTATTTGCAGTTTCAGTGCGTGCGGGAATAAACGCTCCGCCACGGTGTCCAGTTCCGCTTCGTCTATTATTCCGTGGAGTTCCTTGCGACGGCTCTCATCGCTAAAGTAGCACATACGGCAGCGCAAGTTACAAGCCAGCACCGGGTCGAGGAAGATGCCTATGTACCTACGTCCGCTTACCGATAGAAGCCACGCACCCAAAAGCCGAAGCCTCTCACTACGCACTACCGCCATACGGCGTAATAACTGATAGGGATTAACGTTCATCGCTGCAAAAGTACGAAAAACCTTTCGCGCCGCTATGATGTAAGACACTCAAACAAACGCCCGAAATACAAGAAATGATAAACCCACTCCGAGCGATACAAAGATTTTCTCTATCTTTGCACCCCGTAAATCGCAAATAAAGCAACAGAACAAGCGTATGGCAATTGAATTAAAGAACCTCACAAAGCGTGCGGACAACTATTCCGCTTGGTATAACGAACTCGTAGTCAAGGCTGACCTTGCCGAACAATCCGATGTGCGTGGCTGTATGGTTATTAAGCCTTATGGCTACGCTATTTGGGAGAAGATACAACAGTCGCTCGACCGTCGTTTTAAGGAAACGGGCGTGCAGAATGTATATTTCCCGATGCTTATCCCCAAGTCGTTTCTTTCCAAAGAGGCCGACCACGTTGAAGGCTTTGCAAAGGAGTGTGCCGTAGTGACGCACTATCGTTTGAAGAATGCCAGCGATGGTAGCGGTGTGGTGGTTGACCCCGAGGCGAAGCTTGAGGAGGAACTCATTATTCGCCCTACGAGCGAGACCACGATTTGGAACACTTATCGCAAGTGGATACACTCCTGGCGCGACCTGCCGGTACTCTGCAACCAGTGGTGCAATGTGATGCGCTGGGAGATGCGCACCCGTTTGTTTCTGCGTACGAGCGAGTTTCTTTGGCAAGAAGGCCACACCGCTCACGCCACACGCGAGGAAGCCGAGGCGCGTGCTAAGCAAATGATACGTTTGTATGCCGACTTCGTGGAAAACGAGATGGCCATACCCCTTGTGGTTGGCGTGAAGAGCGAAACGGAGCGCTTTGCCGGTGCGCTCGACACCTACACCATAGAGGCTATGATGCAAGACGGCAAAGCCTTGCAGAGCGGCACGAGCCACTTCCTCGGCCAGAACTTCGGCAAGGCTTTTGACGTGCAGTTTGTTGACAAGGAAAACAAGCTTGACTTCGCCTGGGCTACCTCTTGGGGCGTGAGTACCCGCTTGATGGGTGCACTGATTATGACACACAGCGACGACAACGGCCTCGTCCTCCCGCCGAACCTCGCACCCATACAAGTAGTCATCGTGCCAATATATAAAGGCGATGATGAGCGCACCGCCTTTGATGAGAAGCTCCAGGCTCTGGCCGACAGCCTGCGCTGCCGCGGGCTGAGTGTCAAGTATGACAATGCCGACAACAAACGCCCCGGCTTTAAGTTTGCCGACTACGAACTCAAGGGCGTGCCCGTGCGCCTCGTGATGGGGCGGCGCGACCTGCAGAACGGTACTATAGAAGTGATGCGCCGCGACACGTTGGAGAAAGAAACCGTTGCCATACAAGGCATTGAAGAGCGCGTAGAGACTCTCCTCGCCGACATACAAAAGAACATCTTCACCAAAGCCAAAACCTTCCTTGATGCACATATCTTCCCCTGCGACAACTACGACGAGTTCAAAGCACGGGTGAAAGACGGCGGATTCTTCCTCTGCCCCTGGGACGGCACGGCCGAGACCGAAGCCAAAATCAAAGACGACACACAGGCCACCGTGCGATGCATACCTTTCGATAGCGACCAAAGCAATCCCGGTATCGATATGGTTAGCGGCAAACCCGCTGTTTGTCGTGCCATTATCGCACGTAGCTATTAGAAGTAGTTGAAGGAGTTAAGGGGTTAAGCCGTTCGGCTGGTCAATAGTTTTCAGACTGTATGGCAGCGGCTTAACTCCTTAACTCCTTAACGATGTCAAGCAAACACGTTTATGAAGCACCTTTTGCTCTTTCTTTTTTCTTTTCTTGCCTTGCAGGGAACGGCTCAAGTACCTTCGGGCTACTACAAGCAAGCCGATGGCAAGAGCGGCTACAACCTAAAGACAGCCCTTTGCACGATAATTACCACAGGCCATACGCAGGTGGGCTACGACAATCTTTGGACGGTCTATAAGACCACCGATGTACGTGCCGACGGCTATCTTTGGGATATGTATAGCGATATGACCAATTTCTCTACAGAGAAGCCCAGTGGCAGCTACACCGCTGAAGGCGACGTGGCCAACCGCGAACACTCATTTCCTAAGAGTTGGTGGGGCGGAAGCAAGGCTATTCAGTATTCCGATGCTATGCACGTGGTACCTGTTGACGGTTATGTCAACAACCGCCGTAGCAACTATCCCTACGGCGAGACAAGTAGCCCCACCTATACCTCCCACGGCGGCTTTAGCAAACTCGGCCCTTGCGACCGCGCCATAGGCTACAGCGGCACCGTTTTTGAGCCCAACGATGAGTACAAAGGTGATTTTGCACGCATCTACTTCTATATGGCTACGCGCTATCAAAACGAGATAGCCTCGTGGAGCAGCCCGATGCTTGCAGGCAACAGCGACAGCGTTTATACCAAGTGGGCACTCACCATGCTTATGCGCTGGGCGGCGCAAGACCCCGTGAGCCAAAAGGAGATAGACCGCAACAACGCTGTATATAAAGCACAGGGCAACCGCAACCCCTTTGTGGACTTCCCCGGATTGGAGCAATACGTATGGGGCAGCAAGCGCGACACCCCGTTGCGTATCGCCGGATATACCTTCCCCGACGACGACACCCCCGGCGATGAGCCGCCTGCCGCGCCAGTCTTCTCTATTGAGGGCGGCAGCGTGATGCAATATACCACTGTTTCTATCACCTCTCCCGACGAACTGCCTCTACACTACACCACCGATGGCACGACGTGGCAGGAAGCCGACACGCCGCTGCGACTGAGCATCGACGAGGATGTAACCATCAGTGCCTTTTGTGAACAGCACGGACTACAGAGCGACACCGTCGTATATGCCTTTACTGTTGTTCCCATAGAGCAGCCCAACAGCAATGTTTTCACGCTGATAACCGATGTAAGCGACCTCGTGGCAGGCAGTTACTATCTCATAGTGAACGAGAGCAAGCAAATGGCACTCGGTCAGGCAAGCAAAGACGTGCGAAGCAACGTAGCGGTGGATATCAGCGAAAACACCATAATACTTACAGACGATGCCACACAGCAGCCCACCGTGCTGCAACTCGTGCGCTCGGGCGACTTCTTTTCCTTCTTCATACCGACGGAGCAAGCCTATCTCGCCCTCGTGTCCGATGCCAATAGCCTAAAGACCACCGATGATGTTACCGAGGACGGGGCGCAGTGGACGATTTCGTTCAGCGGAAGCACTGCCACGATAACCAACCGAAGGTACGACACACGCTACATCTGCTACAACAGTTCTTCGCCCCGCTTTGCCGCTTATAAGAGCAGTAGCCGCCAACAGCCCGTAGCACTCTATCGCGAGCAACAGACACCGACCGCCCTACACGCGCTACACCCAAACCAGCAAAATGCCGTGGAGATTTATCGCTTAGATGGCCGACGTGTAACACCCACCTGCCCCTTGCCTGCAGGTATCTATATCATAGGCGGCAGGAAAGTACTCGTAAAATAAGAGGTGTTCTATCAAGAAGGATTTATGTTCTTCCTTTGGCCGACCGCTATTTTTGAATAATCCTTCGGTTTGCGTAATTTTGCAGTCTGAAAAGAATAGTAACGATGGTTTATCCCGATACATTTGAACGCAAGATAGGCTTTGACGAGGTGCGCACGTTGCTGCGCGGACAGTGTCAGAGCACCCTCGGTACGGAGTTCGTGGCCGACCGTCTGACGTTTTCCAACGATTATAAAGAAATCACAGAACGCCTGCAACGTGCTGCAGAGTTTGCGGCCTTTCAGTACGAATACGCTGATGCCTACGAGGCCGACTTCTTTGACGTGCGCGAGCCACTGCTGCGCATTCGCCCCGAGCGCACGTATATGGAGGAGACCGACCTTGCCGCCCTGCGTCGCTCCCTTGCCACATGTGGCACGTTGAAACACCTCTTCGAGGGGAAAGGCGATGATGACGAGGAGGGCTTCCCCGCACTTGCCGGCTTAGCCGCCGACATAGAAGACTTTGACGACATCACCGCCGAAATAAGTAAGTTGCTAAACAAGTACGGACGCATCAAAGACACCGCTTCGCCTCAGTTGCTCACCATACGCCATGCTCTGGAGACCACCTCGCGCGGCATCTCCCACACCCTGCGTGCTATCATCAGCGAAGCACAGACAGCAGGCTATATCGACCGCGATGTTAACCCCACCATACGCGATGGCCGACTTGTTATACCCGTCGCTCCCAGTGCCAAACGCAAAATACGAGGCATCGTTCACGACGAGAGTGCCACGGGAAAGACCGTATTCATAGAGCCACAGGCCGTGGTGGAAGCCAACAACAAAATACGCGAGCTTAAAGGCGAGGAGAAGCGCGAAATCATACGTCTGTTGCAAGAGCTTTCCACGATGCTCCGCCCCCGTATCGATGCTATGCTCCAAGCCCTTCGCTTCCTCGGCCACATAGACTTCCTGCGCGCGCTAACCGCCTGGAGCGACACACAGGGGAGCATCGTGCCACAGGTGAAAGACACACCGTGCCTCTTCTGGACAGAAGCGTTCCACCCCTTGCTCAGACGCTCCTTGGAACAGAAAGGCTCTGAAATGGTGCCGCTTGATATAAAACTGCCGCCCGACAAGCACATCTTACTCATCAGCGGACCCAATGCCGGCGGTAAGTCGGTTTGCCTCAAAACAGTGGGACTTCTGCAGTATATGCTACAGTGTGGAATGCCCGTGCCAGTAGCCGAAAACAGCCAGTTCGGGATTTTTGAGCACATCTTTATTGACATCGGCGACGGTCAAAGCACCGATGACGACCTCTCCACTTACTCAAGCCACCTCCTGGCGATGAAACAGATGATGAAGGCCTCCACGTCGCAGAGCCTTTTGCTTATTGACGAATTTGGAGCCGGCACAGAGCCACAAATCGGAGGCGCACTGGCCGAGGCAATACTCTTACGCCTCGTGGAGCGCAAAGCCTACGCTGTCATCACCACGCACTATCAAAACCTCAAGCGTGTACCCGAGCAGTGTCCTACGGTGGTCAACGGTGCTATGCTCTACGACCGAGCCGCACTGCGACCCCTGTTTCGCCTCTCGGTGGGCAACCCAGGTAGCAGCTTCGCCATAGAAATAGCGCGTAACATAGGGCTGCCGCAGCAAGTGATCGACTACGCCGCAAAGCTGGTGGGCGAAAACTATATCCTCTCCGACAAATACCTTCAGGACATCGTACGCGACAAGATGTATTGGGAGAACAAGCGGCGGAGCGTTCACCAACGCGAAAAACACCTTGACGAAACCGTGGCGCGCTACGAGAACGAGGTGTCGCGACTATCGCTTGAGCGCAAGGAGGTGATGAGCCGTGCACGCGAAGAGGCACAAGAACTCCTCGCACAGAGCAACGCACGCATAGAGCGCACCATACGTACCATAAAAGAAGCCCAAGCCGAGAAAGAACGTACCAAAGCCGCACGCCGCGAGCTTGAAGACTTTAAGGCCGAGGTAAACCTCGTGGCAGACAAACAAGACGACAGCATAGCCCGGAAAATGGCTAAGATACGCCGCCGACAAGAACGCCGTAGCACACGAAACGCGGATGAAGCACAGCAGAAGGCTGCCACGGGGAACGACACCGGGCGGCACGCTCCTAACGAGGCCGAAGGGTACGACAATGAAAACCCGCCCAGCGTTGGCGATTTCGTACGCATTAAAGGACAAAACGGAGTAGGACGCGTAGAGAGTGTGTCGGGCGGACGTGCACGCGTGACGTTTGGCATAATGCGTACCTCAGTAACCATAGACCGCCTATTGCCCGCTCAGCCGCCACAGGACGACAAAACCACACAGGTAGCCACCTTCCTGAGTCGTAGCACACGCGATGCGATGTACGAAAAGAAACTGCGCTTTAAGCCCGAACTCGATGTGCGTGGCATGCGCGCCGACGAAGCAGTAAACACCGTGGCATACTTTCTCGACGATGCTATACAACTGGAGTACCCGCGTGTGCGTATCCTTCACGGTACAGGCACTGGCGCCCTGCGCGAAGCCATACGACAATACGTCAGCTCCGTGCGCGGCATACGTTCCTTCCACGATGAACACATACAATTCGGCGGAACAGGAATTACTGTCGTGGAAATATAAATCACAAAAACGTTAGTGCTGATTTCACAAACCACAAAAGGCTACGCGTCGTGCGTAGCCTTTTGTGGTTTGTGTGAGGAGCGAAGAATATCAGCGATAAATAGTTATTCACCTGCCAATTCGTCGGCGATGTCGTCAACGAGCTCGTCAATTTCGCCCTTGCTAAGTTTGATGCCGCGCTTGCGCAAAGCCTCAGCAATTTTTGTGCGTGTATCCATGCCCTTTTCGGGAGCAAAGAGAATACCGCAGGCAGCACCTACGGCTGCGCCGCCAAGAAAAGCGGCCAGAATGCTTAGTCCTCTCATAGTAATGTTTTTTTTTGATGAGTTAATAAGTATTGATAGTTCTTTAAGAATGAATAGTGCTTCCCTCAACACACGAGCCTGTTGCAACACAAGCGTATGACGTTGTTTCGTTTATTGGCCAGAGGTTTTGATTATTGTTAGGTTAAGCGTGCCAAATTTACGTAGAAAATCCGTGGCGCGCACGTTTTGAGGCTAAAAAACGGCTTTTTAGGCAGAAGAATATGCTGTTTAATGTTTTTTAAGAACGCACCACAAATAAATCTTCTATATTTGCACTACAAAACGCCATAGAGCCGCGTTTGCATCTTTTTTGAAACACACAACAATCAAAGGATATGAAAAAGACAACTTTCCTTCTTTTCGGCCTCGCAGCCGCCGTAACACTTACAGGCTGCAAATCTCGTGAATCGGCTTTTGCTAAGACCTATCAGCAGGCACTCGAAGAAGAGCAGAGCCGCACCGTTGAGGTAGTAACCACTGCACCAGTGCAGCCCGTTATCACACAGCCCGTGGAACCCGTTGTGACGGTGCAGCCCGTAGAACCCGTGCAGGTGATACAGCAACCCGTGCAGGAAGAAGTGGATCTCAGCGATGTACGCACTATTGACGGTACACTCGATGTAGTGAGCGGCGATGCATTGAGCACCTACAGCGTAGTAGTAGGCAGTTTCATCACCAAGAGCAACGCCGACGGCCTGATGGCACGCCTGCGCTCCAATGGCTACGACGCACGCGTGGTACTCACCAACGAAACTATCAACGGACGGACAGGATGGTACCGAGTAATCGCCTCCTCCAGCGACAATAAGAGCGAGGCCGCACGTACACGCGATGCACTAAAAGGCACTTACCCCGGGGCTTGGCTCTTGCTGAAACGATAAAATTCTTGACACTACAAAATAAGTCCGACCTTGTTTTTACGAGGTCGGACTATTTTTTATCACCGTCCGACTAATTTTTATCACCGTCGGACTAATTCCAAACTCGAGTGCTTTGATTTTAAAATCAATGGCTTTGATTTTAAAATCAACGGCTTTGATTTTAAAATCAATCGGACTATGTTCAAACACCATCGGACTATGTTTAAACACTGTTGGACTATGTTCAAACACCATCGGACTAATTCTTTCGATAATGAAACCTTGAGTCCGATTACTTACTTCTTTTGTGCTAAAAAGTGGGATTTGTTGATGTTTTGTGGTTAACTTTGCCACAACGAAAACCGCATATTCTTTTTTTGTATGTCTGCTCAACGTTCCTCCTTGCTTGGGGCGACACCCGAAGAACTCTCTGCGCTCTGTGTAAGCCTCGGTGCTAAACCGTTTGTCGGCAAACAGTTGGCCGACTGGCTCTATCGCCACGGCGTGGCCGACTTTTCTCTGATGACGAACCTCTCGGCAAAATTGCGCGAGGCTTTATCCGAGCAATACATTGTTGGGCAGATGCCCCACCGCCTCGTACAAGAGTCTGCCGATGGCACAAAGAAATATCTCTTCCCTACCTCTGATGGCCACGCCGTAGAGACTGTTTTTATCCCCGACGGCGAGCGTGCCACGCTCTGTGTGTCGTGCCAGGTGGGGTGTAAGATGGGGTGCGCCTTTTGTATGACGGGGCGGCAGGGTTTTCTCTCGTCGCTCACGGCAGGCGATATCCTCAACCAAATCTATGCCCTGCCCGAGCGCGAACGCCTCACAAACATCGTTTTTATGGGGCAGGGCGAGCCGCTTGACAACCTTGACAACGTGCTTCGCGCCGTGGAGGTACTCACCGCATCGTGGGGAAGGGCTTGGTCGCCACGGCGTATCACAATAAGCACCGTCGGACTGGCGGCGGGCTTCCCTCGTTTGCTCGCCGATACACGTTGCCATATCGCCGTGAGCCTTCACCACCCGTTTGCTGCCGAGCGGGCAGCACTGATGCCTGCCGAGCGCGCTTTCAGTATTCGCGAAATGGTGAAACAGCTACTACCCGTGTGGGGAAAGACCGCCGACAACCGCGATATGCAACGCCGATTGTCGTTTGAATATATCGTTTTCAACGGTGTGAACGATACGCTGCGTCACGCCGAGGCACTCGTCAGCCTGCTGAGTGAACTTGACTGCCGCGTAAATCTCATACGTTTTCACGCCATACCCAACACGCCGCTACAGGAAGCCGACGAAAGCACGATGCTACGCCTGCGCGACTTCCTCACCGCTCACGGCCTCTTCGCCACGATACGTGCCTCGCGTGGAGAAGACATTTTGGCCGCCTGCGGACTGCTGAACACAGCGGAGCATTGTTCGTAACTCCCGTTATAACGTTATAACGTCATAACGGGATAACGCGATAACGAATTCCTGGCGTCGTTCTTTCTTTCGCTTTCCTTTTTAGAAACAGAAATTTATGGAAACCGCAGGACGAGGCGCAAGCCGAGGTCGTAGTTGCGGCCGCCTGGCGTGAAGCTGTAGCGATAAGAGACGCGACAATTCCGCGCGTAGCTGTACCCGCTGCCGCCACGGTTCACGCGGTTAGAGCCTGAAGCAGCACCCGTAGGGTTCGTCTGAGAACTGCTGCTGTAAGAGCCA
>CALFJG010000048.1 GCA_937877625.1 uncultured Prevotellaceae bacterium
GCGTACTCCACATCGGTACGGGAAATTCCCGTACCTTTGCGGATAAACTTAACTACTCGTGTTACTGCTACTCCCATAGTGCTAAACGATTTTTTTAACTTGCTGCCTGAATGGTTATTGAAATATCACCGCCTCCGGCTTGGCATTGCTCACGGGTAACGGTGTACGATGCCATCGCGTTAGTTGAAAGTTCCATTGGGTCGCTACCGTTTACGGCGGCGTTACCGTCTCTGTACTTGTTCAACACAACGCCCGCCGCGTCTCTCACTAAGAAATAGTAGAGGGGGTTAGGCGAAACGGCTGTGCCGCCTCTCGTAACCAATACAGGCGTATAAGTCACATGGTCGCGGCTGCTGCTCGTATCTTCGTCTATCGTTTCATCTTCGGGGCTGGGGTGCGGGTCAATGTCGTAAGGGTCTGACTTATCGACTACGCCCTGCACGTCCATACCGTAGAATGAGCCGTTACGTTTAACGGTTAGCCTGAACTCGCCGTAGGTGTCTATCATGCTTTCCGTTACGGTAAGGGTTGCGGAATTGCCAAAGCCCTCGTTATCCGAACTGCCTAACAACTTCCAACCGTCCACGTTTCCGGCTGCTGACGGGTCGAACTGCTCCCACTTGTAGGTAAGGCCAACGGATAGTGCGCCCTCGTTGCTGTAGGCTTTAGCCTGCAAAATACAACTGTCGCCCTTACTGCTAATAACGAAACTCTTGCTATCGCCCGCAACGATAGTAACCTTACCGGCAAACTGCGCCTTTTGCTGAATGGGTATAGTGTAGTCGGCTGAAATGCTATCCTCCTGTGTACCGTAGTAGATAGTGGCTACCATCTTGATAGTAACGGGTAGGTAACTTGCAAGGGCTGCGATATTCTTCAATATCTGCAAACCGGGGTACAGATTCGTACTACCGTCGGCGGCGTACTTCTTAAAGTAACTGCCGTTGGCCGTGCCGTCACCAAACAGGCCGGTACTATAGCCGCTTGCGTTAAACGTAATCTCTGTGCCGCCGAAATAGTAGCGCATAGAGGCTATAGTTGCTATGCCCTCGGCTACGCGGCTCGACGTGCAAATGAAATTCAACTTAGGTTGCATCGTGGCAAAGTTGGGGAAAACGGTTTGGTCTGCCCCTGTGCCATCCCAATACTGGAACAAATCGCCATCCGGGCACATGATAGTAGCCATGTACGTACCGGCTTTGCTTATGAACTTAATAGTTCTGGTTGTTGACGCGCTACTCATAATTTATTCCTCCTCATTGTTAGGGTTCAACACATCTTCTACGTCGCCAACGTCGCCGCTGTCGATGCTTTCCGTTTCCTCGTTAGATTCCTCGGTTTCCTCTCCGGGGGTTTCGGTCTCGCCGTTGGTAGGCGTTTCCGTTTCACCCTCTCCGGGTTGGTCGCCGTTGG
>CALFJG010000049.1 GCA_937877625.1 uncultured Prevotellaceae bacterium
TCTACCGTGAGCGCATACTGCGAGGCGAGACCAAGACCCGCGAGAGCAACGACGCTTCGCTGGCGAAGTTCCTAAAGACGCAATCAAGTAATATGCGCGACTATGCCGACGCTTGTTTCCGCTATCTTCGCATCACTGGGCTTGTCAACGTCTCGCACATAGGCAAATCCCTATCAATTGTTCCCGAGCGTCAGGCCGACGTGGACTATATCTTGAAGAACGTGAGCCGCGACCCCGTCTATGTGAACGACCAAACGGCCTACACCGCCTATCTCGGCAATGCTGCCCTGCCAAAACTGCTGACCGACAACCGCCCTTTGCTTATCCAGAAATTTCAAGACGAGTTCCCGTCGGTGGAAATTCCTGCAAAGGCTACGCTCAATGACTTGAAAGACTTGCTGACTGACCTTTTGGAACAGCGCAAAGCAGAAAGCATCACGGAACAGGTTGCTGAGATTAAGGACTACCGACAGTACGACGAAATTCAAAAGACCTACGAACAGATAGAAAACAACGAGCTTTACGACGCATCGCTGATGCTGGAGTGGAACACGTGGCGAGCCATGACTATGCTCGACGGCGGCGACATCAAAGCCAACTTGAACTTCGACGATTACGGCAAACCACTTTCTACAGCGGCAGGCAACATGTCGGACATCGTATGCGACTACGGCGATTACATGGTTTGCGTGGAGGTGACGATGGCCAGCGGACAGAAGCAGTACGAAATGGAGGGCGAGCCTGTCACCCGCCACCTCGGCAAGTTGAAGAAGGCCAGCGGGAAGCCCTGCTACTGCCTCTTTGTCGCTCCGACCATCAACGATGCTTGCGTCAGCCATTTCTTCACTTTGCACCACCTCAACCTTGCGATGTACGGGGGCAAATCAACTATCATACCCCTGCCCTTGCAGATTTTCCGCAAGATGGTTGAGGACAGCTACAAGGCCAGCTACACACCCAACCCGTCCCACGTACGAAACTTCTTTGAAGCATCAAACGACTTCGCTAACACTTGCGGAAGCGAGGTGGAGTGGTATGAGAAAATAAAGGAAAAGGCACTGCATTGGCTCGAATGACAATCAGATAAATAGAACTTTAGCGTTCAGCAAGTTTTGTCATCTTTCTGGCTCTTTTTGTTTTGCTTTTTGAGGGCGCAAAACATCCAGTGTGCTGCCAAAAAAGAAAGGGCGAAAAATGTTATTCCGAAAGGGTATATTCGCCAGCGTTGTCGGTGACGGCACGTTGGAGAGTGGAGAGCGGTAGCGGCTCGCCGCTGAATTTCACAACGGCTTGGGCGGGGTGGAGGCTCACTGTGGCAGTGACATCAGGAAAGGCGTTGAGTGCTTTTTCTACGTGGATGCGGCAATGGTCGCACATCATACCGCTAATGGTATAAGTCTTTGTCATAGAGCGTTTATGGGTTAATGGGTTTATGTTTATTGTCCGCAGTCGTAGGCTGTTGCCTACAACGCTGATGCTACTAAGTGCCATACATAGGCTACCTACCATAGGATTAACGAGCCCTGCGGCGGCTAAGGGAATGGCCACCAAGTTATAGACAAAGGCCCAAAAGAGGTTTTGCTTCACGGTACGCATCGTGGCACGCGAAAGATTGATGAGCAGTGGTAGGCGCGAGAGGTCGGGTGCGAGGAGTGTGGCCTGTGCGGTGTGCATAGCAATGTCGCTACCACGACCTATCGCCACACTGAGTTGTGCCGTAGCAAGTGCTGCGCTGTCGTTGATGCCGTCGCCCACCATCGCCACGGTGTGGCCTTGTTTGTGGAGCATTGCCACATACTGCGCCTTGTCTTGTGGGAGCATAGAGCCCTTTGCCACGTTGATGCCCGCTTCGCGGGCGATACACTGCACCGCCCCACTGCTGTCGCCCGAAAGTACCACGGCATCTATGCCCATCTGTCGGAGCGAGGCGACGACATTCGACGCTGCGGGGCGTAGCGGGTCGGACAAAGCCACAAAGCCTAACACAGTCTTCTCATCAGCGAGCCAGACGAAGGTGTATCCTTGGACTTCCAACGCATTGGCACGTCTGAGAAGCTCTGTAGCAGGGTAGAGGGCATGTGCAGCAAGTAGGCGTAACGAGCCGGCAAAAAATTCCTTCCCGTCCACTACCGCCGACACGCCGAGTCCCGTGTGCGAATGAAAGTCGTGGACATCAGTGCTGTGCATCCCACTCTTGGCTGTAGCCCAAGTGTAAACAGCTTGCGCTAAAGGGTGTTCCGAAAGATGCTCTAAGGCAGCAAGGACAGGAATATACTGCTCGGCTATATGACATTCGCTCACCACGGGACGGCCCTCGGTAAGTGTACCGGTCTTGTCCATAACAATCGTATCCACGTGGCACGCCGTTTGGAGGCTCTCGGCATCTTTGATAAGAATGCCCAAACGCGCAGCACGCCCTATGCCTACCATCAGTGCCGTGGGTGTGGCAAGCCCCAAGGCACAGGGGCAGGCAATGATAAGCACGCTCGTCATTGCCATCACTGCTGCCGACAACCCGTCGGCGGGACGTAGCCATATCCAGCCCGCACACGTGGCGAGTGCTATCAACAACACAGCCGGCACGAACACCATAGCAACTTTATCTACCAACTGTTGCACTGGGGCACGGCTGCCCTGTGCCTCACGTACAGCGCGTATCACACCGCTGAGTACGGTGTCGTACTCTGGACGCTCGCAACGCACGAAAAGGAGACCCGTAGTGTTGAGCGTTCCAGCCAACACACGGTCGCCTACGGCCTTTTCTACCGGTATAGGCTCGCCGCTCAGACTGCTCTCGTCCACCGCCGAATGACCTCGCTCTACCACGCCATCTACAGCGATGCGGTTGCCAGGGCGTACCATCACACACATACCAACCTCTACATCCTTCGTATCAACGAGGCGCGAGGTGCCATCGGCCTCAACACATTCCACCTGTTGTGGCCACAATTCCATAAGTCCCTCAATAGCCGATGCAGTGCGACGCTTGGCTCTGGCCTCCAACGAGCGGCCAAGCAATATAAACGCTACAACACCCACGGCGGACTCAAAATAGAGATGCGATGTGATAAGAAAAGGAAAAAACAGGTTGACGAGGCTGAACACATAAGCAATACCCGTACTCAAGGCTACGAGTACATCCATACCGATGTTGCGGTGCAAGAGTCCCTTGACGGCTCTTTCAAAAAACGGACGTGCGCACCACACCATAACCGCTGTGGCCAAAACAGCCACCACGATACGTGCCCAAAGCACGTGCATCGCCCACATACTCAAACCCATCACGGGTACGGCAACAACAAGAGCCACCACTGCACGTAATCGCAACATACGATAAGCCTCCTCCTGACGTTGCGCACCATCGTTGGCCTGACGCGAAACCACTAACTCATAGCCCGCCGCACTGACAGCCTGAGCGAGTTGTTCCTCGTTGGTAACCGACGCATCGTAATCCACTGTAGCAGCGTTGTCGGCAAGGTTTACCGAGGCAGAAAGCACGCCGGGCAGGCGCGAGAGAGTGCGCCCCACCATAGCAGCACAGGCGGCGCAGCTCATTCCGAGTATGGGAAAGCGTTGTTTCATCGTGATTTCTCAAGATAACGGTATGCGAAATTACTACTTTCTAAAAAAAGGTTTGGCGTTCAAGCGAGAAAATCCGACTTTTGCCGTATGAACCTTTTTAAGAGAAGAATGTCTGAAAAAGAACGACGCTTTTTGTCGGTCGGCACACTTATCGTCGGTGTTGTGTTGGCTATATATGTATGGATAGCCTATAGCGCGAAAGACGAAGCCCACTCCTTGCGCGAACAAGAAGAAACGCGTTCCGTGGTTCGTGCTTTGACCGATTCCGTGCGCGCCGCCAACGAGTTGCGCGACCTCTTACTCTCGGAGCAAGCGCGCACCGACTCCGCCACGGCTGCCGAGGCGGTGATTGCCGCCGAAGCCACGGCAGAGAGAAAAGTGGATTTCCTTTGGAAGATATACAACGAAGCCGCCACAACTCGCAACAACGAAGCCGCCACGGCGGTTTTTGCGCGCTATGCTACGGACAACTTCCGACGCTTCCTCAAACAACGCGCCGCCACACTGCAAGAAATGTTGTTGTTTCCCTTAGACGACCTCGCCTCTACAAACATTTGGCACTTCCAGCACGACTGGTTCGCCGTAAGTACCACCGCTCTGGGACAAAGCATCGTCCTGCGCGTCGTTACAGCAAAAAGCGGCAAAGATTTCTTGATAGACGATGTGCAGCAAGCCTCCCGACCCGCCGAACCCTTGGAAGAAGAGTAATTCTCAATGATTTTTATGAAACCTATAAGTGATGTCGTGTAGCTCACCGTTTTCTACGCGATACATTCTTTGGTTAGTGGTGGGCGAAGAAAGCGGACCAAGGGCTTCTATGTAGGGGCCTATCTTCACATAATCAAACAATTCGGGCTTGAACCCGTTGGGAAGTTCGTGCTTGCCGCTATACCAGCCCGTACGCAGCGTCTTTCCGTAAGTCAGACGCACGGTATCCATTAGGTGCATCACGCCTTCGGGGTCTATGTCGCCGCCCATCAGACCTACACAGGTTATCTCACCTCTGTAGTCGGCAATTAGTGAGAGCAGAGAAATGTCGTCGAGTACAGGCCCCGCGTCTTCTTTAAGATAATCGCTGTGGCAGCCCGGGCAGTTGTTGGGGCAACGGGTGAGATTTATGGCGAGCGTCACCTCGTCGGGGAATTCTTGGAACACGATGTCTGTGCCAGCATATTTGAGCATAGGGATTGGGTTTTTGGTATTTAGGTTTTAAGGGTTTAGCTGTCGTTGCGCTTATCTTGCAACAACAAAACAACTATTCCCTTACATAATTAGCCCCCGCTTATACCACAAACTGGTAAGCGGGAAAAAGATAGCACGAACGATGGCGGCGAGGCCTCGTCCTGGCGTGTGGCAGATTTCGTAGCGATAGCGCAAACAAAGGCGTGCCGTAAGTAAATAATTCAGAAAGCCACTGCGACTTTGTAGTTCCATCAGGCAAATGGCATCGGCGGTGCGTTTTGTGCGATAAGGCAAGGCACGCAGCAACTCTGCCCAATCAAGATAGCCCTCGGCACCAAGGCGTTTTATCGTGCCGTAGTGTTTCAAACACCAAAAAAGTATCTTACGCGCATTGGTGGCTGTGGCGCGCTGGCCATCGATGGATGTATAGGTGGCCGCCTGTGTGTAGCGGCGCTGGTGTACCAACACTTGGTCTACCACAGCAATACGCTCGCCCGCCGCAGCCACTACGCTGAGTACGATGTCGTACATACGATGCGAGAGAATAGCCACATCCTTAGGCAACAGCTCCAATAGTTCGCGCCGCATCAGAATGGTATGCCCAGGAATCTCGGCACAGTGTAGCATACGCATCAACGTATAGTTGGGACGGCGTGCATCGTAATAGGCCTCTGCGCCATCTTCAGCAAACGGTTTGCTGCGGCAGGTGCAGAGCAATTTGCCGCTGGTTTGAAGCGCGGCTTCTTGCAGCCGGAGTTTGTCGGGTTCCCAAAGGTCGTCTTGGTCGCAAAGCGCAAGTAGGTTGCCCTGCGCTTTAGCCATAGCGGAATAAAAATTCTTGCTCGGCCCTAATGGTTTTCCTTGGTTTACAAAAAAGCGGACAAGCCCAGGGTGCTTGTCAGCAAAGTCTTGGCAAATTTGAACCGTGCCATCGGTAGAACCGTCGTCTTGTATCACAATCTCATCAACGGGACGCGTCTGTGCCATAATGCTCTTTAATTGAGCAGGCAAATAACGCGCACCATTATATGTACAGAGGACAACGGAAAGCATGGAGGAAATCTTTAGTTTGTGCTTATTCGTTTAGTGGTTTAGTTGTGTGTGTGGACAACAAAATCCTTTGTTATGCTCAACGCACACACAACTAAACCACTATACGAAAAAGCATCTAACCCACTTATTGCACTTTCACTTCGGGGCGCAGATTGCCATAATAGCGTCGCGAGGCTTCTTTCTGGCGAGCAGCAGAAAAGTTGCTCACGCGCTTAAGGTAACCTATCACGCGAGTGAGATAATCAAGGTTTTCGCTCTTACACTTCGGACACTGGTGCATATATCGTTTGTCTATGTGTCCGCAGTCGTTGCACACGGTGTTGGGGATATTGAATGTAAAGTAGTTGCAACCCTCCTTAGCAGCGACACGGAGCAACTGACGATACTGCGCTTGCGAAAGATGTTCGTCAAGGTTCATATGCAGGGCACTACCACCTGTGAGGTGTTCAATGTATTTGCGTCCGTGCAAACGGAACTTCTCTATAACATCGGTGTTGGGGTCTTCTACCACATAGAAATATGAATTGTAGCAGTCGCGAGGAACGAAATAGCCTGCCTCACGGTCCCAACGGGCGTGCTTCACTCCTACATTCTCGGCTGGTATCATTTCGCAGTTAAACATCACATCTTTAGAGCGATACTGCTTGTTGTATTTCTCAACAAGTCCAAGAATGTCACTCACGAACGCTTGATATTCAGAATTGTCGCTGATGGTGATACCGAGACTCTCTGCCGCCTCTACCATACCGTTGACACCGATGGTGAGGTACTGACGAGCAATGTTGATGTAGCCACTATCAAAAAGCGGGAGCATACCCTTGGCTTGGAGTACTTTGAGATTCTCGTTGTAGGCCATTTGCACTTTGTGGCATGTGTCAATAATACCTGCAAGGTAGTCGATGTACGACTGTCCCTCTCGTGTGGCTTGCTGCACACAGCGATTGAGATTGATAGTCAACACACTCTTGCTACCTGTACTCACACCTCCGGCACCGAGGGTGTAGCTAAAGCCATTGTCTTGTATTTCGTTGCGAAGACGGCAGCAAGAGGCGAGGCTGTCGGCGTTGTCGCTCATATAAGTAAAGAAGGAATGACCTGCGGCATACATCTCGGCTGTGAAGTCGGCATATTCTTTGTCAAGCACATCGCCATCTTTGCTCAATAGTGCCATTGTTTCGACGGGGAAAGTGAGTACTGTTTTGAGGCGCTCTTGGTTGAACCAACGCATAAAGCGCTTCTGCAACCAACTAACGGCAGGCCAGGAAGGCTGTGAGCCGTCGGGGAAATAGAAATTACCGAAGATGCTCTCAAAATAGTTCTTGTCGTAGTAACTGATGTTCCAAAATACGGCTTGGAAGTTACGTGCGCCAGTGGGCTGATTGATGCTATATACAATTTGTTCGAAGCAATCAGTGATAACCTTATCAATGGTGCGCTTGCGCACAGACATATCTGCTTGCTCATCGGCTCGGAGATAGAAGTCGTCGCCGTATTCCTTTTGCAAGAAGTGGCTCATATACATCAAGAACTCGGGCGTAGCACACGCACCGCTGAGCATAGAGCTGACAATGAATACCATATTGACAAAGCCACCACAGAAACTCTTGAGGTTGGTGGGTGCTGTGCTATTGCCCCCGATGCTCTTTGTGCCGCTGAGAAGCCAGGGATACATCGTGATACTGGCACAGTAGTTAGCCAAACACGTTTCATCGTTCTTATATATATAATGGTTATTGAGCAGGAAAAGATAGCGGTCGGCAAGCTCTTTTCCGTACATCTTCTTTATACGGTCGGTGAGCATACGGCGATTGAGGCGAATAAAGTTCTTTTTTGGCAATTCACCTATGAGCGTGGCGATGTTTTTATTCTCCACGTTTGCATTGGCATCGTACTTAGACCCTGTGGCGGGATTGAGGCTGTCCACGTAGTCCATTAGGAAGTTGATGTGGTCAACAACCTCGCGGTCTTCGGTATGCTGCTGACGATAAAGCATAAAACTCTTGGCCACCTTAAAATGGCGTTCAGCCATCAATGCCACCTCCACCTGGTTCTGAATGTCTTCAACGCTCATACCGTTACAAAACTTCAGATGGCCTAAAATTTTCTGAAGCCCTTCAGCATTAAGAGGTTCACCTACTGCGGCAAAAGCTTTCATTATTGCCGACTTGATTTTTTCCAAGGAAAAGCGTTCGGTACCGCCGTCACGCTTTGTGATAATAAAGTTTTCCGTGCTCATCGGAGAGACGTTAGGGGGATAGATTATTAAAATAAGAAGTAAGTTAATTCCTTTATTGTAGCGGAATGCCTAAAGATAAAGGCTTTTGCAAAGAAAAGGCACAAAAGCCCTGCAAAAATAATGTATAGTGCTTCTCTATCAAATAAAAACGCAAAGAAAATTTGCGAAAAAACTCGCCTTTTTCTTTGCGTTTCAATTTTATAAAAAAGATTCCTGTGCTAACCTATCAAGCCTGTTTCGCCGAGCAAGAAGAGCATACCATATCCCAGCACGAGGCTTAGAACGCCAACAAGCAGACCTATCTTAGCCATATCTTTTTGCTCTACGAGATTAGTGGAATAGGCCAAAGCGTTAGGCGGCGTACTGATAGGCAACACCATAGCAGAACTGGCAGCAATGGCAATGCCAATAAGCACGGTCGGCGTGCCGCCAATAGGCAACAACTTGTCACCCATTCCTGTGCAGACGGTGGCTAAGATAGGCATAAGCAGTGCTGCTGTGGCGGAGTTGCTAATAAAATTGGAAAGTGTGTAACACACCAAACCACTAATCACCAATATAATTATTGGAGAAAAGGAGCCAAAAGGAATACTCTCAATAGCGTTATCGGCCAAGCCCGATTTGTTGAGTGCATAACCCAATGCGAAACCGCCGGCCACCATCCAAATGACACTCCAGTTGATTTCGTCAAGGTCGTCCTTATTGATAACACCTGTTAGAGCAAATACTACAAAAGGAATAAGTGCTACGGTGTAAGAATTCATTCCTGTCAACTTGTCGAACATCCAAAGCAACACCGTAATAATAAAAGTAAAGATAACCACGTTTGTCTTGAATCCTTTGTGCATCTCACCCTCAATTTTAATGTCAATGGTTTTTTGTGTAAAGGGGAAGATCGTACGCAACACAAACCACGATACAAGTAACATCACAATAACAAAAGGCAACATAAACGACATCCACTCGCCGAACCCTAAGTTCATATTAAGACCTGTGGGGTCGTTGAGATATTTCAAAGCAATAGCATTAGGCGGTGTACCTATGGGCGTACCCATACCGCCGAGGTTTGCTGCCAAGGGAATAGAGAGCGTTAGAGCGATACGCCCTTTACCTTCGGGTGGGAGCTGTTTAAATACAGGTGTAAGGAAAGTGAGCATCATCGCCGCTGTGGCGGTGTTGCTGACGAACATTGAGAAAACACCTGTAATCAATATAAAGCCCAGAAGTACCATATCGCTTCTTCGTCCGAAAGGTTTGAGCAGGATACGCGCCAACTGTGCATCAAGCCCTGTTTTTGTAGCTGCAATAGCCAGAATGAAACCGCCGATGAAAAGCATTATCACGGGGTCGGCAAACGATGCCATAATTTCTTTGTACTTCAACAGCTCGCCGACTCCTTCACCTTGAAACATAATTATCGCGCTATCGCTACAAAAGAGCAACAGCAAGCCCATTATACCTACAGATGTGGCCCAAGCTGGCACTACTTCAAAGAGCCACATCAATGTGGCAAAAGCGAAAATGGCAATAACACGCTGTTGCACAACGGTGAGACCCGCTATGCCAAACATTTCTGCCGGAGCGTTCCACAACCATAGTGTAATAAGCAGTATTACAGCCGAAAGAGCGGTTTTCTTCAGAACTTTGTTTGGGTGTTCACGCCGCGCATGGCGTTCTTTGTGATAGGCATCCAAAAGGTGGAAGCCTGTGAAGATTTTGAACATATAATTTTAGGTGTTTAGATATTTAGGTGTTTGTGGGGCGTAAGATTTATTTGTATGCTTGAAATCGTCAGCATTCTCCGTATTTATTTCTGACTAATTTGCGAGCAAAAGTAAGGAAAACAAGCGAACGACATTGACACGCTGGCATGCAAAATCCGTTCTTCTACTCATTTATAATTCCTTTATGTGGAAAAATGCACGTCGTAGTATGCAAAAGAAATCTATATAAAGCAAAGTTCTCTTTTTTTAGCGTGAACAAGTTAGATTAACGCCGCTATAGCCTCTGCACAGCGCTCGCCATCAATGGCAGCAGAAACGATGCCTCCGGCGTATCCTGCTCCTTCGCCGCAGGGGAAAAGGCCGGGGAATGTAGTGCTTTGCAAGGTTTCGGGATGGCGAATGATACGCACTGGCGAGGAGGTTCGTGTCTCTGCAGCGATACAAAGGGCTTCAGCAGTGAGAAAACCGTGGCTGCGATGCCCAAACTCCTTAAAGGCTTTTTGCAGACGGGTGGTAAGGAACTGTGGTAGCCAAAAGTGAAGTGGTGAAGAAGTGATGCCAGGCGTATAACTTGCTTCGGGCAGTTCTACACCGAGATGTCCATTTACAAAATCGGTCATCCGCTGCGCCGGTGCTGTCTGTCGTTGCCCACCTTGTAACCAAGCCATACGCTCTATTGCCTCTTGCAAAGCCATCATACGCAGAGCATCATCGGCTTGCGGCGTAGGCATATCGCAGGTATGGAAGAAGCCGGCCATTTGTTCGAGTACGTCTTCAGGTCGGGTTTCCACCACTATTCCGCTGTTGCTCCAACGTCCGTTGCGGCCTGATGGACTCATACCGTTGACTACTACTTGTTCTGCCGCAGTAGCCGAAGGCACCACAAAACCGCCTGGACACATACAAAAACTATATACGCCACGTCCGTCTTGCTGGCTTACGAAACTATATTCTGCAGCGGGCAACCAACGCCCACGTCCAGCGGGATTATGGTATTGTATGCGATCTATAATTTTAGCAGGATGCTCCAGCCTGACACCGAGTGCTATGCCTTTGGCCTCAAGTGCTACACCAGCCTGTGCGAGATAACGATATGTGTCGCGAGCACTATGGCCAGTAGCAAGGATTACGGAGCCAAGCATTTCCTCACCGCTTGCGGTTAGTACGCCCAAAATCTTTGTGCGCTCTTTGTTGAAAAGCAAACCATCTACACGTATATTAAAATGCACTTGGCCGCCACACTGACGTATTTGCTCGCGCATACGTTCTATCACAACGGGCAAGCGGTCTGTGCCTATGTGCGGGTGGGCATCGCGGAGAATATCGGTACTGGCACCCATTTGACAAAATACTCGAAGTATCTTTTCTACATTCCCACGTTTTTTGCTACGTGTAAACAGCTTGCCGTCACTATACGCTCCAGCTCCGCCTTCACCAAAGCAATAGTTACTCTCTGGATTTACTGTATGCTCTCTCGAAATAAGGGCGATATCTCGCTTACGCTGATGCACATCTTTTCCACGCTCTAAAACAATAGGACACAAGCCGAGTTCTATCAGCCGGAGGGCAGCAAAGAGTCCGGCAGGGCCTGCACCCACCACTATGACTTGTTTACCCTTGCTCACGTCTCCATAACTAACGGTCTTAAATTCACTTTTAGGCAAGGGCTCATCTATATATAAATCTACGGCGAGGTTTACAAAGATATTACGTTGCCGAGCATCAATGCTACGACGTCGGATGTAATAGCCACTTAAACGCTCAGCTTCAATGCCTACCTCGCGTATAAGTGTGGCTTTCAAAGCCTGCGGATTATAGGCCACATTAGGTGCTACACGCAATTGTAGATTTCTTTGCATAAGAGAAAAAACGTTTAAAACTAAAACAGCCGCCCTTGCCTTGCTGGCAGGAGCGGCTTAGTTGTGGGAGTGGTACCACCAGGAATCGAACCGGGGACACACGGATTTTCAGTCCGTTGCTCTACCAACTGAGCTATGGCACCATTTGTTTTGTTTGCGGGTGCAAAGGTGAAGATATTTTTCTTAACCACAAAATTTTGCACGAATTATTTTGTTGAAACCGTGCTTTTTTGCGCATTTTGCCTACGTAGCACCATATACGAAGTACAAACCGAAAGGCACGTGACCATCAAACAAAGTATGATACGCACTGCGGGAAACACTATTGTACAAGCGGAAAGTCCTGCCAAGAGAAAAAGAAATTGCAAGAAACAAAAACTAATAGTCCCTCGTTCATAGGCGAGGCCATAGCGATGGCGATAATAGAGCGTCACCGCCAAGAGGTCGAAGAGATTTGCTGCCGAAAGTCCTACACCCGCACCTGCCAACCCGCCAAGGGCATAACCTGCCAACACACTACCTATAAGCACTACATTGTAAGCCGTCTCCATAACGAAATACACGGTACTATCGGCATACGCCAACGAGAGATATGCCGCAGGCGTATAGATTGCCTTAAAGAACATATAACTCAATCCACAAAGCACCATAGGTATTACAGGCAAAAACTCGGCTGTGAGCAACACGGGGATAAGCACAGGCAAAGCCATAGCAAAGAGGATAAGTAGCGGTGTCATCAACATCACCAACGCATCGGTTTGCTTGGATATAAGAATGCGCGAACGGTTCGTGTCGTGTACTGCCGCCGAGAGGCGTGGGAAGAAATCGGCATCTAAGGCCACAAAGACAATGCGCGCATAACTCACAATAAGCGTAAACCCTGCCGCATAAAGTCCTAATTCATCCCATGAACGCATCTGGTGTTTCAACGCCGTACGAATAAAAAGCTCTGTAGCCGTAGCCACCACACCTGCCAACACATAAGCCACGCCAAGTCTAACCAACGGACGCCCGTCACGCAGAAAAACTCGGTTGATGCGACACAAACGATAAGGCAGCAAAGGATATGTAGTGCCAAGATGCAAAAGCATCGCAGCCAAAGTGGAAAGGAACAGCACTGGAATTATGGCACGGAAGCCCAGCCATATATAAAAAGGTACGGCAATAAGCAACGTAGCCACTGCTGTAAGAGCCGTCACAAGAGCCAAACGCCGCAATTGGTGTAAGCCTTTGAGTATCGCTATTTCTCCGCCCATTAAGGTAGTAAACGCTACAACGGGAGCAAGCAAACAGAAATGCCACGTCTCATCGTAGGCCCCCGTCATAAAAAGGCTAAGCACAGGGGCAAAAATCGTTCCCAACAAAAGACCTGCAACGGCAGTAATCACCACCCACGTACGTACCGTGCGCGCAAAGTTTTCCGTTTTCTTTACATTCCCTTGCTCATGAAGTTCTGCCAAACGTTGCACAGCACTAAAACTCAGTCCGAGATTACTCACAGCTCCCACCAGCGCGATATTGCGGGCATAAAGGTCGTTCACTGCTAAACCCGCACTCTTTATAAAAACAGCAGCCACTTTACCACGCAGCACAGCAGCCAGCATTGTGAGTACTTGCACCGCACCCATCAATCCCGTACTACGAAATATGCGTTTGTAGGAAGCTTCCGACATCTATTTCTCTATTATACCGTAGGCAACTGATGTCCGTTTATCTTTCTATATAAGTCAAGGGCAAAAACATCTGTCATTCCCGTGAGATAATCTACGACGTGGAAGATACGCTCTGCCTCTTTGCCTTCCTCAAGCGCATATTGCGCTGAGGCTTGTCCGAGGAGCAGACGGCTATAGGCACGGTCGGGATAAAGCACTGCATTTACCATTAGCCCCAGAAGTGTATATATAATATGGTATCCTGAAAGTTCTATATCGGTAACTACTTGTGCTTTATAAATACGCTTTACCGCCAATGCCGAACAACGCTTATAAGCTTCTCGCTCGCGTTGAGGGATGTGTTCAATGAGTGCGCCTTGAAAAGAACCATCTAAAATCTCTTCTTCGTGCTCTATAAATACATTTACACATACCCGCTCCAAAGCACCAATCACACAAGCACGGTAGTACACTATGCGGTCGCCGCGATCGCTATCGTCAGGGTAAGCTGATTGCATCTTGTGCGCTGTTTCTTCGTCAAAGAAAGCGAGCAAGAGGTCTTGCGTCTCTTCAAACGAAAGTATGCGCAACTTAAAGGCATCCTCAATATCCATCACTTCGTAACAAATGTCATCAGCGGCCTCTACAAGATAAACTAACGGATGGCGAGCATATCGCACAGCACCATCAACACCTCGCTCTAAGCAAGGTATTCCCAACGTAGTAGCTATGCGTTCGTATGTGGGTTGCTCAGCGGCAAAAAAACCAAATTTGCTCTTCTTCCCCGCTAATGTTGAAGAAAACGGATACTTCACTACGGCAGCCAAAGCACTATACGTCATTACAAAACCGCCACGGCGTTGCCCAGCAAACTGATGAGTGAGCAAGCGCAAGGTATTGGCGTTTCCATCAAAATGTGCAAGGTCCTGCCACTGTTGCTCGGAAAAGAATGCGCGCAAGTCGGCATCCCGTGTCTCGGTGAAATAAGTGCGAATAGCACTCTCCCCGCTGTGACCAAACGGCGGATTGCCCATATCGTGAGCTAAACATGCAGCACTGACTATAGAACTCAAATTCTGAAACAACGAGCGGGTGCTTTCGCCGTACTTATCTATCAATCTATCGGCCACATCGGCTCCCAAACTGCGTCCCACACTTGACACCTCAAGGCTGTGTGTCAAGCGGTTGTGTACGAAGACGCTACCAGGAAGTGGAAACACCTGCGTTTTGTTTTGCATTCGCCGAAAGGCTGCTGAGAAGATCAGGCGGTCGTAGTCGCGTTGAAACTCCGTACGCCGCTCACGCTCATCACGCGCGATACCCTCTTTTCCAAAACGTTCAGAAGATATAAGTCTTTTCCAATCCATCAGAGTTTTCAGTAAAACATTTACCAGTTAGCAATAACTATTTACTCTTACCAACACCGTTAACCAGTTTCCCTTAAGCACTACACGCAGCACCGCTTTATTGGTTATCGGGTGCTGTACAAAAATCTTTTTGTTAAGTCGCCATATCGCTCTATGCGTCGGTCGCGCAGAAAAGGCCACCAGCGACGCACCTGTTCGCTACGCTTCATATCAATGTCCACAAGCAAGAGTTCTTCATTGTCCTCGGAACCCTGTGCAAGCATTTCACCCTGTGGCCCAGACGCAAAGCTACTCCCCCAGAATTTTATGCCTGTGGTCTGTCCGCTGGGGTCAGGTTCAAAGCCTGTGCGATTGACCGCAATCAGCGGCAACCCATTGGCCACAGCATGGCCGCGCTGTACGATGCTCCAAGCCTCACGCTGCCGTTGTTGTTCTTCGGGCGTATCTTCAGCGGCATAACCTATAGCCGTAGGATAGATGAGAAGCTCAGCACCAGAGAGTGCTAAAAGGCGTGCTCCCTCGGGATACCACTGGTCCCAACACACCTGCACACCTAAACGCCCGACGCTCGTTTCTATTGGTTTCCACTCATCATCGCCTGGCGTAAAATAGAATTTCTCATAATATGCAGGATCGTCGGGGATATGTTTTTTCCGAAACATACCTGCGATAGCACCATCGGCCTCAAAGACCACAGCGGTGTTATGATAAAGTCCTGCGGCACGGCGTTCAAAAAGAGATGTCACCAACACTACACCGCATTTTTTTGCCAATGCTCCATAATATGCGGTAGCTGCGCCAGGAATAGGCGTTGAGAGGTCAAAGTTGTCCACATTTTCGGTTTGGCAGAAATAAGGTGTGTCGTGCAATTCTTGCAACACCACTAAGTGCGCACCTTTCTTGGCAGCCTCAACCACATAAACGGATATCTTTTCTCTATTGGCTTCCTGACTCGCACCACACGCCATTTGCACCATTGCCACACGAAGCAGATGAGAGGCGTTGTTCCTTGTACTCATAAAAAATCTTTGAATAGGCAAAGTTCGCTAACATTCTCTAAAAAAGCAAGAAAAAGGCCTCTAACCTCTTCGTTTATGGGAAAAGACATAAAAAAATGTGCCGTTTTCTTTCTTTTGCGCGCTTCTTGCACTATCTTTGCACCGCCTAAGTCAATGCGGGCTTGTAGCTCAGTTGGTTAGAGCAACAGACTCATAATCTGGAGGTCCTAGGTTCAAGCCCTAGCTGGCCCACCGCATCATACAAGGTAAAAAATCTTGGCTTGCAAAAAGGTTTGCGAGCCAAGTTTTTTTATCCGGGATTATTCAAACTTCTTCAACAACTCATCGGCGGTATCATCGCCGAGGGTTTTGGCGCGGGTGAGAAGCTCGCGTGCTTTGGCTTTGTTTCCCGTTTCTCCGTAAGCCACGGCAAGAATACGAAGCAGTGGTATATAATTTGGCAATGTGGCAAGTGCTTCGTTGCCTATGGTTTTAGCACTCTCATACTCTCCACAAGAGAGGTAGATTAGTGCTTCCTCCGTCTGATAATAAGGTTTGCGCTCAGGCGTTGTAGAGAGTATGGCGGATTGAATATCGTCGAGTGCCTGCTGATACATATGCGCTTGGAGTTCGGCTTGCTCACGCATATAATAAAAGGTATCGTTGAGATTTCGCGGTCCGATGATACGTTCAAACTCATCGTAGTCGTTCACCGCCTTACGATACTGCCCGTACGCCACGAGACGCTGTGCACGCTCAAAAAAATAGGTGGCAGAGCGTTGGTTGTAGGGGCGTTGCTGAAGGGAGATTACCTTGTCAAGAAGCGCAAAGATTTGTGCCGTATCGCCGCCAGCTCGTTCTAAGGCGAGCATCGTAGCAAAATAGGTTTCATCGCTCGCCAGTTCTGTGGCATTAACTTCTTGGTATTTCGCATAGGCTTCTGAATAGCGTTCCATTTCAAAAAGACACGTGGCTTGCTGCAAGAGATAGTGCGGCTGCGGATTCATTTGTTGTGCGGCAGTGGCTTCCTCGTAAGCACGTTTCAAAGTCCAGCCTTTTGCTGCGGCGGTGGAGTCGCGCACAGATGTAGCGTAAAGGCATCGACTATAAGCATAATGAACGGCATCAGGCGAAGAGCCATTCGCCGCGAAACGTTGAGCCGCGACGAAATCGGCAGAGGCTTCCTCATAGTACCCTAAGGCAGAGAGGCGGGTGGCACGCATCACATATCCCGTAGCGTCTTCGGGATATGTGGCTATGTAATCATTCATAGCCAAGAGTGCTGTTTTAGGATCTATCGCATCTAAGAGCGTCACATATTTTACAGCCTCCCCAGCGTCATCAGGCAATGCTTTCTGCATTGGCAGGATACGCAACTCACGGCTGAGCGCACTGTTAGCTGTAATATACAATGCCGTAGCCAGACGTATGTCAAGTGCCTCTCCAGCGTGAGAACCTACCACAGCCACCACTTTTCCACTGGCGTTTATCAGCGGACAACCTATGTATTTAGTCTCTCCGCCCAACGATGTGGTGTAATACATCGCTGCGTCGTAACGCTCTGCTTTTTGAACGGTAACGCTCACAGGCACTTCTTTTTTGTTCATCTGATAGCCCACAACAAATAGTTTTGTACCTACTTGTGCAGCCTGAGTGCTGTCTGCTATTGGAACAAGGAATTTCACACCCTTTGCCTCTGTAGCCAAACGCACGAACCCATAGTTTTCACTTGCTCCGAGAATTCGCGTAACGGCATAGTGTTTTCCACTGGCATCAACCACCTCGGCGCGCACTGCTTTGACGAAAGGCGTGTAGGGAGCTACCACGATGCCGCTCTCGTCAATAAAAAACGATTTGCCACTATATATTGGAACACCATTAGCATCATAAGCGGTAAGCGTGACTGCCGTTTTCCAAGCCTCTTTGGGCTGTGCCTCTGCCAATGAAACGACAAGCAGGGCGAAGAGCAGAGTTATTACTTTTTTCATTATCGTGGGTGTTTAGGTGTTATTTCATTGAAGCGCGACGCAAGCAATTCTCGTGCGTTATGCAGTGCCGCCTCGGTGATTTTTTGGCCGCTAAGCATACCTGCTATTTCTTGTAAGCGCATCTCCTCATTGAGCGGCACGATTTGCGAGGTCGTTTCGGCGGCACTTTCTTGTTTGAACACTTTATAATGCGCTGTTCCTACTGCCGCGATCTGTGGTAGGTGGGTAATACATATCACCTGGCAGTGACGCGCCATCGCATCCATCACGCCAGCCATCGCATCGGCCTGACGGCCTGAGACACCCGTGTCTATCTCGTCAAAAAATATTGTCGGCAAGGCTTTTCGTTCCGCCACGGCTGCTTTCAGCGCAAGCATCAAACGGGCTATCTCGCCACCGCTGGCCACCCGCGCTACGTTCTGCGGCGGCACGTTTTTATTGGCAGAGAAAAGCATCTCCACCTCGTCCTGCCCCGTGGCCATCGGCGCATTTTTCGTAAAGGCAATTTGCAAACGAGCGTTAGGCATACCTAATTCGGTGGTGAGTCGGAGCATTTTGCCCACCAACACCTCTGCAGCCGCCTTGCGTGCAACAGTGAGCGCGTCTGCCTGGGCTTGCATCTCCTTACGAACCTGCTCTAAAGCAACTGTCTTCTGGCGAATAAGGTCTTCAACATTCTCTACACGCGCCAACTTCTCACGCAAACTGTCGCGCAGGGCAATAAGTTCAGCTACGGACGTTTTGCCGTGTTTCTTTTGCAAATCGTAGAGCGTACTTAGCCGCTCCTCCACCCAGGCGAGACGTTGTGGGTCAAAATCCAATCGCTCAGCAGTTTGCTCGGCTTCATCGGCTATATCTTGGAGTTCTATACGTACGCTTTCTATGCGCTCTCCTAAAGTTTCGGCCTGGGGGAACACCGATGACACGTTGTCTAAGGCTTGGCGGTCGGAGCGCAGACCACCAATGATATCCTCCTGCTCACTGGTAAGGTGTTCCACCACGCGATAGAAAGCGGCTTTGATGTCTTCGCTATGAGCCAGTTGTTCTTGTTCGGCCTCCAACTCTTCTTGTTCACCCACTTGCAACGTAGCCTCATCTAAGCGTGAGAGTTGGAACTGCATATAATCTGCTTCGCTTTGGTTACGCGCCGCCTCGTCCTGCAATGCCTTCAGTTCGCGCGAGGCTTGCTGCCAATCCTGATATTTTTCCTTATATAAAAGGGGCAGCTGCTCATCTACGGCAAAACTATCCAACACAGCGAGTAAGAACAAACGGTCGCCGAGAAAGAGGTTTTGGTGTTGGGAGTGGATATCAACAAGATGGTTGGAAAGTTCTTGTAAATCGGCAAGCGTTACAGGTGTGTCGTTGATAAACGCACGACTCTTACCCGAGGCAGAGACCTCTCTGCGTAATATACATTCTGCCCCATCAAAATCAATGTCGGCCCGGGTGAAAAGACTTTCCAACCCAAGTTGTTCCACGTTGAACACGGCTTCCACCACACACTTATTGACTCCTGTCTTTATTGCCTTGGTGTCGGCACGCTTGCCTGTGAGTAACCCGAGCGCACCGAGCAAGATACTCTTGCCGGCACCAGTCTCGCCCGTAACGACACTGAAGCCTGCGGTGAGTTCAAGGTCTAAGTGTTCAATGAGTGCGTAGTTATATATATGGAGTGAACAAAGCATAATTGGCTAAACCCAAGGAATGGAAGGTTGGGCGTGCAAAAGTAACGTTTTGTTGCCATTCGCCGTGATGCAGTAGCCACAAAAGTAGTTTTGACTTTCAGTTTTAAGTCGCAAGGATACATTCCTTTCGGATGTTCACCCCACGAAATCGGCGACACCACAAAACCTGTATGATTTTTATGCTATCTTTGCCCCACAAAAGCAGAGTTTTCTATTACTTATCCCCCCCAACGCAATGATTTTCTTTTTCCGTGCTGCAAGTAGCGGTGTCGTGTTAGCCGTAGAGTCCGACCACATGTTTACTCCTCAAGAGCAACGAGCCTTAGAATGGCTTTTCAGCGATGCCTCTCTGGTGGCTGCCGACCACCTAACGGGTTGGTTTGCTGGTCCGCGTCGCGAGATGGTAACACCGTGGAGTACCAACGCCGTAGAAATCACACAAAACATGAACCTTCGCGGCATTCGGCGCATTGAGGAGTATTTCCCGATAGAAAGCGTTGAAACCGATATCGACACAATGTTGCAGCGGCGCTACAACGGCCTTGACCAGAAAATTTTCGAGGTGGACATAAAGCCAGCACCTATCCAGTATGTTGACAACCTCGCAACCTACAACGAACAAGAAGGCCTTGCGCTTTCGGCAGAAGAGATTGCTTATCTGCAAAGTGTGGAGAAAGACCTTGGCCGACGGCTCACCGACAGCGAGGTGTTTGGTTTTGCTCAGATCAACTCCGAGCATTGCCGCCACAAGATTTTCGGCGGCACATTTATTCTTGACGGCAAGGAAATGCCGTCCTCACTCTTTGCTATGATAAAGCGCACTACGCGTGAACACCCCGGGCAAATCATCTCGGCCTACAAAGACAACGTGGCATTTGCCGCAGGACCCACAGTGGAGCAGTTTGCTCCTGCACGACACGACACGAGCGATTTCTTTATCATCCGAAATATCGAGAGCGTCATCTCGCTCAAAGCGGAGACACACAACTTCCCTACCACCGTAGAGCCGTTTAATGGTGCCAGCACGGGTACAGGGGGTGAAATTCGCGACCGTATGGGCGGCGGCACGGGCTCCTGGCCCATCGCTGGTACAGCGGTGTATATGACGAGTTATCCGCGGCTCAATGACGAGCCTCAACCCTGGGAGAAACTTACAAACGTACGCGAGTGGCTCTATCAGACACCCGCCGAGATACTTATTAAAGCCAGCAATGGTGCGAGCGATTTCGGCAACAAGTTCGGGCAGCCCCTCATTGCGGGCAGCGTACTCACCTTTGAACATACCGAGAACAACGAGATGTACGGCTACGACAAAGTGATTATGCTTGCGGGAGGCATCGGCTACGGCACGCGGCGCGATGCCTTAAAAGGCACACCTAAGGCTGGAAACAAAGTCGTGGTGGTAGGCGGCGACAACTATCGCATAGGATTAGGCGGCGGCAGCGTATCGTCGGTAGAGACTGGACGCTACGCCACAGGCATAGAACTCAACGCCGTGCAGCGTGCTAACCCCGAAATGCAAAAACGTGCTTACAACTTGGTGCGTGCGCTTTGCGAAGAAGAAGATAATCCCATTGTCTCTATCCACGACCACGGCTCAGCAGGCCATGTGAATTGCCTTTCGGAATTGGTGGAGGAATGTGGCGGTGAAATCTTTACTGAGAAACTACCCGTGGGCGACCCCACCCTTTCGGCTAAGGAGCTTATTGCTAACGAGAGCCAAGAACGTATGGGTTTGCTTATCAACGAACAGCACATTGACCGCGTGCGTCTGATAGCCGAGCGCGAACGTGCACCGCTCTATGTAGTGGGCGAGACAACGGGTGATGCACGCTTTCGTTTCACAACGCCCACGGGAGAGCGACCGTTCGACCTCAGCGTGGCACAAATGTTTGGCCACTCGCCGAAAACAGTGATGCGCGACAAACACGTGACGCGCCAGTACGTTGCGCCAACGCTTCCCGAGGGGGCGAGCATAGAAACCCTACTGCGCCGTGTTCTTCGCTTAGAAAGCGTGGCGTGCAAAGACTGGCTCACCAATAAAGTTGACCGCAGCGTAACGGGCAAGATAGCACAGCAACAATGCGTTGGTGAACTACAACTTCCGCTGGCCGATGTCGGCGTAGCAGCACTTGACTATCGCGGACAAACAGGCATTGCCACGAGTTTGGGACACGCCCCAGTAGCAGCCTTAGCCGACCCCGCCGCTGGCAGTCGGCTGGCAGTGGCCGAAGCCTTAACAAACCTGGTTTTCGCACCGTTGCAAGGCGGGCTGACAAATGTGAGCCTTAGTGCCAACTGGATGTGGCCCTGCCGCGCACAAGACGGCGAGGATGCCCGCTTGTACGATGCGGTAAAGGCTCTGTCGGACTTTTGTGTTGATCTTGGTATCAACGTTCCCACAGGAAAAGACTCGCTGTCAATGGTACAAAAATATCCCACGGGCGAGCGCGTGGTGTCGCCAGGCACTGTCATCGTCAGTGCGGGAGCACCTGTGAGCAACGTCCGCCGTGTAGTGACACCCGTGCTACCCACCAACAAAACCACAAGCCTCTATTATATTCCTTTCAGCAAGAGTTGGGGATTGGGCGGTTCTGCCCTCTCACAAACGCTTGGAGGAGTGGGCAACGACGTGCCACAAGTGGCTGAGGCAGAACAGTTCCAAAAAGCATTTGCCGCCGTACAACAATTAGTGGACGAGGGTATCGCCGTGGCAGGACACGATGTGTCAGCAGGCGGTCTGGTTACTACGTTGCTTGAGATGTGTTTTGCCAACACCCACGGCGGACTAACCATACACCTCCCCGCCAATGCTCCAAAGAGACTTGAAGAAGTGTTGTTCAGCGAAAGACCCGCCGTAGTTGTGGCCGTTACACAGGACAAGGACACCGTTGCTGAGAAAATCCTCAACAGTGTACCGCAAACTTGCCGTATAGGAGAAACAACCAATGAGCGTACACTGACAATAGCACTGCCAGACAACGACAACCTTTGTGTGTCTATTGATGAGATGCGCCAAGTGTGGTACGAGGCATCGCATTTGCTCGACCGCCAACAAAGCCTAAACGGCACCGCCGACGAGCGCGCTGAGAATTTTGGCAAGCAACCCATCGTATATTCTATCAACAAACAGTACACGGGACGTTTCGCCGATGTCGGTGCCAATCCCGACCGCAGAGAACCTACGGGGCTACGTGCTGCTATCATTCGCGAGAAAGGCACTAACGGCGAGCGCGAAATGGCTTATATGCTCTACTTGGCAGGCTTTGACGTGAAAGATGTCACAATGACCGACCTCGTGAGCGGGCGCGAAACTCTCGACGATATGCGTTTCATCGTTTTCTGTGGCGGATTTAGCAACAGCGACGTACTCGGCAGCGCAAAAGGATGGGCTGGAGCATTCCTCTATAACCCCAAAGCAAAAGCCGCCCTGGAACGTTTCTACAAACGCCCCGACACACTGTCGCTCGGCGTGTGCAACGGCTGTCAACTGATGGTAGAACTCGGGCTACTCTCCGACAACGCCGACAACAAAAAGCGCGCACGTATGCTCCACAACGACAGCCATAAGTTTGAGAGCGCATTCCTCGATGTCGTAGTACCCGAAAACAGCAGCGTGTTGTTTGGCGCGCTGACAGGCTCACGCCTCGGCATTTGGGTGGCACACGGCGAAGGGAAATTCTCCCTGCCCGACGAGTGGATAAACAAAACAGAGCAAACAAAAAACACCACCGACACACCACAGATAGCACTGCGCTACGCTCACCACGGCTATCCCGCCAACCCCAACGGCAGCGATGGCGACGTAGCAGCCATTTGCAGTGCCGACGGGCGACACTTAGCAATGATGCCCCACCTGGAACGGGCTTTCCTGCCGTGGCAGTGTCCTTACTATCCCACCGAACGACGACAAGATGACTGCACGCCGTGGCTCACTGCCTTCGCTGCAGCAAGACAATGGTTGGAGAAACTCTGAAACACATACCCATAAACAACAAAGTCGGACTATTATAAAATTCAAGTTTCGGAAGTAGTGAAAGCCTACCAGTGTCGTAGGTGTAGCCACCAAGGTGCAACCCACTCGAAGCGTCGGCGGCTCGCCTGCATCATTTCGCACGCGAGCCGCATGCGTTCCCAGATGCACGCGAGCCGCGTGCGCTCATAGCATCGTCCGACTATGTTTAGACGCCGTCCGACCACGATAAAACTCCGTCCGACCTCTTTTAAGATATGTCCGACCTCGTACTTACAAAGTCGGACATATTTCGTCTGCTCTCCCAAAAGGGTAGCACAAGTTCCCGCAACGCTTTTCCTACACCCTTTTTCCGTCAACCAAGGGCAAATATCACAGCAAGAAAGTTTAGCCTAAAAAATTTTTTTATCTTTGCCCGCGAAAACATTTCAGAAATCAAAAAATACTCTGTTAATATGAAAAAAATACTCTTCTGCGCCTTGCTCGCCTTTTTTTCATTCATAAGCGTGCTGGCAGCACCGAAAATGCCACGCTTCTCGGCTTCAACAGAAAACGCCACGTGGTATCTCATTCCTTTTAGCACAGCAGGAAACTTCCTGGCCGACCGTGGCAACAACATCGCCCTGCGTGCCGTGAGCCTCACAAACGTCAGTAACGCCACAGCAGCTTATAAGTGGGCCTTAGTGGGTACGAAAGACGACTTTGTCTTAGTAAGCCAGAACACGCGCAGTGTCGTCTATAACAACGACAAAGGCAGTTTTGTCTGCTCCAAAGATTCGGCCTCCCACCTCTGCCTCGCCGTCAACGAAGACGATGACGAATGTTGGGAGATACGCATTGTAGGCACCGACAAAGCCCTAACGAAAGCCACAAGCAACGCCTCGGCGGTAATCAACGCAGAAACGGCAGGCAGCCTGCTCGCCGCACTGAACTTCCAGTCGGTAGAACTGCTCGCACCCGAAATCAACGATGAGAGCGACGAGCCCGTGTGGTATCAGATACAATTCCGTGCCGGCGCACAAACAGCCTTGGCCGATCAAGGAAGCGGACAGAACATCGTTCAAGCCGCAGCAGCACGCACCGATGAGCAGTTGTGGCGATTTATCGGCAACGAAAGTGGGTTCAAGATTAAGAATAAAAAGAATGACACGTACCTCTATGTGAGCGGAACTTATGTGATGAGTACAAGCAACGCCTCACAAGCAGGAACGTTCACCCTGGCACAGACCGAAAACACCGACTACACGCCGAGTTATATGATCAGCAGCGGCACATCGGGATACTTCAACGCCTGGCAAGGAATTGCTACAGGCAAGTTCATCGGTATCTGGAGCAGCACGTCGGATCAAAACAACGTAGTGGCTTTCATTGCCGAGGCCGACATAGAACTTCCCGAATATACCGCCACAGGTATCACCTCCTACACCCCCGAACACCAGAGTACGCTTTGGTATAATGTACCCGTAGAACATGCCTCAGGCCTTAGCGGAGACAAGTGGAAAGACTACGCTCTGCCTCTGGGCAACGGCTATCTCGGCTCCACCTTCCTCGGAGGTATCTATAAGGAAGACCTACAATTCAATGAGAAAACGCTCTGGACCGGAACCAGCAACGACCGCAGCACCTACGGTTCCTATGTGGGTGGCAGCGGCTACGGAGGCTATCAAAACTTCGGCGATGTCATCGTGAAACAGATGGACACCGAAGCCTTCGACTTTGCAACAGGCAAGGGCGTAACCAACTATTTGCGCCAGCTCGACCTAAGCACCGCCACCGGCCTCGTTACCTTTACAAGCGAAGCCACAGGAACGAACTACGAACGCCGCTACATCGTAAGCAATCCCGACAGCGTGTGCGCCTATCTCTTTACAGCCGACCAGCCCGGACAACAATCGCTACGCATCACCCTTTCCAGCGGAAGCCCCGGCGTTGCAGCAACCACCACCTACGCCGATGGCGAAGCCACGTTCAGCGGTAAGTTGCAGACAGTGAGCTATAACGCCCGAGTAAAAGTAGTAAACAAAGGCGGCACTCTGAAAACACGTGGCAGCAACATACTTGTCACCAACGCCGACTCTGTAATAATCTACATCGCCGCAGGCACCGACTACGATCCCACCTCCAGCACCTACGTCAGTGCCGCGTTGCGTACAAGCCTCGCACAAACGATGCAGCAACGCGTACAAGCCGCTGCCCAGCGGACTTGGGACGACCTCTACGCCGACCACGTGGCCGACCATAAACAGTTCTTCGACCGTGTAGAATTTGTACTCGACGCGGCGAAAAACACACAGCCCACAGAAACACTCGTCAACAACTACAGCACACAGAAAGGCACCACGGCAGCAGGAGCCCTGATGCTCGAGAAACTCTATTTTGACTACGGACGCTACCTTACCATTGCCGGCTCGCGAGGAGTGAGCCTGCCCACTAACCTACAAGGCATTTGGAACAACAGCAGCAGCGCACCATGGGGAGCTGACATCCACGCTAACATCAACGTGCAGATGAATTACTGGCCAGCCGAGCCTACTAACCTTAGCGAGCTCCACCTGCCTCTCCTGGATTATATCATCAATATGTCGCAAAGCGCACAGTGGAAACAATACGCTACCAGTATGGCAGGACAAACAAAAGGCTGGACGTGTATCACAGAAAACAACATTTTCGGCGGGCGCGGCAGTTTCCAGACCAACTACGTCATCGCCAACGCCTGGTACGTTACTCACCTCTGGCAACACTATCGCTATACGCTCGACCGCGACTTCCTATCACGTGCCTTCCCTGCTATGTGGGGTGCTACACAATTCTGGATGGAACGCCTCGTACAGGCCAGCGATGGCACCTACGAATGCCCTAATGAATACTCGCCAGAACACGGCCCCAGTAGCGAGAATGCCGTAGCCCACGCTCAACAACTCGTGGCAGAACTCTTTGCCAACACGCTTGAAGCCATCGACGTACTCGGCGATGCGGCAGGCATCAGCGACACCGACATTGCTACGCTCCGCGAACGCTATGAGAAACTTGACAAAGGCCTTGCTATAGAACAATACACAGGCACTTGGGGCTCTACGGTGAACGGCATCAGTAGCGGCACAGACATTCTGCGCGAATGGAAATACTCCGACTACACCGCCGGAGCCAACGGACACCGACACAGCTCACACCTGATGTGTCTGTATCCTTTCAGCCAAGTGACCGAAGGCACCGACCTCTTCAACGCTGCCGTAAACTCCCTGCAACTGCGCGGCGATGCCAGCACCGGCTGGTCTATGGCGTGGAAAATAAACCTATGGGCACGTGCCAAGAACGGGGCACACGCCCACCAAATCTTTGACTACGCACTCATTGCCGGACGAGGCAGCGGCGGCGTGTTCTATAACCTCTTCGACGTACACGCTCCCTACTATTTCCAAATCGACGGCAACTTCGGTGCATGCGCCGGTATGGCCGAAATGCTCTTACAAAGCCACACGGGAACGATAGAGATTTTACCAGCCCTGCCTACTTCACTATGGCGCAACGGACATATCAACGGACTGAAAGCCGTTGGCGACTTCACCGTTGACATTGCTTGGAAGAATGCCAAACCCGACTGCGTGGTGATACGCAACAACCAAGGACAGCCCCTGCGCGTCAAAGCCACGGGCATCGGCAAGAGTACGGTAAAAATACTCATCAGCGGAAACGAAGTAAGTCCCACGGTGATTGACGACAACAACGTGGAAATTCCCTCTTCCGCCGGCGACGAGGTATATATCTTCTTCAATGGCGTGCCGACGGCTATTAACGAAGTACAAACAGAGCCTACTACCCCAACGCTCTCTTTTAGCGGACGTCGTGTGAGCGTGGGCGGCGACGTAGCATCACTCACGCTCACCGATCTGCAAGGCCGTATCGTACGCAAGACACACGGCAGCACCATCACTGCACCGCGAAACAGCGGCGACATCTTCGTCCTTACTATCCAGCAAGCTGACGGACGAGAAGTGAAACAAAAGATTGGTTTTTAAGGTCTTAAGGCTTCACGCAGGTAGAGATAGCGGCTACCTGTAAGCCTTAAACCTCATAGACATTGTAAAGAGCATGAAAGTCATCAATCTTGAAGCCACGAACTCTGTACTCAATACTTATATGGCCGAACTGCGCGACAAACAGTTTCAGCAAAACCGCACACTCTTCCGCCGAAACCTCACGCGTATTGGTCAAGTGATGGCCTATGAACTGAGCCGCACGCTTGACTATTCGTCTGTAAACGTCACAACTCCGTTGGGTACAAGAAAGATGTCACTCCCCACCGACCATATCGTTATCGGCACGGTGCTACGCGCGGGATTGGCCTTTCACGAAGGATTCTTACACGTGTTCGACAAGGGAGACAGTGCCTTTGTGGCGGCCTACAGAGAAGAAGGCAATGTAGAGCGTATGAAAATCCACCTAGAGTATATGGCCTCGCCCCACCTCACCGGGAGTACTCTCCTCTTGGTTGACCCGATGCTTGCTACGGGAGGAAGTATGGAACTCGCCTACAAAGCTTTCCTCCGCGCCGGCGAGCCGAAAAAGTTGCATCTCTGTGTCACCATTGCCGCACCCGAGGGCATTGACCACCTGCACCGTGTGTTCCCCGACGACAGCGTAACGCTATGGACAGCAGCCATCGATGAACGCCTCAACGAAAACGCCTACATCGTACCAGGACTCGGCGATGCAGGCGACCTCAGTTTTGGAGAGAAGATGTAGGGAAAAGGGATTTTCTAAAAGGTTTAAGGTATGTTCTATAGACGGTGTTTCATCGGTTTATGGAACATACCTTAATCATATCTTTCTCTCCGTAGCGGATAGTCTGCCCTAAGCCGTTCAAAATCGGCGGGGCAGGACTTGAGCGCATCGCTATCGCGGCGGGGGTCATAGAGGAAAAGTTTGCGCTCAAGGGTTTGCTGCGGAACATCTTCTTCACTATAGTTTAGTCTTGGCGGAGCTACATCAAAGCGCAAGTCAGAGAACCCGTAGTAGCGCGCCACAGCCTCAAGCACCATCTGTGTGGCACGTGCCTTGCCATCGGCACTATAACCCGCAATGTGGGGCGTGCCGATGAAAACGCGTTGAAGAAGGGGTATGTTGATGTCGGGTTCATTCTCCCAAGTATCTATAACGGCCTGCGAAACCGTCCCCTCCTCCATCGCGCGTAAGAGAGATGTGGTGTCTATCACCTCACCGCGACTCGTGTTGATAAGCACCACAGGCTTCTTCAACCCCGCGAAAAAAGCATCACCTGCCAGATGGTACGTTGCATCCTCGCCCGAAAACGTCAGTGGCGTGTGAAACGTGATAATATCTGCCTCGGCTTGCAAACGCGCCAACGACACGAAATAACCGCCTTCGCTACGTGCGCGGGGCGGATCGCAGCGAAGCACGCTGAGCCCCAAAGCCGCAGCACGCGCACAGACCTGACTACCCACGTGTCCCACGCCGACGACACCTATGGTGCTACGTTGTAAGTCTATCCGTCCAGTACGAGACAGCAAGATAAGCACACTCTCCACATACTGCGCCACACTGCTCGCGTTACAACCCGGACAATTCTCCCAAGCAATGCCGGCCTCTCGTAGATAGTCCACATCAAGATGGTCGTAGCCGATAGTGGCGGTAGCGATAAAGCGCACCCTTGAACCCTCAAGCAATGCGCGGTCGCACCGCGTACGTGTGCGGACTATCAAGACATCCACATCACGCACATCAGCTGACCCTATGGCAGAACCAGGCATATAGAAACATTCGCCGAGTCTGTTTGCTAACTGGCGAATGTAAGGAATCTTGTCATCTATGAGAAGGCGCAGCATATTGTATCAAAAAAAGCAAGTGCCATCAACACTATAGGGCAGTTCCCATAGAGTTAGTGTTACTGACGGCCAAAAGCCGAAGCAATGTCCGCTGCTATTTGCTGCATCTCTTCGGCAGGGAGTTGGAGCTTCTTCTTGCCAAAGTCCATATCCATTTCCGACTGTAACGGAGCCAGGTGGACGTGGGCGTGGTTTACGTCAAGTCCCATCACGGCAACACCGACCTTCTTACAAGGAAACACTTGTTTTATTGCAGCTGCCACACGCTTGGTAAAAGACATCATACGACCGAGTTCCTCATCGCTGAGGTCAAAAAAGTAGTCCACCTCGCGCTTCGGAATAACCAATACGTGGCCGCGCGTCACGGGGTTAATATCCAAGAAAGCGTAAAACTCTTCGTTCTCGGCACAACGATAAGAAGGAATTTCTCCGCGAACGATCTTTGAAAAGATTGTCATAACTTTTTATGGTTTAGATAGGTTTAGCCTTTGAACGTAAGCACACGTCCTCTCCCAGAAACCAAACTTACGATAAGTTGCTCAAAAGGTGATGCTTACTATTTCAAGTTGGATAGTGCCTTGAGGTATCTTTACATTCACCACGTCGCCCACTTTATGGCCAAGAATTCCTTGGGCAATAGGTGTCGCCGAACTGATTTTCCCCTCGCGCAAATTAGCCTCGCTCTCGCTTACAATGGTATATTTCATCAGAGCCTTGTTCTTTACGTTACGTATTTCCACGGTGGAGAGTATCTGCACCGTGTCGCCTTTGAGCTGCGACTTGTCTATAATCTTCGCATCGGCAATAGTGGCTTTCAGGTTGTTAATCTTCATTTCAAGCATCGCCTGATGTTCTTTCGCAGCCTCGTATTCGCTATTCTCCGAAAGGTCGCCTTTGTCGCGAGCCTCGGCTATCGCCGCCGAGGCTGCCGGACGTTCAATTTGCTCCATACGGCGGAGCTGGGCTAACATCTTGTCATAGCCCTCTTGTGTCATATAAGCCATTTTTGAGATTTGTTGAGAAAAAACAGTAAAAAGAAACGAAAGAACTCCTGAAGCCATATATACGAAAGCTTAGGGAATTCTTTCCGCACTTTTGCTGCTATGTATTTCTAATTACGCGGCAAAAGTAACACTTTTTTCTATCCAAGCAAAAAAAAGCGTGACTAAACAACCCGCGTTGCATAGTCACACTATCTCATTATGTTTGCGCTACTTGCTACAAACGACATTTCCAGCCTGCATCACAAGTTGCAGTTCTTGCTGAGCGTTGTAAACAACAATGTCGGCATCTTTGCCTTTCTCGAGAGAGCCCTTTCGGTCGTAAACGCCCATAATGCGTGCAGGTGTCTCGCTCGTCATACGATAGACATCGGCAGCAGGGATAGCGGCTTGCTGTATCGCCGTGCGTACCAAGCGATCCATCGTAGCAATACTTCCCGCCAGCGCACTGCGGTCGGCCAGTTTGCAAACACCGTCTTCTATAATCACACGCGGGTCAAACGCCTCCGTGGCATCGCTCGCAGCCACAGCCAACGCATCGGTGATAAGCGCCATACGCTCTACTCCTTTAATCTTATATATCATAGAGAGCAGCGGCGCAGGCACGTGTATGCCGTCGGCTATAACCTCCACGGTGAAACCCTCTTGCTCGTAGCCTGCCTCCACTATGCCCACTTTTTTGTACTCGCGCTCCTTATGCATCGTACTCATAGCGTTAGTAAAGTGTGTCAGGTGCGTAAAGCCCGCCTTCAGCGCACGAAGGGCATCCTCATACTCGCCCTTGGTGTGAGCAATGGCAGGCAGACAGCCGTGGGCGGTGCAGAAACGTCCAAACTCTTCCGTACCAGGGAGTTCCGGTGCGGCATCCCAGCGACGTATCACGCCAGGGTATTCTGTCAACAACGGTTCATAATCTGTCGGTATGGGCGGAGTGATGTATTCGGGCATTTGCGCACCGGCCATTGCCTTGTTGAAATACGGGCCCTCAAGATGAAGACCAAGGATGGGGCTGCCCTCTTCTTTCATCAACCTCTGGCAGGTTTCAGCCGCCGCACGTATCATCGCCGGAGAGCTTGAGGAGAGTGTGGGAAAAATCGCCGTGGTGCCATAGTGAAGGTGCGCATCAACAGCCACACGGAAAGCCTCCTCGTCGCCCTCCATAAAGTCTCTGCCACCGCCGCCGTGGACGTGCAGTTCTATGCCGCCAGGCACTACATCGCCGCCTTTGACATCAATGATTTCTGCACCGTCAACGTGCAACGCGTTGTTCGACACCTCAAGGATCTTGCCGCCGGCCACAACCACGGAACCGCCGCAGAGCCACCCTTCAGGGGTAAGAATACGGCCATTAAGAATCTGTTTCATACGTTTGCTTTTAGTTTTTCTCTTTTCTTCGCCGCAAAACTACAAAATACCAAAGAATTAAAGAAATCAGCCTAAAGAAATCCTACACCGTTAATCGCCGCTTATCTGCTGAACGCTTGCATTTCTGTTGCAACGCACAACGATAATGTTGCAACGCTTAATGTAATAAATCGCCGCGCCGCACGTTTTATAGGTGGGTTCTATTCATTCGCTTTGTCAGATTTCTGAGCTATTTTTTGCTTTCTGTCTGTTAGTTGAAGAGTGAGTGTAGCGGGCTACACGACCGATGAAACGTACAGCAGTAAGCAAAAAGAGCCATAAAGATGACAAACGGTTAAAACCCACCTATTATTATGGTATGAAACGCATCTTTTCAAAATGCTTGATAACGCTCTGTGCTTGCACAATGCTCTCGTGTGCCACATCGGAGAAGTCCGAGCGTCGCGGCGATAGTTATTTGGCGTTGGGTGAGTATGCCGAAGCAGCAGGACACTATCGCCGCGCCTATACGATGACACCGAGTAACGACAAGCCACGGCGCGCACTCTTACAATATAAGATGGGTGAGTGTTTCCGTGCTTACGGCTATACGGCGCGTGCCCTCGGGGCCTATCGTAGTGCTGAGCACTTAGGACTTACCGATACGCTCACATGGCTACGTCAGGGCGATATGTTTCGCTACCAGGGCGACTACAAGAGTGCGGCGCGTGCCTATCAGCAATACCTTTCTATCTATCCCGGCGATTCTGCCGCGTGGTATGGTATGGCCTCGTGCGAGAGCGCACCGAGGTTAAAGGCCGAGGGCTCGGCGTGGACCATTAAAATGGAAACTCTTTTCAACGGTTCACGAGCAGATTATAGCCCCGCACTCTTACCGGGCGAAATGCCACAACTCTATTTCAGCACCACCCGCCGACAAGTCACGGGCGACGACCTTAGCGGCATCACGGGAGAGATGGCCGGCGACATTTGGTTTGCCCGACAGGACGAACAAGGCAAGTGGCTTCGCCCGCAGGAAGTAGAGGGCGGCTTAAACACTGAATATGACGAAGGCGCATGCGCTTTTAGCCCCGACGGACACACGATGTACCTCACCATCTGCCGCACCGACCCGGAGTATCCACGTATGGCCGAGATTTGGACCAGCCAGCGAAGCGATGCCACATGGACGAAACCGCAACAACTAAACATCACCGCCGACACACTCTCTTCCTATGCCCACCCCGCTCCCAGCGGCGACGGGCGGTGGCTCTATTTCGTGAGCGATATGCCTGGCGGATATGGCGGGTACGACCTCTGGCGCGCGTCACTCGACGGACACGGTGTGGGTGTGGTGGAAAATCTCGGACCCGACATAAACACCGCTGGCAACGAGATGTTTCCCACACTGCGCGGCACAGAACTCTATTTCTCCTCCGACGGACGCGAGGGAATGGGCGGCCTCGACCTCTTCTGCGCCAACGAAGACACCACTACCCACCGATGGACGGTGGAGCACCTGCCCGCGCCGATGAACTCCAACGGCGACGATTTCGGAATGACCTTCGACGGGCTGCACCGCCGTGGCTTTTTCAGCAGCAACCGCGCCACGGGCGGACGCGGATGGGACAAGATCTACAGTTTCTCATATCCCGAAACGCTACACACGGTGAAAGGCTGGGTGTACGAACGCGACGGATACGAACTACCTGAAGCACAAGTCTATATGGTAGGCGATGACGGCACAAACGAGAAACTCAGCGTTCTCTCCGATGGCTCGTTTGAGCGCGAAGTAACGCCCGGCGTGAAATATGTGTTCCTCGCCGTATGCAAAGACTACCTCAGCGTGCAAAACGCACTCGTGGCAACCCATTCCGTGTCGGAAGAACACCAATACGTCCTGCAGTTCCCCCTGCCATCAATGAACATCCCCGTGCTTGTGCGAGGCATCTTTTATGAGTTTGGCAAGGCCGACCTCACGCCCGAAAGCACCGAAGCACTCGACCGCTTAGTAGGCACGCTACGCGAGAACCCACACATAACGATAGAACTCTCCGCACACACCGACTATGTGAGTAGCGACACATTCAACCTCGGATTGTCGCAACGCCGCGCACAGAGCGTGGTGGACTATCTCATCAACCACGGCATAGACTCCGCACGCCTCGAAGCCCACGGATACGGCGAGGCTGCACCTAAAGTGGTGAGCAAGAAGATAGCAGAAACTTATCCTTTCCTGCACGAGGGCGACACACTCACCGAGGCATTTATACTGACGCTCGACTCCTTGCAACAAGCGGCGTGCAACGCGCTGAACCGACGCACGGAGTTCCGTGTGTTGCGTACCACCTACGGTATTCTTGATGCCGACGGCAATCCGCTGCCCAACGCCGCACGCCAGGCAGCAGCACGTAAAGACGAGGAAGCCACCACCCATACTGACGACGAGGAAGAAGACATCTATTTTGATATAGAATAATCAAGGTGCGGGAGTGATGAAAACCTATCCGTGTCGTAAGTATAGCAACCCCTGGGAGTACAGGCGGCTCGCCTGCAATGCCTTCTAAAGGATTTTACACTACTTCCGAAACTTGAAAAGAATGATTGAAAAGCCCCACCCGTCTCTCTCCATTCTCATCCCTACCCGCAATTTCGCGCCTAACGCTCTGGTACGAGCCTTGGCTCGTCAGACAAACACAACCTATGCGGAGACGGAAATCCTCGTACTCGACGATGCCAGCAGCGACACCACAAGCATCAACGCACTGAAAACCTTAGAGCAAGAGGGGGTATGCCGTGTGTTGTGGCAGCCTGTCAACCAAGGTCGCGCGCGAGCACGCAATATATTATATAAGGAGTCGCGGGGCGAATGGCTACTATTTATCGACAGCGATGCCGAAGTTCTCGCCCCCGATTTTCTCATACGCCATCTCGCCGATGCCACCCTCGCCGATGTGGTGTGCGGCGGGCTTGTCAATCCCCCGCCGCCCGCCACACGCGGCTGTGAACTGCGCTACAAATACGAAACCGCAGCCACACGCAAGGGAAGACGAAACGCACAGTGGAGAAACGCTCATCCCTATGAGTGCATCTCTACATTCAACATACTTGTAAACCGACGCGTGATGGACACCGCGCCTTTCAACGATAGCCTCAACGAATACGGATACGAAGACACAGCCTTCGGCCTCAGCCTCCAACGGCACGGCTTCTCTGTTCTTCATACGGACAACGCACTCCTTCATACAGGAATAACACCCTCACCCGCGTTCCTCGCCAACACAGAGGCCGCACTGCGCAACCTCACACGTCTGCCCTACGACATACAATGTGAAATCTCCGTGGCACGACTTGCCGAGCGACTGCGTAACTGGCACCTTGATGCCCCGCTGCGACTTCTCTTCCGTTTCGCAAAGCCACTACTCTGCCGAAACCTCATCAGCCAACACCCAAGCCTCTCATTTTTCCAACTCTACAAGCTCTGCTTTCTGCTGTCGCTGAAAAAAAACAAACCAAAAATTGGCTATCTCCCTTGATTGCCTTACTTTTGCCGCGAATATCTTGTTTATCACAAAACTACTTTTACAAATTAACCTAAACATTATGAGAAAAATTACTTCTCTGCTCGTCTTGCTATTCGTTGCAATGGCAGGATATGCTGTGACTTACCAAGTCACTCTGGGCGACCAAGTGACCGATGTAAGCACGTTGTCAAGCGACAAGTACTACGTTCTGAAGAATTGTGGCAGTTCGCTCTACAACTACTACGATGAGACCAACAGCCGGATGGACGCAAAGTCTGGCTACGACTATTCCTCTGTTGTCAAGCTAATCTACGATGGCACGAACGTGCAGATCCAGCAGGTTCTGACCGGTACTTATTATCAGACACTGGCAAACAATACTCGTCTGACGCTCGGAGCCACGGCCGTGAACTATACGTTCAACACCGACGGCGTGGACGAAGGCCAGTTCCGCTTTGCCAACAACAGCCTTTACTTGAACCGTTATGGTGGTAATGACACCCAATACCCAATGGGTGCAGCAACAAGTTTTGCAGGTGTTTACTCCCGCTATAACATCTATGAAGTAACGGTTACGACGTTATACTACACCGTAACCATCAACTGCTACGACAGCAGCAATGAGTTGATTCAAAGTACTGTTGTGGAAAAAGAAAACGGTGAGACGGTTTCGGCTCCCGAGATAAGTGGCTATACGGCTAACGATACTTACAGCCTTACCGTCAATGGCGCGGATGCTACGCTTAATGCTTACTATACGCTTAATGCCGGCTTAGTTGTGGTAACTTATGAGCTATATGATAATGGCACATTGATTAGCAGCCAAGCCGTGGTTCAGGATGCCAACAGCGAGGTGAGCATTCCCGCATCTCTAACCGATAATGATTATAACCACACCGTATCAGGTACCATCGGTGACGAGGACTGCACTATTACCATTACCCGCAGCGGCCTTAAACTATTCCCCACCATTCCCAGCGGCTATTTGATGGAAGTAGGTACTGCCACTACCTCTATGACGGCTGCCACGTCTGCCAGCGACAACGACCACTGGTACATCCTCACGCAGGTGCGCGGTGGCGAGTCGCCTATGTACAACGTAGGCCTGGGACAAACGCTGAAACGTGCCGCTACGACTGTTACGCCGACTACGCTCAGCGGTGCGGTGGCTGAAGAAAACACCCAATACCTTGTCCGCTTCTTCAGCACAGGTACAGAAGATCTCTACAACATCCAGTTCGCAGACGGTGCTTTCATTACCTCAGACCTCAAAACTTCCAAGTATTTCTCCGGTGCAGGCACCTATGCAGTCTATTTCACCACATCAGGAAACACCGCTCTTGCTTGGAATCTTAACACTAAATCGGGTAGCCGAGTGGACAACAACGCTGCTGGCAATACGCTGGCTTTCTGGGGCTCTGGCGAAAACACCTCTACAAGCGGGAACAACATCTGGACACTCTACCCCGTAGAATTTACTGATCCCACCGCATTCGTAAACGTCACCTACGAACTCTACGATGGCGGTTCTCTGGTAGGCAGCGAGGTAGTGTCACAGCAGAAGAACAGCGAGGTGAACGTTCCCAGCTCTATAGGCACAGACGCTTTAGATCGTTATGATTATGCAGTTAGCGGCACCATCGGCGATGCAGACTGCACCATCACCGTGACACGCACACAAAAAAGCGCGATTATCACTGATCTTACTAATTTAAGCAACACTAAGGCTTACTTGATTAATTGCGAGCGCGGTTATCTCGGCACAAACGGCACACAGATGGTTTCTACCAATGGCACAAGCTATAGTGCAAGCAATTTTGCTATCATCAGTTACGAGAGCAACTATTACCTCTATAGTATAGCTGACGGCAAATGGGTAGCCAATCCTTCCACAATCAACAACATAGCCGATCAACCTGGACTTACCGATGACTTAAGCGATGTTACCGCTCTCGGAATTGACGACACAACCAGCCCACTTTTCTTTATCACCTATGGCAGTTACGGTGTGAACGTGTCTAACTACGCTACGGGTATTGTAGTCAATGGCTGGACAACGCGCGATGCAGGTAACCAGTACCTCATTCGCGAGGCTGACGACTTTGACTCCACAGCTGCTCTCGCCGCGCTGGAAGACTATTTCAATGGACAGACTGCCTTTAACAACGTTCTTGCACAGGTGAAGACGATGACATTCGGTTCTTCTCAAAATCAATATAGTTTAAGTGGTGATTTTGCTGGTTATGAGTCCCAAATGCCAACCGTCATTGCTGGTATAGAATCACAAGGTTACACTTCCACTAATCTTACTGTTCTTCAAGGTCTGCTTGCCGCAGCTTCATTGAACCTGCCCACCGCCGGCTTCTACCGCATCAAGGGTAACACGAGCGGCATGTACCTCGCCAGCGGCTTAG
>CALFJG010000050.1 GCA_937877625.1 uncultured Prevotellaceae bacterium
ATTGAAATCAAATCTTTTAATCTTCATTGCCTTTGTCGTTTTATTGTTAATACTCTATTTCCACACTCTCTGTCATTTCATCCACTCCGTCCCTCAACGTGGCCGTTGCCCTGAACTTGACGGAAGATGGGAAGCCCGTACTTCCTGCGTCCAAATCTGAATGCACCATTACGAGCTGCTTGCGCTCCGTGGGCCAGTTGTCCGTGTCGTGCCTGATGTTCCATGCCTCATCCGACAGTTCACGCACGATGCCGTCTTTGTCCTTGGTCTCACGCTCCCAAACGATGTCGCCCTGCTCTATAATGTCCGTCACGTCCTCCGTGCCCCACTTGGCCTCGATGGTCAGCGTGCCGTTGAAGTTGTCGGGGTCATACAGCTGGTAGTCCTCCGTGAAGTCCAGATAGAACTTAGTGTCGCCCTCCACTACCTGCCAGTCGGTGCAACCGAACTTCGGCTCTTGGGTCGTAAGGGTCTTCAGGCACATCCACTTCTTTCCCCTGTTCCACACATACGATGTCTCAAAAACGCCCGTCGCGCTGTTGTACGCCTCACAGTAGTACATGACGTTTGCTGACCATTCGGCATACTCCACGTATTGCAGGTTGCCTTTCAGTTCCTCCAGTTTCTTGTTGAACTTCTCTAAAAGTGCCTTATACGCACCGTCGCCTATCTCTATGGCTTTCGACTTGCTGATAACCTTAACGTCCACGAGGCCCCAGTCTTCGCCCACCTCTTTCAAAGTCAGTTCGGCATAGGCCCCTGCGAGATTGCGGCTGATGCCCACTACAAAAAACTCCTTGCCCATTGCCGGGTGGGTGTAATGATTGAAGAGGCCGACGTTGCCCGCCGCGTCTACAAGTTTCTGTGTCATGGTGACACGCGGCAAATGATATTCGTCGTAGTAACTGTCAACGTATAGCCTTTCGGGCTTTTCCTGAATGCCCCGCACGTAGTCGTAGATGGAAAGCACCCCTGCACCGCCATACATCGGCGTGGACATCTTCACGGCATTCGTAACGCCCAACTCCTTACATTCGTCCGTTGTCAGGGCCGAATTTATCTTGAACTCTATATCGTCCTTTCTGTTGGTGTGTTCCTCGCCCGTGTCCGACATATATATCAGGTCATTGTCGCCTGTATTGTTAATCATGCCGTTGTCGCTGTACACCTTTATCTCAAAGTCCTTTATCTGGATATTGCTGACATGTGCAAGCAAAGGCACGCTGTTACTGATCCTACGGAAGAATGTAGGGTGACGGCGCGTAATATCATCCCAAACGGCGTTTACGGGGCCAAGTATCATGAACTGCACCGTACCGCTCACGTTGTCGGTTCGTTTGATGGGAATGGCCGTGCCGCCGCTTGCCTCGATGCCCATCGTATAGGTGATATTGTTCTGTATATCGAACTCCGTACCTATTATCTTGTCGCCTATCTTCGGGTCTATGCCGATATAGAAGCACTGCTGATAATATTCATCATCGCTGCTGCACTGCTCACGCGTCTTGTATGTTCGCCAAACAAAGTCGCCCGGCTGTCCGTGACCTGTATAGGGTATTCCCGTGCCTAAGCCATTGCCTGGCGATTTCTCCACTACGCACTTATTGCCGATTATCAGCATACAGGCAAGTACGGACACTTTCGATATTTTATCACTGCTGTCGCCTACCTCGCTGTAGTTGTATTCGTAGAGTTGCGGGCCGGTGTTGGTAAACGGCATAAGCCCTTTGTCTAAGTATTGCGACCATGTGGGCGTGCTGTTCGGGGTGTATGCCTGCCAAAGCTGCTGTGTGTAATACCTGCCGTCATCGTTGTTTCTGCTTGGTACGGTATGGTGCCAATACGCATTGCCCCAGTCATTGTTATTGCGCAACTTCGTGTATTCCTCCGTCACGTTCATAACAGGGTTAAGCACCATTTTCCCCGAAACGACGATGTAGTTTGTGGTATCATCGTCAGACGGGGAAAACACACCGCCTGACGTATTTCCTTTATATACGGCCACCGGGATTGCCGCCTTAATCGTGTCGGCATTGGGTCGGCATCCGCTCTGCGTATCGTTTTCGTTGCCGTTGATGCTTACGATAAGATAGTTTGACCTGCTGACATTTGGCGTAGGGCTGTTATCGCTCTTGTTGGCCTTGGTCTCAATCTTGCCTATTGAGAAAATTGCAGCCGCGATTTTATTCACAAACGAGTTAGGAAGTCTCTGTTGATATGTTCCGTCGCTGCAATATGCGTCTATCAGGTCATTGCCGTACTCATCGGGAAAAGTCCACAACTTGCTTTGCATCACTTGCAGATACCAGTCTGTTATAACGGCTGCGTCGTAGTCCGTGGCCCGGCCATGTACCATATTGTTAAACGCGTCGTAGGCCGAATGTCCCTCACCGTCCGACGAATATTCGGTCATATATTTCTGATACCACGTATAGGGCGATGTCAGGTAGTCCGCATCCAGCGGGCTTTCAATGACGTTTTCAATCTCCTTTACGTCACAGTTGACTACTATCTGGTTGAAAACCTCGCCTACGCTTATCTGCGTACTCGTATCCTCCACGATGCCGGTTTCTATCGCTACCGTTCGCGGCTGCGTCGTTTCCACCACTTCGCCCAACTTCGTGAAGTCGTGCCACTCTATCGCCGTGGTTCCCTTGATATTCTCCCATGCGAAGATATAGAACTTAAAGCCCTCCTGTACGATATGCAGATTCAAATATCTTAGCATTTCCTCCAATACCACATCCTGCTGCCACACGTCGTTTTCATCGTCGCCCAAAAACAGCAGGTCGGAAATGGAAATCTGGGTAAACATTTGGAATTTGTCGTAGGGCTGGCTGTCCTTTGCCCGGCTGCAATCGTAGAGTATCTGGATGCTGTTTGAGTAGGTCACGTCAAGATTGATGGCTATGCCCTCCAACATCTCCTTGATGATAGTCTGGAAACTGCGCTGCCTTGCCTCGCTCTTCACGCTTACGTAGTCTGCGCCCGTCTGCCCTACATTCAGGTACTTCGAGAACTGCAAGGCCGAAAGCGCGTCGATGCAGTTCAACTCCAGTTCGTCTAATACCTCGTTGTAGGGCTGTGAATAGGTCTGCGGCTCCAGGAAACCCGCAAAGAGGCATTTGCCGTCGCGGTAGATGTTCACAACCGCGTTACGGCAATTCGTACAGAACAGTCCTGGCAAAAACGACTTTGTCAGTAGCCGGATAGTTGCCGAATGTCTCAACAGATGGTCGAAAGTGTCGTTTACGTTGCTTGCAATCTCCACCGGGTCATCGGCGAAGTACACACCGCTTTCGTCGCTGCCTATCTCTAAGCTGCCACCGTCGCCCGTCGTGGAAATCATTACCGTAACAAGGCGGCTCTTTCGGTCGAAAAATCTGCCACTCAGATACATACCTATCCTATTTTTATGTTAGTCCGCTTGCCGGATTTACTGCTTATATTCGTCTCGTTGGCCATAACCCCTACCAACTTCCTGCCCTCTATCTCAAATCGTATCGTGCCGCTGAAGCCGCTTGCGGGCTGCAGCATGTTCCTGTCAAACTGGAAATCAATCCTCGGCACGTCCGGGGTCTTGATGTCTGGGTACGACATTTTGCGCTGCCCGCTAAGCATCTGTAGCAACCGCAACTGCTGCCGTTTGTTCAGTATCATTTCGCCGCTGTTGACACGGGCCAGTAGTTTGTCGCCCGTCGGGCTGTTGCCGCCCACTACGCCACCCGTAGCGAATGACCCGGCCATAGCCAGTGCCGCCAATACTGCGGCCACACCTGCGGCAATGGCTACGAGATTCAGGGGAAACGGCATCTTTGCGCCCTCTGCCGTAGCGTCTGCGACGGCCTCGCCGCTCTTTGCTGCCGTGTTTGCCATCGTTGCCGCCGTGTCGGCTCCCACTGCTGCCGTGTCGGCTATAGTCGCGGCTGTTCCCGCTGCCGTGGCCGCTGTCTCGGCCTCCTTGGCCCCGGTCTGTAGGTTCGTGGCCATCGTCAACATGTTCACTATTTCAACGATGGTGCTGATTCCGTCGTAGATTTGCAGAAAACCGTCAACGATGCCCGTCAGCGTCTGCCAGGCGTTGCCGTTGCCCTCCAAGGCGTTCGTGATGCCCTCTATGCCGCCGCCTATGCCTTTCACGCCGTCCCATCCTTTGCGGTAGGTGCTGAAACTCCTTACCGCGTCCTTGGCCCACTCGGCATAACTCTTGCGCAAGGCTTCAAGTTGCGCCATCTGCCCGCCTGTGAGGTCGGGGTTCTTCATCAGCGCGTTAATCTCACGTATCTTATCCACGATGCCGTCAAAGCCCATCGCCCTTATCTTCAGGCGGTACTCTCGGCCTGTCAGCGCGTTAATCTCCTCCACCTCGCGCTGCATCTGTGGCAGTTCAACGCCCAACTGGATAGCGCGTTTCTTCTGTGTCAGGCGGTCGATTATCTCCTGTGTTTTCTGTATCTGTGCCGCATCTTCCGTCTGTTGCTGCTTGCTGTAGAACGATATGGCCGCGTCAATCTCTCTCAGCGTGCCCGCATCCTCCACCTTGGGCGAAATCGTTGCGGCCTTGTCCGCACGCTGCCAACGGCTTTCTATCTCCTCCAAATCCTTGATGTGTTGCAGGATTGCAGGGCGGTTTTCCTGTAGCGACGTACTCAGTTGGTCGCGGTAGTAGGCCAGTTTGACGCTCAGTTGGTCGTAGGTCTGCAAAGCCTCATCGGGCATGTCGATTACTGCGGCATCCTCGATGTGCTTCTTTAGCACCTCCAGGCGGTTAATCTCATTGTCTATCTGCGTTTGGCTCTCCTTTGCGGCTGTCTTGCGTAGTGTCCGCTGGTATTCCAGTTCGTTGCTCACGTCCTGAATGGTTGTCAGGTGCTGCGGGTCTGCGGGTCGCTGTAGTTCTGCCTGACGTAGTTCTACGGCTGCTATCTGGGTGTCAATCTCGGCTATCTTCCCTTTCTCGGTCGTTACTTCCCTGACCTTGTTAAGGTATTCCGTGACACTCTTCGCGTCTGCCGCCGTCTCAATCTTGGCAGTGTCCACCGTGTCGCCCTCGCCCACTGCACCGATTGGCAACGCGGCTTTCTTCTGCGCAAGTTCTATGGTGTCGGCTTTCTTCTGCCATGCCTGTATATCGCGCTGTATTTTCCGTTGCTCGTCGCTATCGTCCCCGGTCAGTTTCTTCTTTGACAGGTCGATGTTGGTACGCAATTCTTCAAGCGTCTTAGGGTCTTTGACGATTTGCCGCTTATCACCTCCCTTGCTGTCGGTGCTGCCCGGTTTCGTCTTCCTGCCGGGCCTGAGTATCTTCTTTGCCTCGGCATCCTCTGCGGCAAACTGCGCCTCTACTTTCTTTATTTCAGCGTCGTTTGCCGCCATGCGCTTATCTATAGCGGCCAGAACAGGGCTTGCCTTTACGTCCGTGCCGCTGTAGAGTTGTGCGCCCTGCTCGGAAAACTCCCACTTGCCCGTTCGCTGGTTCACGCTGCCGTAGCGTTTGCTCTTATAGGTATCGTCCTTTATCTCGTCGCCCGCCTTGGCGCGTCTGCCGCTCTTGTTGGCATCGTCCTGAATGGCCGTCTGTGTGGCCGTGTATTCATCAGCCAGCGCAATCTGCTTGCGGTAGAGTTCCGTAAGTTGTGCCATCCTTGCCGCTGCCTTGGCCCTGCGGGTAAACGCCTCTACCACTGCATCGGTATTGCCGTTGAATATGCTTTCCGCGTCAGATACATCGCTAACGCTTATGCGCAAATCGTCAAATGCGGACTGATGCGCCTTTATCCAGGCCATCTTCTCGGCGGTCGTACTGAGCGACTTCCACTGTTGTTTCAGGCCCTCAAACTGCCCCATCAGGTCGGAGTAGGTAGAAGACAGGGCGGTGTCGTATGCCTGTTTCACGCTGTCGGCCTCCTTGCCGAACTCATCCATGCCGTCGGCGGCATCCCTCGCTGACGCTCCCGCATCGTCAAAGCTGCCCGCCAACTTGGCTACGACTGTACCCAGTGCCACTACGGCAATGCCTATGCCCGTAGCGGCCATCAGTCCGCGAAAGGCAATCTTTGCCGCTATCGCCGCCGTCTGTGCGCTGCGGAATGACTGCGACATGACGTGCATGGCCGCTGCCGCCTTTTTGGTGTTCGTACCGAAAAGGGCGTATGCGGCAATATACCTCACAAACTCAAAGCGCGACAATTTCAGGGTAACATTCAGGGTGTGTAACTGTTTACTCAGTATAAGTATAGACGTGGCGGTCACTCCCACCTGTGCGCTGAAATCAAGTACGGGTAGAATACGGCTTACTACCGATGCTATGTAGTCGGTGTACTGGCTCCAGTAGTTTTTTAGCTTCTGCAAACTTGCCTCTCCGGTGCTTGCCATGCCGCTGTACGCCTTTTCCATCGTACCCGCACTGTCTTCAAGCTGCCTGATATTCTCATCGAACTTCTCAGCCAATTGCCCAGTTAGCGCGTTTGTCAGGCGCAAAGCCTCCGCACGTCCAAACAACTTTGCATAGATAGATTCTTTCAGTTCGCCGGATTTCTGCGCGTAGGCTGTAATCGTCTTGTCGAGTTCCTGCAAATAATTGCGCAAGCCTCCGGCGGCCTTGATGCTTGCGGCGTTGAACTCTATGCCCATCGCCTCGGCCATTTTCTGTGCCTTGCTGCTTTCCTTGGTTAGTGCCGTCAGCACACTTGAAAGTTGGGTGGCCACTTCCGATGTGTTACCTGTAACGCCTGTTAACGTACTCATTACGGCTAACATTTCGCTGAACGAAACGCCCAACTGCGCCGCCTGGCCTGTCACGCTTGGCAGGGCTGCGGCCAACTGCTCAAACGAAGTCACGCCGTTCTTTGCAGTCAGCTGTATCTTATCCTGAATATCCTGTGCCGCGCTCCACTCCAAACCGTAGTTCTTAATGATAGTGGATGTCACCTTTACCACCTCGCCCACATCGGCAATGCCGCCAATGGCCGACTTTGCCGACGCTTCCAAATAGGAAATCCAGTTATCCTCGGGTACGCCGTTACTGATGACCTGATATAAGCCGTTGGCCAAAGCGTCACGGGCAATGGGAATGTCTGCCGCAAGTTCGGCCACTTGACCTTTGAGCACTTTAAATCCCGCCGCGTCCTTTCCGGCCATCGTGTTGGCGGCTTTCATAGCGGCCTCGAACGAACGGCTTTCAGCTGTGGCACTGTTGAGCGTACCCGCAATCTGCGAAGCAGCCGACGACACCTGCTGCATCTTCTGCACGCTTTGGGTAAAGGCCAGTAGTTTGTCGCGGAACTGTCCCGCACTGCCCTTGGCATTCTCCATTACCTTACGCAATTCGGCTACGGCAGATGTGGCCGTGACAAGCTGTTCCTTGCCGTCTACGGTCAAACGTACCTTAAAATTAATCTCTTTTGCCATTTTTAACGCTCAGTTACTTACTTATATCAGATTTTATTTTTATCTTTGCAGCAGATAAAAGAGTTTTGCGCATGAAGTCAAGAAAACATAACGGTCTTTGGGTGCTCGTCGCCCTGCTGTCATTCCTTGGTCTGACGGTAGGATTCTGCATCTATAGCGGTTTTCTTACGCTTGTCTGTGCTCCGATAGCATTCGTTTCTTTCTGTGTAGTGGCCTACAGGCTCGAAGAAAGTTGGAAACGCGACATTATCAACGGCTCTCAGCAGATACAACCATAGTACGCAACTTTCACTTTTCCAACCTCTTCACAAGTGCCTCAAACCTCGCCTTGCTATCTTCCTTGCTGACGGCTTCCCGCTTCGGTGTCTGCGTTTTCTCCCACGGTAGCGATAACAGCTTTTGCGGGTTCACCTTGCCCTTGACGTGTGGCTGGACGGTGATAGCGGCTAAGAGCCTCATGCGCTCCCACTCGCCTTTGTCCTCGGCCTCGCTCTGTGCCGAATAGGCTTTGCAGATTTCTTCGAACTCTTCGGGTAGCATACGGCAAAAATCGTCATACGAAAGCCGGATGCACCCCAGTGCATAGCCTAAGACTTCATAAATGCCTACTTGCTTTTTTTTTCGCCGCCGTCGGTCTCGCCTCCCGCCTCTGCATCTTCAGTGATGCTCTGCGTCCACTCGTCCATCTCGTCGGGTATGAGGCTGTCGGCAAACTCCATCAGCGACAAACCAAACTCTTTTTTCTCGGCTGCACATGCCGACACGATGCAACACCAAAGATAGGTGCAAAGGTCGCTGAGGCTCGCCGGGTCTATCTCCGTCACCTCCTTGCCCGTCTCTTTCTTGAAACGGAGCATAGCCCCCATAGTGGGCCTACAGGGGTATGCTTCGCCGTTGATAGTAATTTCCACTTTCTTCATGGTCTGCGGGAATTAGATGTTACGCGCTCTTGCCAGGATAGGTCGTAGGCTCGCCGTCGCTCTCCAGGCTGATGCTGTAGGTTGCGTCATCCTGTGCGGGGCTGGTCTCCTCGATAGAAGCGATAATGAAGTCTCCTACGACGTAGGGGTTCTCGTCGCCCTCGCGCTGAAACGCCTTGACCTCAACAGCCTGGCCCTTGCCCCACTTGGCACCGATTTCGTCAAAGCCGTTCTCGGCCTCGCCGTAGAAGCGCAAGCCCTCGGCACTGATGGAGATACTGAGTCCCGTAACGCCCTTGCCCTTCCACAAGCCGGAAGAGTAGGATGCACTTGCAGCGGGTTTCACTGCACGGTCTTTGGTCTCACTGTTGAAAGTGAGGGTGTGGCTGGTGCAATGGCCTACGGCCTTGCCGCCTACACTGAGTAAAAGGTCGCTACCGTTAATGTAGCCTGTTGTTGGTAATGCCATAATCTTACTTCGCTTTATAGTTTAACATTAAAATCCAGTTGCTGCACAAAGGCATCATCTTCGTAGCCCTCTTCGCTGTCTGCCAATACGCAACTGCGTACCCTCAAGCCGTCTTTCTCGCCCTGCGCGTAGTCCAGTGCCTCGCGCACGGCCTCGGCCAGCTCTACGCCGTCGGCATACTTGGCGGTATAGCATACTACCTCCATTCGCACGGTGTCCGCTCCGGGCTGTCCGGCTTTTGTCGGTTCATGCTCCAAAGCGGCACGGCGGTACAGGATGTAGGGCAGTACCGCCTTGTCGGTGGCTATAGGGAATATCTTATTCGTGCGCTGCATGACTGCCTCGCTCTTCATAAGCATGTCGCGGATAATCTCGCCCGCACTGAGTGATGTCTTTGCCATAGTCTATAGTAATCCTTGCTTTCTTGCTGCCTTATTGAGATTGTTCTGGAAGTCTTGAAACTAAAGAGGTCTTCGTGTGGCCTCAAGGCCATATGAAGACCATGTTGTAC
>CALFJG010000051.1 GCA_937877625.1 uncultured Prevotellaceae bacterium
AAGTGAACACGAAAAGAGGCGAACACCTCTGATTAGTGTTCACCTCCTACTCGATCCGCATAGTTCATCGGACAGCACCGACTGCTAATTCTTCCCCATCGCCACTTCCACCTGCCGGCGTACGGAGGCGGGGTCGTAGGGGCGAGGCTGCTGATCGGGCGTGGTGGCGCGGGTGCCGTCGGGGCGGAAGAGGATGTAGGTGGGAAAGTACTCCACTTGGAGGTACTTTTCGAGGGCGGCCTGCTGCTCGAGGGGGAGGTTGTAGTGGAGGCTATGGGGCAGGACGAGGCCGTACTCGGCGATGCAGGAGCGCCAGGCGTCGTCCTTGCTGCGGTTGCAGAGGTAGACGTAGCTGACGGGAAGGCCGGCAAGGGCACTGTGGAGTGCCTGCGTGTGGTGCTTGAGGTCGGCCTTGCAGGGACCGCACCATGTGCCCCATACATCGACGAAGACGACGCGGCCACGGAGCGGCTCGACGATTTTCTTCCATATCTCCTCACCGTCGGTCATGCCCGCAAAGGGTGCGCTGTCTTGCAGGCATCCGGTCTCCTCGGCCTCGGCGAGGCTGGCGGCAAAGCCGGCGAGTTCGTCGCTGCGGCGGAGTATCTGCTGCTTGTAATAGTCGCCCCGCAGGTGGGTGCGGACGAGGCGCTGCATGGCGGGCGAGAGGGGCGCGTGGGTCTGGCTCATCAGGCCGTAGAGCATCGCGCCGATGGCGGGTTCGCGCAGGTCGGCGGGCAGCTGCGTCAGCGTGGCCATCTGCCCGAGGTGCGCCTCCATCATCCGCTCGTCAACGGCGGTGCCGCTGACGACATCGGACAAGACGGGGTCGCCGGCCTGCCGGAACAACTCATTCACCATCTGCAAGGCGGGGTGCGCCTGCAGGGCGGAGTCCGTGGCGGTGGGCAGTATGCGCTCGTAGTCGTCGAGCTGCGTGCGCAGTTCGCTAATCTTCTGCATCCGCTCGCGGGCTTCCGCGTCGGAGCGTGGGGCATACCGTTCCTCGGCTATGTCAAGGGCTGTGCGGATATAGGGCAGGTTGAGGCCGCGGCGCCTGGGCGGGTCGAGCAGGCTGCTGACGTAGTTGGTGAGGACGTAGGCCAGTTCGTCGGTGAGCGTGTAGGGACGCGGCAGCTCGTCGGTGAGCGTGCGGAGGTAGGCCCACAGCGTGCCGTCGTCCTGCCGCACGTCGGGGGAGAGGAAACGGCGTTGCACGAGGTAGGAGGCGGCCCGATTGCGGACGTAGCCGTGGTGCAGTGCGCGGTAGCGTGGGGAGAGGTCGGGATGCTCGGCATAGAGCGCGGCTTCGAGACTGTCGAGGCGGGCTATCTCAGTGCGTGCGGCGCTGAGGGCTTCGGCGTCGGTCTTGGTGTCCATCAGCTGCGTGTCCCATACAAACCCGGGCAGCGGATAGGTGGCGAGTTCAGTGTTGAGCTGCGTGTCGTCGCCTGCAAAGGTGGATGCCCACGTGGCTCCGTCAATGGTCACGTCGTAGGTGCGGCCGGGCTCCAGCACGACCTGTTGCATGACGAGCACGGCGGCGGTGGTGTTTGCCAACTGTGCGCGTACCTCGAAGTGCCCCGTGCTGTCTGGACGGAGGGGAATAGTCGTACCCTCGTAGCTGTCAAGGGGCGAACTGTAGCGTAGGGCAAGGCCTTGGTCTATTTCTTCGGGCGGAATGCCCAGCGCGGCGATGTTTGTGACGCGTCCGCGGACGATGGCCGTGCCGCCCGTGTAGCCGTTGTCGGGGAAGACTTGGGCAGGGAGGGGTTGCGACAGAATCGCAACAAACAGGACGAGGAGGAGCCTCACCCACCCCCGGCCCCTCCCTCTCCAAAGGGCGAGGGAGGGGAGTAAGATGTTCTTTAGGTTGCGTTTCATTGTGCTTGGTGAGTTTGATATAGCCGTTTGCTGGGCTGGAATAGGGTGTTATTGTCTGTCTATTTGCGGGAAAGCGGCGAAGAGTTCGAGGGCTGTAGCGGTATCTTCTATGAGGCGCGTGCGGACGAAAGTCTTGGTTTTCGCGTCAATGACTTCGCCGAGTCCCTGCATCAGCAATCGGGGACTTGCCTCACGAACGAGGGTGGCGCAATGACGTGCATACTCGGCGGCAGACAGCCCCGTGCGCTGGCGGATGATGGCTTCGTTGACGGGCGTTTGTCGTTGGAGGAAGAACCAGCAGTCGAACACGTCGCGCGGCGAGAGCCGTTCGCCCATCGCACAGAGTTTGTGTGCAAACATGCAGGGAAGCGTCATCACGCGGATGTCGGTGCCAGCGAGCGAGAGCGTCTCGTACTTGTCGGGGAACTGTCGGTTGGAGATTTCCACTTTGAGCATCCGTTCGCCCCGGCCGTAGTTGAGCACGAGCAACGAGCCGTAGTGTTTCACGGCCTCGTCGTCAATCGTGCCGAAACGCCGGAGCGTGGCGCGCACTTTCTTGAATACGGCCTGCTCCTTGGCGGGGTCGAGGAGGTTGAAGTCGAGGTCGATGGAGAAGCGGGGCAGACCGTGGAAGTACATCAGTGCCGTGCCGCCCTTGAATCCGAGCAGCGTGCGCAGTTCGGCATCGCGGAAGAAACGCGTGAGGAGTTGCGCTATATAGTATTTGTGCTTGTCCTGGTTCATCGCCGTGAGAGGATTTTGTCCACGCGCTCTGCAAGGCGGGCCGAGCCGTAGCGGGGCAGCAGGGCGGTTATGCGTTTGTGGTTGAGAGGGCGCAGGTTATCGAAGTAGCAGTTCCCTGCGCTGAGATATACCATGTCAAGGAAGGCGCGCTCGGGTGTGGCGATGGCGATGTTGTCTTCCATGCGGATGCCGTCCATCCCCGCCCAGATAGACCCTGCAATTTTTCGGAAGGTATAGTCGCGACCGTCCACTTCCACCGAGCGCGCAAGATAGCTGACGCACGTTACGGCCTCGCTGTATTGGAATACAACGCCTGCTTGCTGTAGGACATATTCAAGGGAGATGTACGACGGGTGGAATAGTGCGCAGGCCATTTCGCGTTCGTCGTAGCCCGCCTTGGTGTAGATGCCACGACGGGGATTGCCGAGACGCCCTTGGCTGACGTAGTAGTGCAGGGATTTAGCCAGCCGCGCACTGTCGTCAGCTCCCGTCAGCAAGGCAAGCGACTGCGTGGTGAACACCGTCCGCGAGGACGTGAGGATGCTTTCAAGTAGTGTTATCTGTGAACTCATAATCCAATATATTTGTATTTACAGTTCACAAAAGTATACCTTTCCTCGCGAACAGACAAGGCTTTTGTGCCTAATCATTCCGCCGACTGCAGTTCTTGTGAAATATCAACATTTGTTCTGAATACACTTATCTATGTTACTCCCTCCCCAGTGCGCGGAGGACGGCCTGTCGGACGAAGTCGGGCTGCGAGGGGCGGGGTGCATCGCTGCGGGCGATGGTGCCGTCGGAGGCCGCGAGTATGTAGGTGGGATAGCCGTGTACGTTCAGGTGGTTCTCTACGGCTTGCTGCTGGCTGCCGGGCAGGCGGAGGTTCACGCAGTCGGTGCCGTTGAGGCCGTAGTGTACGGCGGACTTCCTCCAAAGTTCTTCGGGGGAGTTGTTGGCGAGGTATATGTAGGTTACGGGCAGGTCTGCCAGCGCTTCGTGGAGTGCGGGAAGATGTTCCATTTCCTCACGGCAGGGGCCGCACCACGTACCCCACACGTCGATATAGACCACACGCCCCCGATAGGGCTGCACCAGTTTGCGGAAGATTTCCTGCCCGTCCGTGAGGCTGTCAAGGGGTGCCTCGGCTATGGCCGTGATTTCCTCTTCCGTGGGGGCTGAAAAACGCTCCGTCTTGTTCTCCAGATACCCCGTCAGCATCTCGTACGAATGCGCGTTCAGAGCCCTGCGCAGAAAGGCTTCGCGCTGGGCGGTCATCATCCCGTCGCCGCATTTGTCCAGATAGTAGAAGGTCTTCATCAGTTCCCGCACTTCGTCGGAAACGTCCAGCGAGTCTATCAGCGTGATGGGATAAACGCGCGTGAGTATCTCCAGCCCGATGTCGCCCTCGTCGTCAACTTCAAAGCCGACGAAGCCTATTTGCTTCATCATTTCCAGGTTGATGACGTCGCGAAAGTAGGTGGTGGCATCGGCCGGTATCATCCCCTGCGGGTGGAGCAGTTCGCGGCTCTCTGCTTCGCTCAGCAGGTCAAGCATCTCGCTGGGGAGTGTGGTGAGCCCTTGCGACAGGATTTCCTCTATTTGCTCCGTGAAATGGCCAAACACGTTTTGCGTCATATCTATGCCGAAGCCATAGTCTGCCAAGGCATAGAGCATCTCTATGTAGCCGCGCGGGAGGTCGGGATGCGCCGTGCGGAGCGTGTCTATGCGGTGCAGGTTCCGCTCGTGGATGCTGCGGATTGTTTGCGCCGCCCTCTGCATTGGCATGTCGAACATGTGGCCGTGGAAGTTCTCAACCTTCAGCGGATAGGCTATCTGTGCGTTATGCACCTCGGCGTTCTCGCCCGTGAAGACACAGCGGTCGCCCACGTCGTCAAGCAGGATGTCGGCTTCAGTCCCGGGGCGGCAGTAGAGGTTGAGCACTCCCCACACCACGCCCTGTATCTTGTTGTCGTCCCACAGCTGGATGTGAAGCGGGCGGTAGGCGGGAATCTTCACGCTCCAGCGTCCTTCGCTGTCGGTCGCAGGATGGAGGGTAAAGGTTTCGAAGGTCATGAAGTCGGGATATACCACCGTAGCCGTTTCGCCCCGTGCCGTGCTGGAGAGTTGGAAGTTGATAGTTATCGTGTCGGGCTTCACTTGCGCCTGCGCCGTGAGGGCGCAGAGGGCGAACAAAAGCCAAAGCCCCAGCGGCCTCACCCCCAGCCCCTCGACCCCAGGGGGTCTCACACCCCGACCCCTCTCCGGGGGAGACGGGAGTAGAATGTTCTTACGATTGAGTTTCATTGTTTGGGTGTTGTTTGTGGTTGCTTTGTCATTCAAATTCTATCATATCTGCCAGCTGGAGGAAGTAGCCGTTTGACCAAATGTCAAGCTCGCTGGGGGCGGCACGAAGGAATCGCAGCACGTCCTCCTTAACGGAACTGATGTCGGTCGTTGCCAAACGCTTCTTCAGCATATCCATGAACTCCTGCCGTGTCAGCATAACGCCGTTGAATTCCAAAATGCGGGTCTGAAGATGTTTATAATTCAGGGGAATCCGATTGCGCACATACCATTCAAAGTCGTACCAGTCGCGACCCTTCACTCGCAATTTCCAGTTGCGGAAGACCAGGGCGTGCATCTTCCCTGCAAAGAGATCGGGAAGGGAGACACAGCGCACCATAAAAGAAAACGGTTTGAGTAGCATTTTCTGCTCACAGTTGAAGCCCAAATGGGGACAAGTGTCCAGCTCTATCTTCACCTTGATGTTCTTTTCCGTCTGAAAGGCGATGTCGTAGGCATCCGTATTTTCCTTAAGGAAAGCGGATTCTACCTTTCCAAAAGTTTTCTTGTCTTTTTTCTTGATGACGACCTCCTTGCCTGTGAGTTTGAAAGCTTCGGAGATGTAAGGGAAGTAGGTCTCAAGGTGAATGTTCGCATTCTTCTCGGTCAGCGTGAAGTCCATATCCTCGGAAAAGCGATGCAAGCCGTGGAAAATTCTTAGGCATGTGCCGCCATAGAACGCTGCGTGTTCGAAGAAGCCGCTACGCCCGAGGCCTGCCAGCGTGATTTGCTGCATCACCTCGTGCTTTGCGTTTATCTTCTCGTTGGGCGTGGTGGGAGACAGAGCCTCTACCATTTCGTCAAATATCGTCATAATCTCGTCGCGGCTCTATTGGGAACGAGCCATAATCTTTAATAGGTTTGCCAATACGTTTTTCTTGTTTCCCACGTTCATACATGCCCGTATGATGCTACTGTCCAAATTCCGTATGTCATCAATGTCTATGCGCATGTCTTCCTCAAAGAAAGCCTCAAGGCTTGCTAAGGACTGGGGCGGCACATATCGTTCCTGCATCAGCATATCGCAAAGTGCTTTCTCTGGTGTGGCTATCATATAGGAAATGCCTTCTGAGAGTTCGCTTCTGATGCCTATCGGGAAATAGGCCGATGAGACACCTCGGTAGGAAAACTTCCCCAGTATATTCTCAAACCTGCGGCTGTGCAGGGTCGTTACCGACGTGATTTCATATACTCTTTCTGGTATCAATCCATAGTGGCGTAGCGCATAATGCGCAGAGATATATGAAGGAGCATAAAGATGATTGGCGACCAACTCCATCGAAAGCATTTTGCCACTAATCTCTGGGGATACGACAAACAGCCCACGCTTCAACTTGACGAGCATTCCAGTCCGCAACAGTGCCTGGACTTTCTTGTCGGGTGAACGATAATCGTGAAAAATACTTTTGAGTAGTCCACCGCTTACGGGAACATTTCCTATTTGCTTCAGCGCGTTGAGTTCTTCTATAGGTGTCATACTGCCTGTTTTTGGTGCAAAACTATAAAATCTCGTACAGAAATGGAAGTTTTTCTTCTTTTATTGTACGAAGAAATATAGTTTGCCTCGGACGCGCGCCTATTTCTCGGCTGCCTCGCCCATCAGCTCCGCGAGCCTGGCGTCGAGCTGCTGGGGCGTGTAGAGGTCTTTGTCGAGGGCGAGGAGGATGCCGTCGGGGGCGATGAGGACGAGGGCGGGAATGGTGACGATGCCGTAGAGGTCGGCGGCGTCCTGCCCGTCGGTGCCGGTGCTGCTGGGGCTGTGGAGCTGCGGCCAGGGGCCAGGGTGCAGGCCGAGGGCATCGAGCCATGCCTGGCGGTCCTTGTCGAGCGAGATGCCGAGGATGCGCAGGCCGCGATCCTTGTATTGTCCGTGGAGCTGGCGCATGTGGGGGAAGCTGGCGATGCAGGGGCCGCACCACGAGGCCCAGAAGTCCAGCAGGACGTAGTGGCTGCCGTCAACGTAGTCCGCGAGGCGGTGCGGCTGACCGAGGCTGTCGGTGGCCGTGAAGTCGCGGTAGGGTACGCCCGTCATCGTGCGCTGCTGCTCCTCGCCCCAGTAGCGCGTCCACGGGTGCTGCATCGCGGGATGGTGGGCATAGGGGGCATCCTCGCGCATAAACTCCTGCTTCTCCGATGGACTGAGCGCGCCGTAGTGGACGTGGAGGTAGTAGGCGGGGATGACGTTGTCGAGGTTGCGGCGTATGTTCTGCCGCCCCGTGGCCTCCATGTCGGCCATCGCGCTGGCGAAGCGCTCCAAGTCGGCCGTGTCCTGCGGCGTGGCGGGGGCGAGGTAGCCGCCGTGCATCATTTGGATGGCCTCCTGCCTGTCCTCGTCGAGGCTGTCCCACCAGGGCGTTATGCTGCGTTCGATGGCACGCTGCCGCAGTTGGCACTCGATGAAGCGGCGTTGCAGCGCGCTGCCCGTCATCTCGCCCGTGGCGAGGTTGATGTCCGTAGGCACGTCATCGACGATGAACTGGAGGTCGTTGTCGGCGAAGTCGCCTATTTGCAGGAACGTGTTTCGCGGCAGGCGGCCCTCAAGGCGGAAGCGGCCGTCCTTGACGGGTACGCGCGGCACGAGGCACTGCCTGTAGGGTGCCACGAGAAACCACGCCACGCTGTCGGTCGCGGCGGGCGTGGTGCCGGTGATGACGAAGTCGATGCTGTCCTCCACGACGGGCGTGAAGGTCTGCGCCTTCCCTGCCATAGCGCAGAGGGCGCAGAGGGCGGCGAGGCTGATGTGCTTGAGGTTGAGTTTCATTGTATGTGTGTTGCTAAGTATAATCATTGGTGTCGCCTAAAACTTTCATTGAGTAAACAAATTTGGTAAGGAATAACTCAATCTGTTTCCATTTCACTGCAAAGTTATGTATTTCAAATTTCGTAAGTAGTAAAAATGCCCTGTAAAGGCGACAAGCGTAGCAATGCTGTTTCCCTCTTAGGGCAATCAGGTGAGCAGCCTGTCGGGAACACACGCGGCTCGCGTGAAAAATGATGCAGGCGGGATGCCTACGCTTCCAGAGGGTTGCACCCTGGTAGCTATACCTACGGCACTGATAGGCTTTCACTACTTCCGAAACTTGAATTATGTATATATACGCTAACAGTCAAGGGTTCAGAGGCGTATTCAGGGTTCGGCGAAGTCGAAGCGGAAAGTGCGGCGGAGCTCATCGGGCGTGAAGCGGCCGGTGACGAACGAGACAAACAGGGAGGGCGCGTCCCATTCGGAAGCGGTGTAGTCCTCCACGATGACGGCATCGGAGAGGAAGTCGCCGGAGGTGCGCAGCCATACCTTGAAGTGCGGAAGGAGGATGCGTATCACGTCCTCGTCGCCCCGTATGTCAAGGACTTTCTGCGGGTCGGCACTCTGGAAGTCGCCCTCGCGGACGAGAGTGTCAAGGTCCTTGCGGGCTTCGTCGAAGACGGTGCGCGGCATCTCTTCCTGGAAGTAGAGGGAGAAAGTCTCGAAGCTGCTGGCTTCGGAGCGATTGGTCTTCACGCCCTCTTCGGCGGCGTACTTTTCGAAGAAAGCGGGGAGGGATTGGGCGGAGAGCGGAAGCGTGCAGAGGGCGAACAAAAGGCTAAAAAGGCACACGCCCAGCGGCCTTACCCCCGACCCCTCTCCGACGGGAGAGGGGAGTGAAATGCTTTTGAGATTTTGTTTCATTGTGTTACTTTGTTATGGTTTGGGTTATACTGAATGATTTTGCTGGGAAAGGCTGGGCGGCGCGCCAGTATCTTGCGGGAATACTTATCTTTGCAGCCAAAAGCGAAGATAGGCTGCACCTCAGCAAAGAAATCAAGCAAGGCTGCTTTCGTTTGCATTCGGTTTGCACTATCTTTGCCGAGAAAAGCGAAGATAGGCTGCACCTCAGCAAAGAAATCAAGCAAGGCTGCTTTCGTTTGCATTCGGTTTGCACTATCTTTGCCAAGAAAAGCGAAGATAGGCTGCACCTCAGCAAAGAAATCAAGCAAGGCTTGTGTTCTTTGCATTCGGTTTGCACTATCTTTGCCGCCAGAACAACCACGATTGAGACTATGACTTCTTTAGAACTTTCCTCCGAACTGTTTCGCGAGTTGAGCATCATCTCGCAGGACGAGACGATGATGCAGAAAGCCGTGAAGGCACTGCGTCGCATTACGGAAAAGATGCGGGCGAAGGATGCGACGCGCACGGAACAAGAACTATATGTAGAAGAAAGCCTTACGCGCGCTGTTAGCGAAGTACGGGCGGCCAAGCAGTCGGGTACGACGCTGCAAACTGCCGAAAGCTTTTTGTCTGATATGCAAAATGGTTTTGCGGTATGAGAGTTGCAGCCATTTATGTTTCCGACGAGTTCAGGCGGCAGTTTAAAAAGTTGGCAAAGAAGTATAAGTCGCTGGTAAGTGATTTTGCCACATTCAAGACTTCTTTGGAAGAGAATCCTCTTCAAGGCGTTGACTTGGGCGGCGGAGTAAGGAAAATCCGAATGGCTGTTGCAACCAAAGGACGTGGCAAAAGCGGCGGCACTCGCGTCATTACCCTCAACGTTAAAATCGGACAAGAGGAAGATATAGAGATAACCCTTCTCACAATATATGACAAGAGTGAGATTAGCAATGTTTCCAATGCTTACATTGCCGATATTGTAAAAAGTCTCTGATTTCATTTCTTCGCTTTATATCCCCCTATTATAATTGCCGAATAGGGGGATTTTTCTTGCTATTATTTATTGTCAAAGCGTGGTTCGTGCAGCACGGCTTGCTGCCTTTTGGCTATTTCCCTTCGCTACTCGCTTCCAGCCTACGCCGCACTGATGCGCGGCGGGCTGACGAAGCGGCTCCGGTCAATGACCTTTGGGTTCAAAGCGGTACGAGAAGGAGAGGGCGACGTAGCGGTGGAAGAATTCCCAGCGGTATTCCTCGCGACTGTTGGCACTGACCTCGGCGTAGTGCGGTGAGCCCTGGTTCAGGATGTCTTGCGCCTCGAAGGCCACTCGCCCACGGCCTTTCAGGCATTTCCAAGTGACGGAGGCATTCCACTGCAGGCGGTTGCGGTTGTAGCCGCTGCCCGTGTAGCCGCGGTGCGCCTCGTCGGTGAAGTCGGTCATCAGCTCGAAGTGGCCGAGCTTCCAGAGGGCGAAGAGGCCGAAGGAGTAGTCGTAGAGGTCGTAGTTGTCGGCAAGGCTGTTGCGCTGGCCGGTGTATTCGAGGTTGCCCTTGAGCGCCAGTTCCCATGTCTCGCGTTCGTAGGAGAGCACCGTGCCGCCGCCGAAGCCGTGGCGGCGCTGGCTGTTCAGGCGGAAGCCCTCGCCCGTGTCGGTGAGGTAGGCATAGCGTTTGGCGAAGGAGGCGCGCAGGTGCTGGAAGCGCAGGCGCAGGTGGTCGCCGAAGCCCTGGTCGAAGCTGCCGCGCAGTTCTAACTTGGAGCCGCCGCGCACGTTGGCGAAGGTGGTGTGGTAGGCGGCTGTCAGCGGGTTGTAGGCCACAAGATCCTGCACGGGACTGTATTCGCGGCTGAAGGAGACGCCTGCCGTGGCGACGCGCTGTCGGCGTACGACGTTGGCCGTGTAGCCGAGCGAGGCGTTGAGGGAGCTGCTGTTGCGCAGGGCGGGATTGCCGGCACTCGTGTTGAGCGGATCGGAGGTGTTGAGGTAGCCCACGGTCTTGAGTATGTCGGGCTGCGACATGCTGTAGGAGGCGTTGAGCTCGAGCTTGTTCTGCTTGTCTATCTTGTAGACGGTCTTCACGGAGGGTGCGAGGAGCCAGGCCGTGCGCGTGGCGGTGGTGTCTAAACTGCCGCGCCGATAGTCCATACGCTCTATGTTGCGCTCCACACGAAGGCTCGGCAGCAGCTGAAAGGGCTGGAAGTTCATCGTGGCATTAAGGCTCAGACTGTGGTTCTGATTGGCATCGCGGCGGCGGTAGCTGTTGGCGTTGTCAAGCACGCCGTTGGCGAGCATCTCCTGCTGCGAGTGGCCATTATGGTTGCGATATTGATAGGTGACTCCCGCCAGTACGTTCTTCCCAAACCAGCGGTCGTAGGAGGTGCGGAAGGTGAGGCGCAACTGATGCGAGGGGCGACTGAGCGTTTGCAGATAGTCTGCGCTCGACCCTTCAGAGAGATAGTCAATGTGGCGCGCCGTACTGCCCTCGCGCGTGTAGTTGTCATAGAAAACGTTGGCAGTGAAGTCGAGGTGGCTCTTGTCGGCAAAGAAGTGCTGATAAAGGGCACTGACCTGTCCGCTGCCGCCCTGCTGCTGCGAAGTCTCCCGGGATTGCTGCTGCGACACGGCAGCATCGGCCTCGTCGTAGCGCGTCAGCGTAGCATCGTTGGCCGTGCGCGTCTTGGAAAGGCTGAAGGAGTAGTCCAGCGTGAACGTCTTGGCACTGTCGGGGCGCAGGACGAACTGCCCGGAGACGTTAGGCAGGAAGGCGTGGGAATAGTCGTTGCGGTGTCGACGCTCGCGGCTGAACGCTTCGCCCGACAGGAAGCTCTCTATCGCCGTCTCGCTCCACTGGCTGCGGTCGAAGTGGTCGAGGTGGGCGTTGATGGTGAACGTGCTCTTGTCCTCGCCCTTGGCGCGCGGCATCATCCAGCTGTTGTACCATCCGCCCGCGCCGTAGGTCTGAGTCCCCAAGCCGTAGTTGCTCTCACTTGAGCTTGTGACGTTGCGCCCGAAGCGGCGGCCTATGTTGTTCCAGTCGGCAAACACCATCGCCTGCGTCTTGGTGGCTAAGCGCAGCGCATCGAGCTTTGCCAGCGCGTGAGCAGGCAGGAGGCCCTGCGCCTCCAGTCCGGCGTACCACTTGTCGAGCCAGCCCTCTTTCACCTGCAGGTCGAGTACGAGGTCTTCTTCCCCATCGTCGCGCTCCGCCTTGCGTGCCGCCTCGCTCTGCTTGTTGTAGCCCTTTATCTTGTCCAACGCCTCGGCGGGCAGCTGGCGCAGCAGGTCGGCGGAGAGGCTCTCCTGCCCCTGCACGAGGATGCGCACGGGCTTGCCGTTCCACGTCAGTTCGCCGTCCTTCAGCACCACGCCCGGCAGCTTCTGCAACAAGTCTTCAAGGCGGGCGCCCTCTTCCAGCTGAAAAGCCTCGGGGTGGAACACCACGGTGTCGCCGTGCATCGTGAAGCGGCGCGCCTTCGCCTTGACGACGGCCTCGCTGAGGAGCACTTCGGAGGGCCGCAGGGCGATGTCGCCCAGGGCGAGTGTGTCCTTGCCGTCGGTGATGGCGAAGACGCGCTTTGCGCCGTAATAGCCCGGGCACTCCACTTTGAGCGTGACGTGCTCGCAGTCCGTGCCGAAGGGCATCTCGCCCAGTCCGAGCGAGTCCGTCTCGTAGCCCGACTGCCGGCCGATGCTGACCGCGCCGCCGTAGTCCCAGCGCAGTTCCACTTCGTAGGTTGCGCCCTCGATGGGCTGGCGGGTCACTGCGTCAACGACGCGAAAAGTAATCACATCGGCCCAAAGCGGTTGCCCCGTCAAGGCAACCACGGCCATCAAAGTCAAAAGTATGCGTTTCATAAGCGGATTTATGCGATGCTATGCGCAGATTGCGCGCGGAGGAGAAGCCCCCTCATCTTATATATACGCATACGTCCCACAATTTTTTAGCTCAGGAAACTCTTTTCACAGACTCTTTCTTGCCAAGGCAGACTTCAAGCGGGCTTGGACTGTTCTTATGGCTTAACGAAAAATTCAAAATTTTGTACGCAGTGCGTACACAATTGACGTGGACACATCTTCGTTCAATGATGGCTATCAAAGACCCGCTCGAGTGCCAATTCTATATGGAAATGACACGCATAGAACATTGGGACACGCACACATTGGACACCAAGATAGACGGGCAACTCTACCAACGAACTGCTATAAGCCGTAGGCCAGAAGCCGTTATCAAGCAAGAACTGGATAGCGTCAAGGAAACAAACCAACTTATTCCCGACTTGGTGTTCCGCAGCAGTTACTTGTTGGATTGCTTGGCTTGCCAGACATATATTCTGAAAAGGAACTTGAGTCCGCAATAATTTCTCAATTAGCGGAGTTTATAAAAGAATTTGGCAACGACTTTACGTTTGTGGCACGTCAAAAACGTATAACGGTTGATAGCACAGACTACTATATTGACTTGCTATTCTTCCATCGCGAGTTGCGCCGCCTTGTGGCGATAGACCTCAAACTCGGTAAATTCAAACCTGAGTACGAAGGACAGATGTTGCTTTATCTGCGTTATTTGAACCAAAACGAGCGTAAGGCATGGGAAGAATCGCCCATCGGCTTGGTACTATGCTCTGAGGGCAATACAGAACACATTGAGTATCTGATGCTCGATGAGAATAGTCCCATTAAAGTGGCGCAATACTACACCCAACTGCCCGACAAAAAGGTATTAGCCGATAAATTGAAACGAGCCATAGCCATTGCCCGCGAACTCTATTTGGAGTAAGAGCAGAAAAGTAAGGAAGAATAGTCCTCCTTTTACAGATACGCCGAAAGCTCGTCTATCTCTTCACCTTCTTTTAAGTGTGTCCCTTGCAAAATTTTATCCAGCCACACCTAACTGCACACGCTTCGGCTCAGTTATAGATAAACAGTCAGCTTGTCTATCTCAAAGAGCGTGATGTCGCGGAACTCACGGGGTACTCCCGACAACGGCACGCGGATTTTGTGCGTGTCCCGACGGCGGTCTGCCGTAATGGATGCTCTGAGTTCAATAGTAGTTATTATTATGATGTTTGAAACGTTTCGGGTTCAAACTCAAACTAATAGTCATCCTCGTCGTCGCCGAAGCCGCCGACCTTTGTGTCGAAGCCCTCGTCGCTGATGACGCTCTTGACACCAGAGCTGCCGCATAGCCTCTGGGAGTGTTGAATCTTGAAGACTTCCATCGAAGGCTTCTGATTGTCTTTCTTATTCTACACACTTGAGGCCGTCCGCCACGATGATGCCGCGGATGGTGTCGCCGGCAGGGATGCCGTCGAGGCGGTAGCGGCGGACGGGTGTCTGCCCGGCGGCCTTTTGGCGTACGGCCGTGATGCCGGTCGCCTAACTGTCAAAGACCTTACGTTGCATCGCAGATAGCAACAGATACCTCGGGCGCACCAGTATGCAGTGTACGTTTCTTATTTAGGAGGCTTAGAACTTAAAGCCGAGGGTAAGCATAAAGTTGTTACGGTTGAGGTCGATTTCCTGTCCTTGTAGCTTTGCGCCGAGGTCGTTGTCATACACTTGGAACGCGTAGGCCGTGCCTTTTTGTGCTTGATACTGATAAGCAAAATCGGCATAGAAATTATTGTGTCGGTAGCCGAAACCTACGGTGAGGCGGTTTATCTCGCCGAGGTTGACAAAGTCGGTGCCGCTGGCGTAGTTGCTGCTCTGTCCGTCCACAAGATGATTGAGGAAGGCATCGTCTTTCATCGGTGCGCTGACATAGTTGTAGCCTGCCCGAACAAAGAAGCCAGGAAGGACGTTAGCTTCTGCACCGATGCGTATGGTGCTTTGTCCTTTTAGGCAGGCTTTCATCTCGTCTTTGAGTGCATAGTCGCGGTTGCCGCTTCCGCCGTAGTCGTAATAGTCGTCGTGGTCGGGATATGACACGCTGGCTGTGGTCAGGTCGCTGTATTCGTATTCCACGTCGAGGGCCACTTTGTTGGCAATCGTAGTGGCGGCGGCGAGTGAGAACTTCCACGGTGTGCGCACCTTATAGTCGTAGGGCTGTATGCCGTCGCTGGCTTCGGTGTATGATACTTGGCCTAAATCGTTATAGTTGGGTACGCTGACGTAGTTGTATGACTCGTAGGTGAGATCGTACCACGTGGGGGTGTGTATTGCCAGTCCGATGCGGAAGGGACTTTCGGCGATGGGTCGGAGGATAACGCCTGCTTTCACATCAAAACCTGAACCTTTGAGTTTCTCATCGTTTTGGAAGAGATAGCCCTCGGCGTAGTTGTTTTGGTATTCGAAGTAGTCCACCGCGCTGTGCTGATTTACGTCGTAGAGTCCAAAGGCGAGGCCGGCGTATATTTGTTCGTCAAAATTCATGCCTAAGGAGAAGTCGAACTGTGAGATGCCTCCCCATTGTGCGCGCTTAAACTCGTAGCGGTCGGCTGCGAGTGGTGCATAGTCGGTGACGTTGCCGTCGGCATCGCGCACGGCTTGTATCGCCCCGGCATCGTAGCCCACGCCGGTGAAGAGCGGCACGCTATAATAGTCGTCGTCGTAGTCGAGATCCACGCCGCGGAAATAACCTATGTCGGCCATCGTCTGTGTCTGTGAGAGGCCACCCGTTAGGCCGTTTATGCCGATAAACTGCTTGAAGTTGCGACGCTTCTGATAGTTGAACCCGAAGTTCACAAACTTAAGGCTGTTGCCGTCAACGTTGGTTTTGAACACGATACCTGCTTGGTCGAACGAGGCTCGGCTCTTATCAATGTCCATAAAACTCTCGCCGTTGGGTTGCGACGTGAAACTACCCGTGAGTGAGAAATCGTTGCGCCGATAAAGGCCGATGGCTGCGGGGTTGGTGGCCATTGTGCTGAGGTCGGCACCGAGGGCGTTCATCGCGCCGCCCATTCCCACGAAGCGGGCGGTACCATTGAGGTCTTGGTCGGTGAGGGCTTGCACTTTATAAATGTCCTGTGCGTAGGCTGAGGCTGCAAGCGATGCGAGCAACAGGGCTGCGGGAAGGATTTTGTGTGTCATAGGTGTGTTGATGAGAAAGTATTGGGGTTATATCGTGCCGCGTGGCTACACGGCTTGTGTTTTGTTGAGTAGGGAAATAGTGTGTGAATAAAGGTTTTTGCTTTGGTGATTATCGACGTCCGCCGCGTCCGCCGCCGCCACCGCCGCGTGCGCCGCCACCTCCGCTGCTGTATGAGCCGCCGCTGTGTGCGCCGCCACTGCTATAACTGCCACGTGAGTAGGAGGATGATGAGCCGTAGCTGCGCGATGACGAGGATGAGCTGCGCGAAGAGGAGGATGAGCTGCTGCGGTCGTAGGAGCGTCCGCTACGTGAGTTGCTCGGTGTGGCTTGCTGTGTGCTACTACTGCGGCTTCCCGGGGATGTTTGTGTCTGTTGCTGTCTGCCATTGGAGGAGTTGTAGCCTCTGTTGCTGCCGCTGCTTGTTGACGGGGACGTGCCATAGCTGCGTCCTGCGGCGCGTCCGCTGGAGCCTATGTTGCCGGTGCGGCCCGACGCGCTTCGGTTGGTGCCTTGAACACCTGTGCCGCTTGTGCCGTGTCCTGTGCCACTGCCTTCTCCTGCAATGGTGCCTTGGTTGTAGCCGTTGTTTCCGCGTCCGCGCCCGGCACTGCCAAATCCTTGACTGCCGCTATTGAAGGTGCGTCCGCCACGCCCTGAGGCGGTGTTGCGTCCGCCACGTCCGCCGCCGGCCCAGAGGCCACGGTTGCCGCCGCGTCCGCTGGCACCACGTCCGAGGCTGGCATATCCGCCGCCATAGGGGTGGTGTCCCCAGTCGCCGCGATGGTCGTTCCACCCGCCGTGCCAGCCACGCCAGCCACCGTACCAGCCTGTGTGCCAAGCCCACGAGTTCCAGCCCCAGCCCCAGCTCCACGTCCAGCCCCAGCCCCAAGGACGATACCAGCCGGTGTAGCTCCAGCCGCCGTACCACGGGTCGTAAATGTAGTCAAACCACGGGTCGTAGTACCAGTCGTAATAATAAGGGCTGCTGACATAAACGCCATAGCGGGGGGCGTGGAAACGCACGATGCGCGATGTGTAACTATCCTCCAACCCATCGGCGTAGCCATACATATAGGAGAGGGTGTCAACTACTTGGTTTTCGCCTACGGCTTGTGTGCGACGGTTGTAGGCATCAATATCAAAGCCGCCATAACGGTTGTCGGCCCAGTTGTCAAAGTCGTTCCAAACCTCGTCTGCATCAATGTAGTCGTAGGAGCTTTGTTCAGATTGATTGCTCCGTGCGGATTGTGTCGTCTGTCGTGTGCTTTGACGCGCGGATTGCGATGGTACGAAGTAGATGTCGTCGTCCTGCGCACGGCTTATACCCACTGAGACGAGCAGGGCAAGCGAAAGGGTAAATAACTTTTTCATAGTGCTGATTTTGCTTTGTCCCCACGAAGTGCGGATTTAGGTGTGTCCGAAACTTGAGAGTAGGGGATAGGGTTGTTTCTTTTCTTTTTAGTGTGGCAAACAGCGACTTTTATCGTCTGTTTTATACTGCAAAGATAAGGAAAAACCCAAATAGTTTAACACGGTTTGCGTGTTATCACGCTTTTTACGGTCATTTTTAGATTTTCTTAGTATTCTGTGCCTTTTTATTAACCCAAAATAGGTTTTAAGACAATTAGTAAGGCTCTTGCGGTTTGTTTCTTATTCCTCTTGTCCTATTTTCCTGCGAATGTAGGAGCGTACAATGCGTATGGCGCGCATGTTGTCGCCGCCTCGCGGTATGATGAGGTCGGCAAATTCTTTGGTGGGTTCAATAAACTCGCGGTGCATCGGTTTGAGTACGGCGCGGTAGCGGTTCATTACTGCTCGGGCGGTGCGTCCACGCTCTATGACATCGCGCTCTATAACACGAATGAGCCGCTCATCGGGGTCGGCATCCACGTAGATGCGAAGATCCATCATTTCTCGCAGTTCCTTTTTGTACAGAGCCATAATGCCCTCAATAAGTACTACATTGGTGGGTTCTATATGGATGGTGTTTGGCTCGCGGTCGCACCGCAGGAAGGAATAAACGGGTTGCTCTATGGCGTGTCCCTCACGCAGCTGTCGGATGTGGGTGAAAAGCAGTTCCCAATCAAACGCGTCGGGGTGGTCAAAGTTTTTCTTTTGCAACACTTCAAGCGGCACGCCGGGTTCTGCTGCTTTGTAGTAGGAGTCTTGTGGGATAACGGAAACTTGTTCGGGATTGAGTTCGTCCATAATTTTCTTTACGACGGTGGTTTTTCCTGAACCGGTGCCGCCAGCAATACCAATGATGAACATAGCGCGTGGATTTTTGAGGTGGGGAAAATGTAGTTTTTTGTAGCGGCGTAAAAGCCGATATTCACGCCGACTTACGCTAACGAGGCAAAATTAGGTAAAAAGTTATAACGGATTATTTTTTGCCTCTTGTTTTCTTACTCGGTGCGTTCCTTTCTCCTGTAGGAGCGCAGGCGGCTGGGAGGGCAGACGGCTCGCCTGCACCTTTTTGTACGCGCGCCGCGTGTGGTCCGTCAAACTACTCGCCAGCGTCGTTTTGCAGGCGGGCCGCGAATGCTCCAACAGGCGGCTCGCCTGCTTGCCCTGCAAGGGCTACAGCCATCAGAGCGGGGCATCACCCTGGGTTTGCGGCGGGAGGTTTTTGCGCTAAAAGAATGAACTATACGGGGCTTTCTACAGGAATCGCAAATAGATGTGAATGTTTATTGGGGCGAGATAATGACATAATGCTTTCAAACTTTTTGCGCAAAGCAATAATAATTTTCTTCCTCGGACAAAGAATTCAAAGTGTGACTATATTTATACAAACATAGCCTATACGTGTAAAAACATAGTCTATATTTGTATAAATATAGTCACACTTTGAATTATTCATCCGAGGAAGAAACAAATCCCTCCCACCTCAATTAAAAGTATTCAGGTTTCGTATGTAATGTAAAAGCCCTGCAAGGGCAACGGCGTAGCAATGCTGTTGCCCTTACAGGGTGCAATATCGTAGCAGGTGGGGATGTGTGCGGATTATTGGCATCCGCTATGAATATGAATGCCTTAATATCCTATTCATAAAGCCATAAATAGGCTTCTTTGACATTATTTTTGCAAAGTAAGTGCCTCCTTGCGTGTTATTTAGCGTACTGCAATAAATATGATGGGGACGGCTTAACGCTAATGTGCGATTTGTGATTATTGTTTCGCTGCGAGGCGTTTCAGCCCTTGTGCCATACGCTGTAAGCCCTCTTCTAATCGGCTTCGCTGTGTAGCGATGTTTATGCGCAGGAAACCCTCTTGTCCGTAGAGTGTGCCGCTGTTCACCCATACATGCTCCACTTCTTTGAGCGAGGCTTCAATCAGAGCCGTGGGTAGTTGGAAGGCACGTACGTCAAGCCAAGCCAGATAAGTGCCTTCTAATGGTGTGAGTTTGCAGTTCGGTAGTTGTTTTTCTACAAAGCGTTGTAGTGTGATGAAGTTTTGCCAGAGGTAGAGATTGAGTTCATCGAGCCATTCGCCACATTGGTTATAGGCTGCGATGAGGGCATCGATACCGAAGGGGTTGAGGTCGCACGTTTCGTGTATGTTGATGGCGCGTACGATTTGTCGGCGTAAGGTGTCGTTCGGCACGATAATGTTGGCCACTTGGAGGCCTGCGATATTGAAGTTTTTGCTTGGCGAGTTCATCACGATAGCCTTACTTGCCTCGGTGTTAGGCAATGTGGCAAAGGGTGTGAAGGTGTGTGCGGGCATGATGAGTTCGCAGTGTATCTCATCGCTGATGATTTGCACGCCGTGGCGTTGGCAGATATCTCCGATGTGTGTAAGTTCTTCGGGTGTCCACACACGTCCTGCGGGGTTGTGGGGGTTGCAGAGGAGCATAGCGGTGCATCGCTCGTCGGCGGCTTTCGCTTCGAGGTCGGCGAAATCTATGGTGTAGCGTTGGTCGTGTCCGATAACGAGTGGGCTGTCGCACACCTCGCATCCGGCGTTGCGAATGCAGTAGTAGAAACAGTTATAGACGGGTGACTGAATGAGTACTTTCTGTCCGGGGAGTGTCACGGCGCGCAACGCGGCGGCGATGGCCGGTATTACGCCGGTGGTGTAGATGATATGGCTGCGCTCGATGGTCCATCGGTGGCGGTTTTGAAACCAACGGACGATAGCGTCGTAATAGGCCTCGGGTACCTTGGCATAGCCAAAGATACCGTGTTCAACGCGGCGTTGCAGGGCTTCTTGTATTGCCGGGGCGGCGGCGAAGTCCATATCGGCCACCCAGAGAGGGAGCGTCTCCTCGGCAGTGGCATCCCATTTCACACTCCCGCTGCCACGGCGTAGCGTGATGTTGTCGAAATTGTAAGGCATAGGGGGCTTGTTTTGTATGTGGACGGTTTAATTGCGTTTGTGTTATGCTTTTTCATCGTACGGCAGCCGTTCTATGTCACAGTCGGCGGGGAGTTTGATGTTTTCGTCGAGAATGATTTCGCCGTAACTAAAAGCGCGTATGGAGCCGTGGCGTGGGTTTTTCACGCTATGGACGTGGCTTCGAATGGTGGCTTGTACATCGCTATACTCAAAAGCCAGGTCGGCATCTGGGTCAAAGGTGCAGTTTTCGAGAACGAGGCCGTCGCAGTAGCACAGTGGTTGCTTGCCGCGAATGTGGCAGCACACGAGATGTAGGTTGCGGCTGTTCCAAGCGAGGAACTCTCCGTTGATAAGGCTGTTATAGACGGTGCAGTTTTCTGTTTCCCAAAAGGCATCCTTGGTGTGGAGTATGGAGTTGCGAATGGTGATGTTCTTGCTATATTGAAAGCCGTAGTTTCCGTATAGGCGTAGGTTGTTGATTTCTATGCCGTCGCAGTACATCATAATGTAGTCGGCGTTGTTGGCTTTGACATCTTTGAGGTTTATGTCTCGGCAGTGCCAGAGTGTTTCTTGGGCGTTGGTAAGTTCTACGCGCTCGAGATGGATGCCCTGCATATCACGAAACATCTTGGGTGCTTCAACAAGTGTGTCGGTCATGTTCAAGTTGCGTGAGTACCATAGTGCGGCGCGCGCTGTTTCTTTGAACGTGCAGCGGTGTACTTGAAAGTTGTCGGTGTTCCAGAGCGGATACTTGCCCTCAAAGGTACAGTCTTCGCAGCGGATGTTTTGGCATTCCTTAATGCCGCTCTCGCCGGCGTGGATTGTGACGCCTTTGAGGTGTAGGTCGTGCTGGCAATAAAGCGGTCGTTCGCCGCCAAACTCTTTGTTTTCTATTAGTGTCATAGTGTTGTGTAGTTTATCATTTATTTTGTTTGTTGGCATATTTGCAAGGCATCCCATCCTCGCTTTTTGTGTAACATTTTATAGGCGAGGCGCGTCAAGAAGATGAGTCCGCGGAAACAGAGTTCCACGCACATTGCTATCCACACGCCTTTTAGTCCGAGTGCGGGGGCGAGTAGGGCAGCGAGAGTGAGACGCACCGCCCACATAGAGCAGAGGTTCATCAGCGATGGCTTGAACGTGTCGCCGGCCCCGACAAAAACGCCATAGCTCACTATGGCGGCGGCGAACATAGGTTCTGCCCAGGCCTCTATACGCAGGCACTCCACGCCGAGTGTTTGTATTATTGCTACGGGCGTGAGGAGCGACATCATTATCGGTGCACAAATGTACATCACGATGCCCATCAACGTCATTACAACCATTCCCAGCCCCACGGTGACGAGTGCGAAACGCTTCATCAGTTCGGGGCGTTGTGCGCCGAGGCTCTGCCCTACGAGTGTCGTGGCGGCATCGCTCACTCCATAGCCGGGCATATAGCACAGGCTCTCGGCGGTGATGGCGAAGGAGTTGGCGGCAATGGCGAACATACCGAGCGGTGCAACGATAACGGTGGTAAGTATTTGTGCGAGACACATCACGCTGTGTTGTAACATCATCGGCACGCCTATCTTCGTGGCTTTGCTTAATACGTCTTTTGTAGGCTTAAACGAGCCTTTTTCGTTAATGAGGCGTAGTTCTTGTGAGCGTGTGAGGAGGTATGTGGTCATTGCAGCGGCACTGATTGTGAATGCCGCCACGCTGCCCAGTGCGGCTCCTGCCACGCCGAGTCCTAAGCCAGGCATTGTAAACTGATGTCCGAGCAACGATAGGGTGCGTGTGGGGTAGATAAAGAGGAAATTCATCACCACGTCTAAGGCGCACGCTCCCACGCCGAGTATGCCGGGGACGAGCATATTGCCACTGCATCGAAGCATTGCTGCCGAGAGGTAGAAGAAGTGAACGAAAGGTATGCTTAACGCGAAGATAAGGAAATAGGTCGTGGCATCTGTATGGAGTGCTTTTTCCGCTCCGAGCCAAGAGGGGAGGAAGGGTGCGATGCACGCCCCTATTAGTGCGAGAGACAATCCGAAGAGAAACACCGAGGTGAAAGCTTGTCGCAATACGTTGCGTGCGCCTTTGTTGTCGCGTGCACCAACACGGTGTGCCACCTGAACGCTGAATCCGCTGGCTACTCCGCTACACAATCCGCCGAACAACCACGTTGTGGTGGCTACCAGCCCGATGCTTGCACTGGCCTGTGCGCCGAGGCTTCCCACCATTGAGGCATCGATGTACTCCATCACAATGGTAGATAATTGTGCCAGAATGGCCGGCACCGACAGCGACGCGGCCAGTCGCAGTTGCTGCATACCGCTGAGGGGCTGTCCGGTGCGGACGAGGGAGAGGAGTTTGTTTTTCTTCATCTCTGTGGGCGGGGAGGCGATGGATATAGGTGTGTGCTTTAGATTATTCGGGCTTCGGAAGTTGTGTTAAAGCCCTGTACGGGCAGGGCTGTTCTTTGTGCGCTATATCTACAACACTGATATGTTTTCATTACTTCCGAAACGTGGATAGATAAGCCGGCCACACCTATAAATAATAAGCGGAGGCGACAATCGAAATAGTTCAATTGTCGCCTCCGTGTCGGAGAGAGGCGACTCGAACGCCCGACCCCTACGTCCCGAACGTAGTGCGCTACCAACTGCGCTACTCTCCGTGTTTAACCCAAATCAGTTGTTCAACCGCTAAGAAGTAATGCTTTACGTGGTGAAAACTCTTTTTATAGGATGGCGGTAGTGGAGCATTTTGCAAAGTGTGCCGTTTCGGCGTAGCGAGCTACACTTTCATCGTCGGTCTTTATAAGTCTGCTCCAGGCAATAACCGCTCTTCCATAAGTTCAATGACCGATTTGGCTTAAAAAAGCGGTGCAAAAGTATGAATTAGTTTTGAACCGATATACCTTTGCGCCGCTTTTTTTGTTGTATGTGTGGTGTTTTTGCTGTTTAGTTAGTGCTGTGGGCAGCTACATTTGTCGTACAATGCCGTTCTTGGCGTTTTCGATAAATGTCGTGATATAATCAATTTCTGTGCTTGGTGGCACTTGGTCTTTAATCTGTAGGATAGCGTCCTCAAGTGAGAAATTTCCCATATACACCAGTCGGTAAGCGTTGCCGATGTGCCTCAAGATTCTATCATCGGTGTTTGTCTGCTTAAGGATTGTGGCGTTTACACCTTTATAGCCCGGTGGATTGCCCCCGAGGACGATGTAGGGCGGTACGTCTTTTTGCATACGGCAACCACTCTGTATGAGTGTGTAGCGTCCGATGCGCACACCTACTTGGCAGACGACGCTGTTGCTTAATATGGTGTTGCTATCAATTTCTACACGGCTGGAGAGGATGGTATTGATGCCGAGTACGCAACGGTTTTTGATGTGTACATCGTGGCACAGATGGGCGTGATCCATCAGGCAGTTGTCGTTGCCGATAGATGTGCCCTCTGTGTCTTCGTAGCCACCTGCGATGACACAGTTCTCGCGGATAATGTTGTTGTCGCCTATGGTGACACGTACCGGAGTGCCCACCTTGAAATGGAAGCTCTGGGGCATAGCACCTATCACGGCGTTTTGGAAGATTTGGTTGTTCTTGCCTATTTTCGTGCCGGCAAGGATGGAGGCTTGGGGATAGATGATGCAGTCGTCGCCTACCTCTGCGCCATTTTGTATGTAAGCAAAGGGAAAAACCTCAACGTTTTGGCCGAGTTTGGCATCGGGTTCTACGATGGCTTGCGGGCTTATCATATAGTTGTCAATAAATTAGGAGTGAATGTTTGTGTGTAAAAGGAGTGTGGTGCGCCGTAAGTGACATTTTGTCTGTGCGTGACATTTTGTCTTTGCGGTGGTTTTCCGATACGATTAGTGCATGTCTTCGCGTCCGCCGCCCAGTGCGCAGTAGAGGTTTATTAGTGCTTGCACGCGGTCGTGGTTGGCATTGATGAGCGAGAGTTGGGCGGAGAGCAGACTTTGTTCAGCGGTGAGTTTCTCAAGATAGGTGGTGCTGTTGCCGTGGGTGAATAGTGCGGTGGTTTGATCGCGTGCGGTCTCGAGCACCTGTACTTGCTGTGTGTACCACTCTGTCTGGTCGATGGCTGTTTGATAGTCTTTGAGATAGTTGCTTACTTCTTGTCCGGCTTGCAAGAGCGCGTCTTCAAAGTTGAGCTGTGCACGACGTTGCTCGCTCTCGGCGATGCGCAGGTTGGCATTGAGTTGCCCCTTGGCAAAGATAGGCTGTGTGATTTGTCCTATCATACTGGCGAGTACTTTGGCCGGGTTGGTAATTCCCATTCCTCCGCTGTTTGTCCACCCTACGGAGCCATTGAGCGTGATGCTGGGATAGAAAGCCGCCTCGGCCTTGTTGCGACCGTAGAAGGCGTAAGCCATTTGCAGCTCTGCGATACGCACATCGGGGCGGCATTGCAGCAGTTGGAGCGGTACACCTACACTGAATTGCTCGGGTAGCCCCGAGGTGTAGAACGTCTTGGCGCGAGCGATGGGGTGGGGAGCTTCGTGCAGGATGTAGCATAGTGCGTTTTCGGCCTGTGCGATGCCGGCTTCCAGCTTGGGTACGCCGGCTTGCAGACTTATGAGGTTGGCTTGATACTGAGAAACGGCTGCGGCGGTGGCCATTCCGGCATTCTTCATATAGCCCATCACCTCCACGTTCTTCTGCCATATCACTATGGTTTCGTTTGTCGTGCGCAATTGTGCGTCGAGCATAAGGAGCGTGTAGTATAGATTGGCTACGGCGGAAACGATGTTGGTGCGCACAGCTTGTTTTGCCACACGTGTTTGCAATACGGTCATCTCCGACTGTTTCTTGGCATTGCGCAGGTTGCCGAAGGCATCAATTTGCCACGAGGCACCGATGGGGAGCGAATAGGTCTTGGTGGCTTTGGCAAAGTCAAAACTTGACACCGTGCCTTGTGGCGAGAAAGCCACGCTGGGCAAGAATGCGAGTTTTGACACTTTCAAACCCTGCTCGGCTTGGTAGATCGTTTCGTCGGCAAGCAGTATGTTTGTGTTGTTGTCTAAGGCACGCTCAATAAGATCCATAATATACGGGTCGTTGAAAATGTCGCGCCACGACATATTGCCAAAGCAAACGGTGTCGGTAAGGGGTAGATATCCCTCGGCAGAGAGAGCGGTGTCGCGAAACAGACTGTCGATAAAAGTGGGTCTGATGGTATCTTGATAGTCGGAGTAGAGGCGTGTTCGTGCTTCTTTTGCCGACTTACAGCCTGTCAACAGCAGGGCAACAAGTACTATATATATATAGGAGTGTTTCATTTTCTTTCTTTTGAGGAAACGGGTGGGAAACAGATTGGGTGGTTGCGTGGCTCATAAAGCATTTTAGGCATTATGAGTTTCTACGCTTATTCGGCGTATTGGAGGAGGTCGGCCTTGGTGTCTTCATTCTCTGTGTCGTCCCATTGCATTGGGCTGAACTTTTCTTGTATGGTTTGGAAAATGATGAACAGCACTGGTACAACGAATATTTGGAACAACATACCTATGAGCATACCACCGATGGCCGTTGTGCCGAGGGCGCGGTTACCGTTACTACCTACACCGAAAGCAAACATCATAGGCAGCAAGCCGATAATCATTGCGAAACTCGTCATCAAGATAGGACGCAGACGGGCGGCAGAACCGAGAATGGCCGCCCACTTGATGCTCATACCCATCTTGCGACGTTCCAGAGCGAACTCAATGATAAGAATGGCGTTCTTCGCCAACAAACCCATAAGCATAATGAGGGCGATCTGTACGTAGATGTTGTTGCTGGCAGAGCCGAGCAGCGATACGTGGATAACACTTTGGATAAGAGAGTCGATGCCGCCCATTCCTTGGATAAACAGGAACGAACCCATTAGTCCGAACGGCACACTGAGCAAAACCGCCCACGGCAGCACGTAACTCTCGTACTGTGCGCTTAACAGGAGGTAAATGAACACGAAACAAAGCAGGAATACGATGGCTGTGGTGTTGGTGCTATTGGCCTCTTCGCGTGACATAGAACTAAACTCGTAGCTATATCCTGTCGGCAGGTTTTCGGCGGTTTCTTTTACCGCTTGTATGGCCTGCCCCGTGGTATATCCATCGGCGGGAGTGCCGTTGATGGCTATAGCGGTGTACATATTGAAACGGTTAATGTTGTCAGGGCCATAGACGCGCGATATGTTAATGAATTGAGTGATAGGAGCCATTTCGCTACCATTTCTCACCTTAATCTTTTTGAGGGATTCGATGTTGGTGCGTTCGGAGCGTTCGGCTTGTATCATTACGCGATACATCTTACCAAAGCGGTTGAAGTTGCTTACGTACATCGAACCGATGTAGCCCTGCAACGTAGTGAGAATATCGCTCGGCGAGAGGCCTGCTTTCATACATGCTGCAGCGTCAATGTCAATCATATACTGCGGGAAATTGGGGTTGAACGTGGTCTGAGCACTTTGTATCTCGGGTCGCTTCTGTAGTTCGGCCATAAACGACTGAGCCACTTCAAAGAACTTGCCCAGGTCGCCGCCAGTACGGTCTTGTAGGTTCATAGAGAAACCGCTCATAGCACCATAGCCAGGTATCATCGGCGGGGTGAAGAAAAGCACCTGTGCGTCTTTAATCACATCGCGACATTTCAGATAGAGCATTCCTGCTACAAAATCGGCGCGACCGATAAGTCCACGCTCGTTGAAATCTTTGAGCTTAATGATAAAAGAGCCGTAGCTACTGCCTTGTCCACCCATCATAGAATAACCCGAAATGACGTTGTGTACTTTTACGGCGGGATTGGCAGCAACGAGGCTATCTACTTGTTTGATTACTTTCTCAGTACGATCTTGCGAGGTGCCAGGAGAGAGCGACACGGCACCCAGCACAGTGCCTTGGTCTTCAGTGGGTACCAAAGAAGATGGCGTTATTTGCATCAACCAAACCAACAATCCGATACTGCCTATGACAAGTATCACAGACACTACTGGTACTTTGGCTAAGCGCTCAACATTCTTCTTATAGCGATTTTGTAACTTGTCGTAAAAACGGTTGAAAGCATTAGCAAAGCGTTTGCTGAATAATCCGATGAAAGCTATGATTGCTATGGCATAAGCAATTATGCTTAGCGTAACATTTTCAAACGTGAATGCGCCATAGACCATCAAAGCGACGGTAGCGATAAGCAAAATTACGGTGATGAACGGTGGCCAACCGATAGAAAACTTTTTAGGCTTGTACTTTTTCTTCATTTGTTCGGCGGCCTCGCTGGTGGCTTCTTTTACGCGTTCTCCGAGCGGTCGTTCGTCGTTGTGAGCCTTGAGGAACACTGCGCAAAGTGCCGGCGAGAGTGTCAGGGCATTGATGGCTGAGAAGAAGATAGCAATGGCCATCGTCAGACCAAATTGACGATAGAAAGTTCCGCTGGTACCCGACATAAAGCTTACGGGAATGAATACAGCCATCATGACAAGCGTTATGCTGATAATGGCTCCGCCGAGTTCGCGCATAGCATCAATACTTGCAAGACGTGCAGACTTATATCCTTGGTCTAACTTCGCGTGTACGCCTTCCACTACCACTATGGCATCGTCCACCACAATAGCGATAGCGAGTACTAAGGCGTTGAGGGTAAGGAGGTTTATGCTGAAACCGATGGCGTATAGCACAAAGAAAGTACCAATCAATGCTACGGGAATGGCTATGGCAGGTATGATGGTGGAGCGGAAGTCTTGTAGGAAGAGGAACACCACGAGGAACACCAAGACAAATGCTTCAATAAGCGTCTTAACCACTTCTTCTATTGAGGCGAAAAGAAAGTCGTTGGCGTTCATTAGTGTGGCAAGCTTGAGGCCTTCGGGTAGGGTGGTTTCATTTTCGGCTAAAACCTTCTCCACATCTTGAATAACTTGTGTGGCATTAGAGCCAGCCAACTGCATAATCATACAAGAGACTGCCGTGTGGCCATTTGCCAAACTGCCCCAAGCGTAGCTTATACGTCCGAGCTCTACACGAGCCACATCGCGCAAGTGAAGCACCTCGCCATCGGATGTGGCTCGTATAACGATGTTCTCAAACTCACTGACTTCAGTGAGACGACCACGATAGCGTAGTACGTATTCAAACGTGTTGTCCTCGCGTTCGCCAATAGTGCCTGGGGCTGCTTCAATGTTTTGCGTGGAGAGAGCATTGCTGATGTCGGTAGGCATCAAGTGGTATTCAGCCATACGTTCTGGATCCATCCAGATGCGAATGCTATAGTCACCACCCATAACCATTACATCGCCCACACCATTGATGCGTTGTAGCTGTGGCACGATGTTGATTTTCGCATAGTTCTCAATGAATGCCGTTTCGTAAGAATCTGTTTCGTCGTAGAGGGAAAATGCCACGAGAAATCCTGTCTGGCGTTTCTGTGTGATGACACCTACACGCGTTACTTCAGCAGGCATTAAGCCTTGTGCCATAGAGACGCGATTTTGCACGTTTACCGCAGCCATATCAGGGTTGGTGCCTTGCTTGAAAGTTATGTCGATACGCGCCGAGCCTGTGTTTGTGGCTGAACTGCTCATATAGTCCATGTTTTCCACACCGTTGATTTGTTCTTCAAGTGGGGCAATCACGGAGTTGAGCACTGTTTGTGCCGACGCACCGGAATAAGTGGTGCTTACCGACACGGTGGGCGGCGCAATGTCGGGGTATGACGTAATAGGAAGGGAAATGAGGCCGAGTAAACCCAGTATTACAATAAACACGGAGATTACCGTGGAGAGCACAGGCCTATTTATGAAATTGTCTAAGTTCATTAGTGTGCTTTCGTTTTGCGTTGGGAAGTTAATGATAAGCTGTCGCGTTGCAACGTACTGTGCTTGCTGCGTTGTACCGAGAAAAACTATTTCTTTCAGGATTGCGTTTTCTCACTTCAACATACAAGTAAGCTCGTCTGTGTTCGGTTAATGAAAACGCTTTCTTTTTGTTATAGGTATTTACATCCTTCCGTTTTTAAGGTCGTCGGCAGCCTTTGCACGGTTTGAGGCTGCTTGCGCTGCGGTGATGGGTTTGATAGTCATACCATCTTTTAGCGTCAGCACAGCATCGGTTACTATACGTTCGCCAGGCTGCAGACCGCTGGTCACTACATAGTTGCTACCATCATTCTGAGCCATAATTGTAATCTCGCGCGACTTTACGGTATTGTCGGAAGCAACGACGTAAACAAACTTTTTATCTTGTATCTCATAAGTACACTTCTGCGGAATGATCATAACCTGAGTTTGGTGCGTGGGGAAGAGAATGGTGGCGGAGCCGCCGCTGCGCAATATGCGGTCTGGGTTGTCGAAGAGTGCGCGCATAGACACCGAACCGGTAGTCTGGTCTATTACACCGCTGGCGGTGGCCACAGTGCCGCGCAGACCATATTCGCTGCCATCGGCAAGTTTTAGACCTACACTGGGCATATTGCTGATAGCTCCTTGTATGCCGCCGCTTTGACGTGTTAGGGCGAGGAGGTCTTTCTCCGTCATTGAAAAGTACACATACATAGCACTGATATTCGAAATCGTAGTAAGTGCCTGCTGTGAACTGGCACTTACCAAGCTTCCTAACCGATAGGGAATACTACCTACTACACCGCTTACTGGCGAGGTGACGTTGCAATAACTAAGGTTGTCACGAGCCGCAGCGAGGGCTGCCTGCGCTTGTTGCAACTGCGCTTGTAAACTTTTTAATGTGTTTTGCGCCATTTGTAAGTCGTATTGACTGATAATCTCGTGGTCGAAGAGATACTGCTTGTTTTGTATGGTGAGTTCCTGCGAGGAGATGTTGGCGCGAAGCACGTTGATTTGTGCCTCGGCCTGGCGCACTGCTTCTTGATACTGTACATTATCAAGAACAAAGAGTACCTGTCCGGCACGCACGGCTTGACCTTCGTCCACGCAAACGCGTGTGATAAATCCAGAGATTTTAGGACGAATTTCAATGTCCTCTTTACCGCGAATGGTGGCAGGATAACTCGTGTTCATTTCAGCCGTGGCGTAGTTTACAGCCTCTACCACATACTCGTTGCTGGCCTCGGGCAATCCCTGGCTTTCCTTTTTGGCGCAACTTACTGCAAGCAATGGCAGTAGTGCGAAAATCAACATCTTTTTCATTGTATATCTTGTATCTTCTTTGTTACCGAATTAAGTGGGAAACTCTGCCTTAACATATTTTTCTAAGACATAATTGCCGCTCACTATTAAGTAGCGCACAAAATTAGAAAAAAACCAATGCGAAAAAAAAGGTTTTTCTTGAAATCTGCGATTTTCATACTTTTATACTTATTTTTTTTCTGTAAAAGCCGATTTGCTATTTTGGTTTGTCAAAGTGAACTTTTGTAAACCAGAGAGAGAGTATGTAGTGACGGGAAATGGGTGATGAAGAAATGCTATAGTATGGGCTTAAAGGATGTATTATTTGATAAAGATAGAAATGCCTTATACTACATCCAAAACTTGAAAGTGTTTATGTCTTATTGCTGTAAGCAGAAAGAAATGCCCCCGCTGACATTCCAAAAGCGGGGGCAAAGAGAGCAACATAGCATTTTGTCAATCGTTTCTCTATCAATTGACACTGCAAAAATACGCTGCTATGATGTGCGTTTGCAAATCGTGGCAGCGTTTCGGTATGAAGCAAAGGGGTTTCGGTACGAAATGGTGCGAGCTATTTCGCTTTTGTGGTATTTTTTATCTTTTCTATCACCGTATCGCGTTGTGCCAATGGGGATAAAGTGCCGTCTATCCAGTTGATTGTTACGCCTCGTCGCTCCATTCCACGGAAGTATGTCATTTGACGTTTGGCAAACTGGTGGATAGCAATTTCAAGGGTGCGTTGCATTTCTTCGTACGTAGTATGTCCACAAACGTACTCCGTGACGTATTTGTACTCCAGTCCGTAATAAGTAAGTTGTTGTTCGGATAGTCCGCTGTCTAAAAGATGGCGCACCTCGTCAATGAGTCCTTCGTTGAGGCGAGTGTTAAGTCGGCAACTGATACGCTCACGGCGAACTTCGCGCGGCACATCAATTCCTATCACCAAATGGTCAATGGTTGGAAATGGACGATTGGGCAAGGGGTGACGTTGGTTGTAGTCGGCTATTTCAATGGCTCGGATGGCGCGTGCGGGAAGGTCAACATCAGTAGTATTGTGTAGTGCCTTGTAACGGGAGAGTATCTCTGTGAGTTCTTTCAGGCTCTTGTTGGCCAATTCTTTTCGCAATGTCGGATTTTGTGGTACGGGCGAAAGTTGATAAGCTCGTATTACGCTCTCAATATACAATCCGCTACCTCCGCAAAGTATAGGCTGGTGGTCGCGCGCGATAATGTTTTTGTAGGCCTGCAAGCAATCGTGCTGGAAAGCGAAAACTGTGTAATGATAGCCAGCGGGGTGAATGTCTATCAGATGGTAAGGCACGGCATTGTCGCCTGTGCCGTATTCCGCAAGGTCTTTTCCCGTGCCGATGTCCATACCGCGATATACTTGTCGGCTATCTCCGCTGATGATTTCACCGCCCACGACGCGAGCTACATCGCACGCTAAGCGTGTTTTGCCACAAGCAGTGGGGCCGAGAATCGTCAGAAGCATTGAGATGGTAAGATGTTAAAAATTGAAGAGAAAGGATTGCTCGGTTGGGTATGAGGCGTATTACTTCTTAGTAAGGCGAAGAGTAAAAATCCTAATTTATAAGAATAGCCCTTAACTCGGCTGCCATTTCCTCTTGTAATTTCTGAGCGGCGGCAGCGGCAGCTTGGGCGAAGCAGGGTGTGTTGTCGGCGTAGATAATGCTGCGGGAGGAGTTTACCAATAATCCGCAGTGTTCATTCATTCCATAGCGACACACCTCGGCAAGGGAGCCACCCTGCGCTCCTATGCCGGGTACAAGCAAGAAGTGGTTGGGTACGAGGCGGCGAACATCTGCAAAGCGTTCGCCTTGTGTGGCACCTACTACATACATCATCTGCGAGGCATCAGCCCATATCTGCGATTTCTGCAATACACGCTCAAAGAGCGGTGTACCAGTAGAATCCTCGGTGAGCTGAAAATCTGCAGAACCTTTGTTGCTCGTCAGTGCGAGGAGTACCACCCACTTACCTGAGTAGCCTAAAAAAGGCTCCACGCTATCGCGTCCCATATAGGGTGCTACGGTGATGGCATCGACATCAAGGTCTTCAAAAAATGCACGTGCGTACATCGCAGAGGTGTTGCCAATGTCGCCACGTTTAGCATCAGCTATTATAAAGTGGCGAGGATAGTTCGTGCGTAGGTAGCATACGGTGTCTTCAAAGGCCTGCCATCCCCTCACACCATAGGTTTCGTAAAAGGCGAGGTTGGGCTTATACGCCACGCAGTAGGGGGCCGTTGCATCAATGATGGCTCGGTTGAAAGCGAAGATGGGGTTTTCATCTTGCAAGAGATGTTGCGGCACTTTACGCAGATCGGTATCAAGGCCGACACAAAGGAAACTACGTTGTTCGCAAATAAATTGGAAGAGTGCTTCGTATGTCACGGGGGGAGAGTAAAAGGTTTAGGTGGGTTCTATATATATGCTCTGAATAGCTCTTAGGTTATTTTCAAGCATATTTTACTTCAAACTTATCGAAGCGTAGTGAGTTACGGTTCAAGAGATTGGAGATTTATAGAACACACAGTTTAGATTAAGGAAAAAGAGGTGGTAAGCGTTTTAGGAGGTTTTGCTTTTTGCTCGTTAGTGGCTAAGCACTGCAAAAGTACTACATTTTTTGCTACGTAACGTGCGTAGAAAGTGCAAAAAAGCTGGTGTACGCCTTGAATATAAATCCTTTTCGCTACTTTTGCGCAGTTCTTTGGTACGAAGCGATAATGATAGAACGCCACTTTTTACTTGACGAGGCCGATCCTACGTTATTTTATGGTGTAGGCAACGCCAATCTGCGTATGCTCCGCTCGCTACAGCCTAAAGTGAGGCTTGTGGCGCGTGGCGATGTAGTGAAAGTGCTTGGCGATGAGGCTGATGTGGCTCGTTTTGAAACTCTTTTTGACCAACTGAAAGCACACTGTATTCGCTATAACGCTTTGAACGAGGAAGACATTCTGGCCACAGTCCGTGGGTTGAAACCGCACGATGATGGTGGCACGGCGATAGTATATAGCACCACAGGTAAACCTATCACACCACGAACCGCTGGACAGCGACGCATAGTAGAAGCCTTTGAGAGCCACGACCTATTGTTTGCCATTGGCCCTGCTGGAACAGGTAAAACTTATGTAGCAATAGCCTTAGCCGTGCGTGCTTTAAAGCAAAAAGAGGTGCGTCGTATCATTCTTAGTCGCCCAGCAGTGGAGGCTGGCGAAAAGCTCGGTTTCCTACCAGGCGATATGAAAGATAAAGTAGATCCTTATTTGCAGCCGTTGTATGACGCATTGGGCGAGATGATTCCCGCGCTAAAGTTGCAGGAGTATATGGAAACAGGTGTGATTCAGATAGCACCATTGGCCTTTATGCGTGGGCGCACGCTGAGTGATGCAGTGGTGATACTTGACGAAGCGCAAAATACCACGCGGGCACAACTTCGTATGTTCCTCACACGCTTAGGTCACGGTACGAAAATGATTGTCACTGGCGACGTGACGCAGATAGATTTACCCGCTGTAGGTCGTAGTGGACTCGTGGAGGCGAAGCACATACTTGGCAATATAGACGAGATAGCCTTTGTGCAACTCAATGAAACCGACATTGTGCGTCACCGCCTCGTTACACGTATCGTTAATGCCTATGAAGCTGTGGGGCAGGATTAAGGTGTGCTATATTTCTAAAACAGTTATTACTAAACAATTAAGAAATAATGATTGCTTTAACCAAAACCGATTTGCATCTGCCTGGACAGACATCCGTTTATCACGGTAAGGTGCGTGATGTATATACTATTGGTTCCGATACGCTTGTGATGGTAGCTACCGATCGTATTAGTGCCTTTGATGTGGTGTTGCCAAAAGGTATTCCTTATAAAGGCCAGGTACTCAACCAAATCGCCGCCCGTTTCCTTGACGCTACCTCCGACATTTGTCCTAACTGGAAGCGAGCGATGCCAGATGCTATGGTCACCACTGGCGTGCGTTGTGAGGGATTTCCTGTTGAGATGATTGTGCGCGGCTACCTTTGCGGCAGTGCTTGGCGTGCTTATAAAGCCGGCAAACGCGACCTTTGTGGTGTGACGCTTCCTGAGGGAATGTGCGAGAATGAGCGTTTTCCCCAGCCAATAGTTACTCCTACGACAAAAGCAGAACTCGGATTGCACGATGAAAACATTTCTAAAGCAGAAATCTTGAAACAAGGTCTTGCCACGCCCGAAGAATATGACATAATGGAGCGTTATGCTCTCTCACTCTTTGCACGTGGCACGGAGATTGCCGCGAAGCGCGGTCTTATTCTTGTTGATACGAAGTATGAGTTTGGTAAACTCTCTGACGGTACGGTATGTTTGATGGACGAAATTCACACGCCTGATAGCAGCCGCTACTTTTATAGCGAGGGCTATGCCGAACGCTTTGCACAAGGAATGCCACAGCGTCAACTATCAAAAGAATTTGTGCGTGAGTGGTTGATGAGTGCTGGTTTTACAGGACAAGCCGGACAACAAGTACCCGAAATGACGGCTGAAGTGGTGGAAAGCATTTCGGCACGCTATATAGAACTATATGAGCAACTCACGGGCGAGACTTTTAAGGCTGAAGCCGATACATCCGAGGCACGCATTGAAAATAACGTAATTCAGTGGCTCGCACAGCTTTAGATACTATTATATTATCTTGCTATGGCAGAGAAAACAAAGAAAAGTTCGCTCTTTGCACAAGCCAATTCCTACGCTATGTTGCACGGCTTATATTTTGGGCTGATGGGAATGGTGAGCGTGGCAATGTTTCGCATAGGCATAGTGTACAATTGGGTAAGTATGCTTGGTTATATCCTTGTGTTGGCTTCACCTTTTGTAGCGGTTAAACTCACCCGTCGTTTCCGCGATGAAGTCAACCCGCCCGGCTATGGCTTCAGCTATGCTCGCGCCTATGTACATTCGTTGCTTATGGGTTTCTACGCGGGCATTATCGTGGCGGTGTTTGTGGCGGTGTATATGACGTGGTTTGACCAAGGAAGCGTGTTTGATGCTTATCAATCCGTTCTCGCTCGTCCCGACGTCGTGGAGACAATGAAAGCCAGCGGTATGGAGCAACAGTTTAAGGCAGCCACGAGCGGGAAAACGATGACGCAAATAGTGGAGGAGATGCGGCAAGTGCCACCTGCGAACTATGCAGCGAGCATCATTTATATGAATCTCTTCGTGGCACCCGTGATGTCGCTCATTGTAGCAGCTTTCTGCCGTAAGTCGCCTAATCCCGAGGCCTTGTAGTAATACAGAACAACTATACCTATATATATAAGGAATAAGGACACCAATGGAAACAAGACCCAAAATATCTGTGGTTGTTCCACTATACAATGAAGCAGAGAGTTTGCCCGAGTTGTATGAGTGGATAGTGCGTGTGATGCACGAAAACAACTATACGTACGAGATTCTCTTTGTGAACGATGGAAGTACCGATGAATCGTGGCAGGTGATAGAACACCTTGCCACAAAAGACACAAACGTTCATGGCATTAAATTTCGCCGCAACTATGGTAAGTCACCCGCATTATACTGTGGGTTTAAGGCTTCACGCGGTGAGGTAGTGATTACAATGGATGCCGACCTGCAAGATAGTCCTGATGAGATACCCGAACTTTATCGTATGATTTCCGAAGAAGGTTATGATTTAGTGAGCGGCTATAAGCAGAAACGCTACGACCCGCTGTCAAAAACGTTACCTACTAAGCTTTTTAATGCTACGGCACGTGCGGTGAGTGGCATACATAATCTTCACGATTTCAATTGTGGTCTTAAAGCCTATCGCAGCGAAGTCGTGAAGAATATTGAGGTGTTTGGGGAAATGCACCGCTTTATTCCTTATATGGCTAAAAACGCAGGCTTTAACAAAATTGGTGAGAAAGTGGTACACCATCAAGCGCGCAAATATGGCAAAACAAAGTTCGGTCTCAATCGCTTTGTGAATGGTTATCTTGATTTGCTTACGTTGTGGTTTCTCGGTACGTTTGGAAAGAAGCCGATGCACGTCTTCGGCTTCCTCGGCACGTTGATGTTCCTTGTTGGTTTTTTTGCAGTGCTTATTGTTGGTGGCGTAAAACTCATACACATTATAGGCGGAACGCCTGCACCATTGGTGACCAACTCTCCCTATTTCTATATCTCTTTAACGATGATGCTACTTGGCACGCAGTTGTTTCTGGCAGGCTTCATCGGTGAACTTATAAGTCGTAACGCCGCAGCGCGAAATGAATATCAGATTGAGAAAGAGTTTTAAGCCATTATGGCTTGTTCTTGCTATGGTAACCATAGTGTTGCTCGGCAGGTGTTCTGAAGTGGACTGCCCGCTCAACAACGTTGTGGCTGTGAAGTATGGTCTATACAATTATGACGGAGAAAGTCAAACGTTGCAAGACACGCTTACTATCTCTGCCATAGGCACTGATAGTATATTGCTCAATAAAGCGCAGGGCATATCCTCTTTCCTCTTGCCCGTACACTACACGTCAGACAAAGATAGCCTTATCCTGCGTTTTTCTGATACCGAGGGCGATGAGATGATTGACACGCTCTGCATCTCCCACACCAACGAAGCACATTTTGAAGCGATGGACTGTCCTCTCTGTTATTTCCACACCCTTACTGACGTGACTTGCACAAACCACGCCATAGAACGTGTGGAACTGGTAAATCCTACCGTGAATTATGATACGCAAGAGAATATTTGCATTTATCTGCGCAGCTTCATTGAGTAGCATTCTATGCTTCTCATTTGCTACTGAGCCAATGATGCCACCAAACGATACATTACGTATGCGCGGTGTCTTTGGCCACTTTGTGGATAGATTATTCCCTTCTGAAACGCCGCTATTTTGCGGTGTGGCAGTGGGTGTGAATGCGTTGGGTAGTGGACTTGCGGCATTTTCTACTTATGGAGAGTATGGAGCTATGGTGCGTTTAAATCTTAAGCAAAAAATCTTTCCTGTGTTTGAGGCAGGCCTCGGTGTGTGCGACCGCACAGATGATGCTACAGATATTCACCTAAAAGTCTCTGCACCTTATTATCGTCTGGGCTGCGACTACAACTTCTTAAAAGACACACAAAGTGGCAATCGTGTGTTTGGCGGGTTACGCTTGGCTTACACCTCTTTTTCCTATGATATCTCCGCACCTACGTTTGTTGATCCAGTGTGGCACGACCCCACGAATTTTGCCTACAACGATGTGAAGAGCAATATGTTCTGGGCAGAACTTGTGTTTGGTGTTGAAGCCAAAATATGGCGTAATTTCCATTTGGGTTGGAGTCTTCGTTATAGGCGTAGATTGCATCAGAAAGTTAGTGAACCAGGTCAGGCATGGTACGTACCAGGTTTTGGAAAGAACGATAGTAGTACGTTTGGCGGTACCTTTAATATCGTTTTTGATATATGAGCCACGAGCGATACATAGTAAAAACTTCAAAAAGGAGTCGCTTTCGCACGGTTCTTTCCGCCACATTTTTGCTTTTTCTTGTGGTTGGTACTATATATATAATACGTCGCCACGTTGCAGATGCTTGGTACGAACAAGAGGGGGCTGTGTTTGGAACATACTACCACGTGAAGTATCGTGCCACTGCTGACCTACACAATCAAATTCAAAGAGAACTAACGCGTATTGATGCTACATTTTCGCTCTTCAACAAAGAAAGTCTTCTCTCTCAAATAAATGCCAATAGGACAGACACTACTGACACTCTTTTTCGGACTGTTTTTTCTCTTGCCCAAGAGGTAAGCCAAGCAACTAATGGTGCTTTTGATATTACAGTAGCCCCATTAGTAGAGGCTTGGGGTTTTGGTCCTGCTGGAAATAAAACACTTCCTACAGATGCAGTGATAGACAGCCTGCGTTCGTTTGTAGGATTTAAAAAAGTGCAGATAGTTAAGACGCACGTTGTAAAACAAGATCCACGTGTACAGTTAGATTTTAGTGCCATAGCCAAGGGACTTGCTGTGGATGGTGTGGCAGAAGTACTCCACACAGCTGGCGCAGAAGACTATATGGTAGAAATAGGCGGTGAGGTGGTTACGCGAGGCAAAAATCCCGAAGGAAAGCTCTGGACAGTGGGTGTTGTGAAGCCTACTACAGAGGACGCTACTATAGGATTACTACAAGAGGTTCTTTCGCTTAGCACTTGTGCTATGGCTACGAGTGGAAACTATCTAAACTTCCATAAAGCAGGTAATACGCAGGTGGGGCATACCATAGACCCACGTACAGGTCGCCCCGTATCCCACAACCTCCTTTCGGCCACAGTATTTGCTCCTACCTGTGCCACAGCTGACGCCTATGCCACGGCCTTTATGGTAATCGGACTTGATAGTGCCCGTGCCATCGTTGAAAGCCACAAAGACATTGAAGCGTACTTTATTTATGAAGACGCTTCGGGCTGCCATCAAGTTTGGCGGTCAGAGCACATGCCGAAAAGTGTGGCAGGACAATAATCTGATAGATATAAATGTTTACAATCAATATCAATTATGAAAACCATTCTCGAACGCTTTCTTGCGTACACCCAGTTTGACACTCAATCAGCTGAAGACGCTGGTAAGACACCCAGCACTGATAAGCAAATAATTTTTGCTCGTTTTCTTGCCGATGAATTACGTGAGGTAGGACTTGAAGACGTAGAACTCAATGACGAGGGGTATATTTACGCCACACTTCCGGCCAATGGCAAATCAGAGGCTCCTACTATTGGCTTTATCTCACACTATGATACCAGTCCAGACTGTTCTGGGGCGGGTATTAAGCCTCGTATCGTGAAAAACTATGATGGCACAGACATTGTGCTTGATGCCGAAGCAGGAATTGTGACCGATGTTGCCACCTTTCCAGAACTCAAACGTCACATCGGCGAGGATATCATTGTTACCGATGGCCACACACTTTTAGGTGCTGACGATAAAGCCGGTATTGCCGAGATTGTGCAGGCGATGGTTTATCTACAAGAACACCCCGAAATTAAACACGGAAGAATCCGTGTAGCTTTCAATCCTGACGAGGAAATAGGTCTCGGTGCTCATAAATTTGACGTAGAAAAGTTTGGTTGCGAGTGGGGTTACACGATGGACGGTGGTGAAGTAGGCGAGTTGGAATACGAATGTTTCAACGCTGCCTCTGCCAAGTTTGAAATTAACGGTGTGAGTGTTCATACGGGTTATGCCAAGAGTAAGATGATCAATGCTGGTCGTATTGCTGCTGAACTTGTGAGCCGTATTCCCTATACCGAATTGCCCGAAACCACCGAAGGCTATGAGGGATTTTATCACCTTTTGCTTATTGAGGGCAATTGCGAGCATGCTACACTCTCTTTTATCATTCGCGATCACGATGCTCGTAAGTTCCACGACCGCAAGCGTTTTATGGATCAGTTAGCCGAGGAACTTTGTAAGAAATACGGCGATGGAGTAGTGAGCGTGGAGTTGCGCGACCAATATCGTAATATGCGTGAGATGGTAGAACCAGTGCCTCACGTGATAGATATGGCCATTAAGGCGATGGAGCAAGCCGGTGTTTCTCCTCGTGTGCAGGCTATTCGTGGCGGTACTGATGGCGCACAGTTGTCGTTCCGTGGTCTGCCTTGTCCGAATATCTTTGCCGGTGGCTTGAATTTCCATGGCCCGCACGAGTTCCTCCCCGTTCCATCGTTGGAAAAGGCTATGCAAGTCGTGGTTAATCTCTGCGAACTGGCTGGAAAATTTAATGACTAAGTATTGGCTTGTTCTTTCTCTTTTCGGCATCTTTGTATTCTTTTCCGTGAACCGTAACAGGTTACGCTTCATTCCGCTTGAAGTCAAATATACTTGAAAATTGCCATAGAGAAATCCAATGCCCATTTATAGAACCCACACTTTTTTTAATTGCTAATACCTATGCGCATAGCCCTTTTTGGCAACGTCCATCAAGCCAGCAAGAGTTTCTACGTGTCGCGTGTGCTTAACGCCCTGCAGCAGGCAGGTTTTGAGGTATGTATAGAAAAACGTTTTGCTCGTTTCGTTTCAGACACACTGCAAATACCGCTTCAAGGTGTTGACATCTTTGAGGAACGAGAGATGAATGCCGAAATGGCTGTGAGCATTGGTGGCGATGGCACTTTTCTTAGTACCGCAGCAGCTATTGGTACACGAGAGTTGCCTATACTTGGTGTGAATACTGGCCATTTAGGTTTTCTTGCAGATGTAAATCCCGAGCGCATAGAAGATGCGTTGCAAATGCTTAAACAAGGTGTTTATACCATAGAACACCATACGCTTGTGTCTGTTTCTGTAACTACACATTCGGTTATTCATCGTGACAAACAAATTCCTCCTTTTGCACTCAATGAGGTAGCTATACTTAAACACGACAATTCGTCGACGATTGACGTAACTACCTATATAAATGGGCAGTTGCTGACAAATTATACCGCCGATGGTTTGCTCGTTTCCACCCCTACGGGTTCTACCGGATACAACCTGTCGGCAGGAGGGCCTATAATAGTTCCTAATACCGCCGCATTTTGTCTAACACCTGTGGCTCCACATAGTTTGAGCGTGCGTCCCGTGGTTCTTTGTGACGATGTTGAGTTGCGCCTAAAGGTGAAGAGCCGCAGTGGAAACTATCTGCTTGCTATAGATGGCAAGAGTTTAAGTATAGACACTGGAACGGAGATAGTGTTGCATCGTGCAAGCCATAAGACAAAAGTTGTTAAGATTTTTCACACCGAATATTTTAATACCCTGCGCGAAAAATTAGGATGGGGAGGTAGCAATCAGTAATCCTATGACTGCAAAGATCAGAAATATACGTGCGTTGTCTGGTTGGCTGTGGCGTGCATGGCAAGGTCATCGCTTGCAAGCGGGGCTTAACGTGTGTGTGGGTTTTGCACAAGTGATGACCGAATTGGCACTTGTATGGGTTACAAAGCTCACGATAGATGCCGCAACAGGACAGAGCCAACGTATCACTGTGATGATGGGCTTGGGTTTAATGGTGGTAGCTATTCTTACGGAGATGTCGCTCGGTATTTCTTCCCGTTGGATTCGGGCGGTGCTTGGTGTAAGAGCGCAAAATTTGATGCAACGTACCTTCTTTGAGCGTTTGCTACGTAGCGAATGGGTTGGACTACGTCGTTTCCATACCGGAGACCTCCTCAATCGAATGGTACGCGATGTGGGCGATGTAATCCGTTTCCTTACAGAGTCATTACCATCCCTGTTGATAGCAATCTTCCAGTTCTTAGGTGCTTTCTTGCTCCTTTATACAATGGATAGGCGTCTGGCCGTTATTGTGGTACTCATCTTGCCGGTATTCCTTATTATGAGTCGTCTTTATGTGCGACGTATGCGTTCTATCAGCCATCGTGTGCGCGATCTTGAAGCCCGCGTACAAAGTATAGTACAAGAAAGCCTGCAACATTCTCTCTTGCTGAAGTCCTTAGTGCGTGGTCGCGAGATGGAGATTAAGTTGGAAGACACTCAGCACGAACTACGTCGCCAAGTGGTGAGCCGCACTAAGTATGCTACCATCTCGGGCGGTGTGATGAATTTAGGTTTTGCTGCAGGTTATATATTTTCTTTTTCGTGGGGTGTGCTGAGCCTGCAACAAGGTGTTATCACCTATGGTGCCTTGCTGGCTTTTGTGCAGCTGGTGGGACAAATCCAACGTCCAGTGCGTACGCTCACGCATTTTATCCCAGTGTTTATCGGCGCATTCACAGCTACGGAGCGTTTGATGCAACTTGATGATATTCCTACGGAAGAAGAACTGCCCAATAAACCTGTTACAACTCCTGTGGGAATACGGGTGGACAATGTACATTATACATATAGCGATGGCATACGCAGTATTATTGATGGACTTACTTGCGACTTTGCGCCGGGCAGCGTATCTGCCATTTTGGGCGAAACGGGTGCAGGCAAAACAACGCTTATTCGCTTAATGTTAAGTGTGCTATCGCCAACAAGTGGAACGTTATCGCTCTATAACAAAGAAGATGTTGATGTTTCCCTTTCTCCTGCTACGCGTTGCAACTTCTCCTATGTGCCGCAAGGAAACACATTGCTTAGCGGTACGATACGTGATAATTTGCTATTGGGAAATCCCTATGCTACCGAGGAGGAGATGCGTGATGCGTTGTTTGCCGCAGCTGCCGATTTTGTGTGGCATCGCCCCGAGGGGCTTGACACACGTTGCGGGGAGGTGGGCGATGGATTTAGCGAGGGGCAGGCACAACGTATCAGCATAGCTCGTGCGTTGCTGGCAAAGGCACCGATTATACTTTTCGATGAGGCTACATCATCATTGGACACACAGACAGAGCGCGAAGTGGTGCGCCGCATTGTTGAGAGCAAAGGCGATGCTACGCTCATTTTTGTGACACATCGTCCTGAAGTGCTAAAGTATTGCACACAGACTATCACATTGGAGCGTACAGATAGAAAACCTCATACAACATAGACTTTTTCCTAAGGTGGGTCCTATTAATTCCCTTTGTCCGATTTCTGAGCTATCATTGCTTTCAGTCTGTCTGTTGAAGAGTGAGTGTAGCGGGCTACAGGACTGATGAAACTTACAGACGGAAGCACAAAGAGCCATAATGATGACAAAAGGTTAAAGCCCCATCAATGTCAAACTTAACCGTGGAATTTAATAGAACCTACCCTTAATATGAATACCTCTGTCCTATATGGTTTAGTTGGCCACCCACTCGGACATAGTTTCTCTGCTGCTTATTTTGCTGATAAGTTTACACGCGAACGTATCAATGCCGAATATCGTAATTTTGATCTTATCTCAGTAGAGAAATTGCGTGAGTTTGTAAAAGAGCATCCTAACTTGCGCGGTTTCAATGTCACAATACCCCATAAACAAGCTGTATTGCCGATGCTTGACGCGATTTCGGAGGAAGCAAAGTCAATCGGCGCAGTAAATGTTGTGAAAGTAGAACGAAATGGAAGAGCAATCAAACTCCATGGCTATAACACCGATTGTATCGGTTTTAGCAAATCGCTGAAACCCTTATTGCGACCATGGCACACGGAAGCACTCGTCTTGGGAACGGGAGGAGCCTCAAAGGCCGTTGTTTACGCTTTGAAAAAACTGGGTATTAGCGTGAGCTTTGTAAGTAGGCAGGCGGGTGAGGGAAAAATGGCTTATGCCGATATTACAGCGAATACAATAACTACTCACACGCTGATAGTTAACACCACTCCTTTGGGAATGCACCCTAATGTGGAAAGCTGCCCGCCGATTCCCTATGATTGGTTAAGCACACGTCATTTGCTCTATGACTTGGTTTATAATCCGCTTGAAACTTTGTTTATGCGCAAGGGACATGCGGCGGGCGTGTATAAGGTGAAGAATGGCTTAGAAATGCTTCATTTACAAGCAGAGGCTGCGTGGCAGCTTTGGGCTTAAGTTTCTTTTGCTCTGGGGTGTGCCTTGGCGTATTGTTCCTTTAAGTCGCTGATGCTCACATGCGTATAGATTTCAGTGGTGGCCATGTTTTCGTGGCCTAACAATTCCTGAACGGCACGAATGTCTGCCCCGTGGTTGAGCATTACAGTGGCAAAAGTGTGGCGCAAGGTGTGGGGAGTGCGTTTACGGATAGATGATACAGCACTGATATGTTGTTTAACGATTTGACGGATTTCATCTGGCCGCAGCGGTTTTTTATCTTGTCGGGGGAATAGCGGACCGAGTGCATTACCATACAACGCCAGACGAAGTGGGAGATAGGCAAGTAATGCTTCGCGTAGTTCTTGACCAAAAGGCACGATGCGCTCTTTGTTGCGCTTTCCTAATACTTTGATTTCTCCTTTCTCTAATCCTACATTCTCTACGTTCATATTTGCTAATTCAGAAAGGCGTATTCCCGTGCTACAAAGCATTAGCAGTAGCAAGCGATTTCGCTGTCCCTCAAAGTCGTTGGTATAGGCCAACGAATCAAATAGCGCGTTCATTTCATTTTCCTTAAGGAAATCGGGTAGGCGTTTTCCTACTTTTGGGTTGGAAAGGAGGTGTGCCGGGTCGTTCTGTACACGTCCCATGCGGAGTAGGTAGCGATAGAAAGAGCGTACAGCAGATAGCCGCTTACGCATGGTGCGCTTGTCGAGTCCCGAGAGCAAGCATGAGGCAAGCCAGTTACGCAACATATCAATGTCAACAACATTCCAAGCCACTCCTTCGCATGCAGTGTCAAGATAATGTCGGAGCGAAAGGAGCGAATTATTGTATGTGGAAATAGTCAATGGGGAATATCCACGTTCAGCAGCCAAGTAGTCAAGAAAATGCTTTATTTCGTCCATTCTAAAAGCAAAATTACATCGTAACGGGCAATCTTTCCCAAAAGTTATGCCTTTTTTGTGGAAAAAAGGTTGGGTAAAGTGTTGTGTGTGGCGATTTTTTATAACTTTGCAGCCCAAAGAAAGAATTTAATAACCAATCAATAACACCAACAATGATCATTGTACCCGTAAAAGAGGGCGAGAACATTGAACGCGCCCTAAAGAAGTTTAAGCGTAAGTACGACCGGACCGGTGTCGGCAAAGAGCTGCGCCGTCGTCAACAATATGACAAACCTAGTGTGCGCAAGCGGCTTGCTATGGAGCATGCTGTGTATGTGCAGAAACTCAATCAGAAGGAAGACTAAACGCACTTAGACTTCTTTATCGCGATAAGAGGTTTAAGAAACAATTAAGAGGTTTAAGGCTTAACGGATAGAAAACGTTGCCTTAAACCTCTTAAGTTTTGAAAGCCATCTACTTTATGGGAACAATGGAAGAAGTTGTACTAAGCTTTCTGGGTTTTTCCAAGTCCACCAGCGGTCGGCCATCAAATTGCGAAACTCGCGTTTCTTGTCGGGAGCGATGTGTTTTTTCACCTCACGTTCAATGGCTGGAAAAACTTGCCCCTTGATGCTGAAGAAATACGTATCGCACAAGGGGTAGCCTTCGTCGCGATCAAAAATGTCGTAGTTAGCGAAGAAACTTCCGCTCATACTAAGGAACGCCATTGCTGTGGTACGATTTGTTTCCTCTGTGAGAATGTCGCTGTCTACCGTGGTGACGCATAGTAGGTTGTTGTAGTTCTCCGAAGCTATCACACGCCCCATCACCATTCCGTCCACGCGCATATATATATGTATGCTGTCAAATTGTACGCCGAGAATGCTGTTGTTGCTCGGTGTGAAGATGCTGTCGCCTTGCATATAGACGAAACTGCCGTTGTTGATGGCGATATTAGCACGCTCCACTTCTATATGTCTGCCAAACGTCTGCATCACTTTAGCGGGGCGAAACTCAGGAAAGAGAAATATCGATTTGCTGCGGCGTACTTCCACATTCTGTGCGGACGCGAATAGTGCAGCAAAGACGAGGAGAATGAGGATATACTTCTTCATACTAATTGTTGTTTTTGTTTAGTATGGCGTTACGCCTTTTTTAAGAATGATGTTTCCGTATTTAGCCGTTTCGCCGGTTACCACCACGGCATAGGCACGGCGGGTACGTTCGTAAAAATCAAAACGTGCTTCTCGTGCAAAGGCTTTGATTTGTGGGTTTGTAACTTGTATGGCTTTTAAGTATGAGGCCTCCACATCTGGGTCAAGCGTATCGCCGGGTACGGGTGCCATAGTTATTGCGGGGTGGGCTACATAATCATCTAACTCAAAGAGTGGCAGGATGGCACGTAATAGGTCGGCGATGTGTAGCCCGTCGGCACGTAATACATTGCTGTTGAACGACTCGGCAGGAAAGTGAGCATCGCAAAGAACTATCTCGTCGCCATGTCCCATTGAGGAGAGCACTTTGAGTAGTTCGGGACTGATAAGCGGGGAAATGCCTTTGAGCATATTACTATTTGCCAATAGCCTTTAACCAATATCTATTAACCAAAAATAAGGGTTAATAGATATTGGTTAAAGGTTAATTTCTAAGAACAGAGGAAAAGTATGATGGCTTGAGCACAGAGGATGCGCAGAAACATAGAAAGGGGATAGACCGTGCTATAGCCCACGCTCGGAGCGTCGTTGTTAGCCACTTGGTTGGCGTAGCCTAAAGCTGGCGGGTCGGTGGTGCTGCCTGCTATGAGACCCATCAAGGTAAAGTAGTTGAATTTATAAATCTTTCTGGCGACAAATCCCATAATGAGTATCGGCACCACGGTGATAATAAAGCCCGTCCATACGTATGTGAGTCCGTCGCCCTGTGTCACCGTTTGCCAGAACGTGCTTCCTGCTTTGATACCTACTGCGGCAAGGAATAGCGAGAGTCCCAACTCGCGTATAAAGAGGTTGGCACCGCTGGTCATATAGGTGTTGAGATGGAACTTATAACTATAAGCACCGATAAGTATGGCTACAATCAGCGGGCCACCGGCTAAACCCAACTTCAATGGAACAGACATTCCAGGAATGGCAAAAGGAAGCATGCCGAAGATGATGCCTATAACAATTCCCAAAAACACCGCACCGATGTTGGGGTGGTCAAGGCGTTTCACGCTGTTGCCCAATACGTGTTCTACGCGATCTACATCATCGGCACTGCCTGCTACCAGCAAACGGTCGCCGATTTGTATGCGCAGGGAGCGATCGGCAAAGAGTTCCATACCTTGACGTGTGATGCGGGTGACGTTGACACCGTACATACTGCTGAAATGCATTTGTCCGAAAGTCTTACCTTGTACGTTGGCTTGTGTAACGAGGATGCGGCGCGAAACAATAGGGGTCTTCTCTTCTTTCCAGTCGAAGTTTGGAATGACTTCACCTATCAGAGCTTGCACGGCCTCGGCATCGTCTTCGGCACAAACTAAGTTGAGATAGTCGCCATAGCCAACAATAGTGTTATGGCTCGGAGTGATAAACTCATTGTCCTTTTGCAGACGTGTGCAAACGAACGTGCGCCCCAGAAATTCGCGTATCTGCGAGAGTTTCTTGCCGTTGATACTATGGTTGGTGACCTTCAGTGTCATACGATGGGGCTTTGCATGCGGGTTTTCCTCTTGTTGTTTACGGATTGCCTCCTCCTCCTCACTCAGCGTGATGCGGCAGATGAAGCGTAAAGCTATCGTGGCACCAATTATACCTATGACACCTAAGGGGTAGGCGCAGGCGTAGCCTGAGGCAATGTTTAGCCCGCCCATATCTAAGTTAGGAAAGGACTTGAGAGCTTCTTGTGCAGCACCAAGGCCTGGGGTGTTTGTCACGGCACCATAGAGTACACCGACCATCATCGGCAAGTCTTTGGCTTCGCCACGTGGGGCGAATATAATATAGTATAGGCACAGCATAGTGGCCACGTTGAGTACAACGATGCCTATGGCGATATAGTTCATCTGCAAACCGCCACCCGTTTTGAAACTATGAAAAAAGCCCGGCCCTACCTGTAGACCTATGCAATAGACAAAAAGTATTAGGCCGAAATCTTGAACGAAATTCAGAACTTGAGCTGGTGCGGCGAGATTTTCCTCATTGGCCAGACCCGTGTGCGTGTAAATATGGCCTATGAGAATACCTACAAAAAGCACAAACGTAGCACCGAGGGCTATGCCGCCGAACTTAACTTTTCCCAATGCCATACCGCAGGAGATAACTAAGGCAAAGAGTAGAATGATGTGTGCCAGAGAGGAGGTGTCTGTGACAAGGTTTATGAGCCAATCCATAAAAAGGTAATTTTAGCGTTTGGTTTGTATGCGGAATGTCTTAACGGTGGTTCTTCCACCATCAAAACTTACTTTGAATTGAGCGATGCCATCCTTAACTTTTCCTCGCGTGGTAATGGCTGCTTTGTAGCGTACACCGCGTCCACTGGGCAGGGAACTGATAATAGCGGTGGGTGAGATAACTACGCGGCGGTTGTCGCACGTAATGGTGGGAGCCACCTCAAAAGCATCAGCGGTGCCTTCGTTGTATATGTCTAATATAATGTACGCACGCTCTTGGCTGTCAAGGCAGCGGTTTCCGTTCTCGTCGTTAAAGGTGACGGTGCGTACCACAATGCGATTATAGTTTGATGCATTATATTGACGGCGCGGCGAATAGTCGTAGTCAACGTAATCATCCGATGGGGCAAGGTCGGTATGTGCTTGGTTTTCTACGGCTGCTGCCGCTATTACCCCGCCAGCCACCATACCAACAAGCGTACCAGCATCAGAACCGCGAGGACCGCCCATCAGTCCGCCAATGGCAGAACCAAACATACCACCTATCCCGCTACCTGCTGCAATATTATAGAAGTCGCTGTATCTGCTACAGTTATAAAAAGCAAACAGAGCAATCAAAAACAGTATGGAAGACTTCTTCATAAGTAAAAAACGTGATGCTTGGTTAGAACTTATTTCACAAGGATAACCAAGTATTTGCTGGTACTCCAGAACACTTGAGGATTGGTGATGCGTAAAACGTATTGCTTCTGAGCGTTGCGTTCCAGCACGTAAGAACCTGCGGGGTGGCTTGTGAGCAGCTCTGCTTTCTTGGAGTAGAGAGGTATTACTTTTATAGTGCGTATGTCTATCTTTGTGAAGTAGTCGCGGTTGAAGCCCGAGGAGCGCAATACGTCACCGCCTGAGAGGATGTTTTGCTCCTTAAGTTCTTTTTTTGTGCCAAAGGCATAGTAGGCGGTATTCATCTGGGCATCTTGTTGTGCCAGTTGTTGTGCTTGTTGCGCCGAGGCACGCTGATTTTCTTCGATGGTTTGCTGTTGTTGCTGAATTTGTTGCGTTTGCCGACTTGAACTTTCTTGCAAATCGTTGATTTGCGATTGTTGGCGTTGATTAGCGGTGTTAAGGTCGCTGATTTGTCCTTGTTGCTGCGCTATGGTGGCGTTGCGCTGTTCAAGTGTTTGGCGAAGGGCTTCAATAGTTTGTTCTTTCTCTTCTAATTGACGTTGGAACTGTGCTACCATATTCTCAAACGTGCGGCGTGTGGCTTCATCAGTTTGTGTGGACTTGCGCAGCTGGTCTTGTAAGTTGGCAATGAGTTCGCGGTTTTGTTGCAAGCGTTGTTGCAGAGAGGCCATTTTTGCTACGATGGAGTCTCTATTTACTGCAGCACCTTCGGCACGTAATTCCGTAACTTCACCCTCGGCTTCGCTGATCATACGGAAGCCTTCTTGGATAGCATCAACGGTGCTCATTAGGTCGCTGGACTCGTTCTTTGATTCGCTAAGTGCTTGGCGCAGGGAGTCAATAGTGGCTTGTGTGCTGTCGTTTTGTTTCTTCGGCTGGCAGGAGAAAGCCAGCACTGCGGCAAGTACTGCAAGGAGAATGTGAAAAGATTTCATAGCTTGTAAGTTTAGTCGGTTGTTAGAGTTTTTTCTACTATGTTTTACTTGAATATATAGGGTTGTTGCTTTCGCTTATTGTTTCGCTCCTGCCACACAGACAACGATTTCTCCTTTGGGTGGAGTGGCCGTGAAGTGTTGGAGGAGTTCGAAGAGTGTACCTCGGCGTGTCTCTTCGTGGAGTTTACTTATTTCGCGTGAAACGCTGGCTCTGCGGTCCGGTCCGAAAGCATCGGAGAGCTCAGAGAGTAGGCGTGTAAGTCGGTAAGGTGATTCGTAGAAGATGATGGTTCGCTCTTCTTGGGCGAGGGCTGCAATTCGTGATTTTCTGCCTTTCTTTTGTGGGAGGAAGCCTTCAAAACAAAATTTGTCGCAGGGTAGGGCAGAGCATACTAAGGCCGGCACAAAGGCGGTGGCTCCAGGCAGGCATTCAACGGTGACACCGTGTGCTGCAGCTTCTCGTACCAACAGGTAGCCAGGGTCGCTGATGGCGGGGGTGCCTGCATCGGTGATGAGGGCCATCGTTTCTCCTGCCGCAAGGCGTTGCGTGAGCATTTCTGTTGTTTGGTGCTCGTTGAATTTGTGATGAGACAGGAGGTGTGCCTTGATACCGTGATGCCCCAACAACATTCCTGCGCGCCGTGTATCTTCCGCGAGTACGAGAGATACCTCGGACAATACGTGCAAAGCACGTAGCGTGATATCTTCCATATTGCCAACAGGCGTCGGTACAAGATAGAGCTTGCCCATCGTTTGCTTTGTTTTGCCGCAAAAATACTAATTATTCTTATGTAGGTGACGGTTGCGCACTGATTTTGATGTACTTTTGCACATATTCCTTTGTTCATTGAGTGTTTAACTTTCAATAATGAGTTGTATATGTGGCGTGGCGAAATCAATTTTGACCGTTTTGTTCGTGGGGCTATCTTCTTGAGTGTCGTGGTAGCGGTTTGCTACTTGATAGGCTATCTGAATAGTGTGCTACTGCCTTTCTTCGTGGCTTGGTTGTTGGCTTATATGCTCTATCCCGTGGTGCGTTTTTTTCAATATACGTGCCATCTTCGCTTCCGATTGTTGAGCATCATTATTACGGTGTTGCTTCTTGTGGCTGTACTCACGGGCATAGGCTATCTGTTTGTTCCGGCATTTATTGAAGAGGGGGTACACATCAAGGAGGTGGCGATTTCGTACATAGAGGACGGTGCAAACAACGCTACTATTCCACCTATAGTCCAAGATTTCTTAACGAAACACGCTAACGAACTGCAAATTGATAATCTGTTGCACCAGACCGATGTGCAGAGTGCGATAAAGACGTTAGTACCTAAGTTGTGGGATATGCTATGGAGTACGGCTGGTGTGATAGTGAGCGTGGTTTCATCGCTTATTGCGTTGCTCTATTTGTTTTTCCTGCTTATGGACTATGAGAAGTTCGCCGAGGGATGGCTTGACTTCGTGCCTACTCGTCATCGCACGTTTGCCAAAGGTTTGGTGGCCGATGTGTTGCAGGGCATGAGCCGCTATTTCAGAGGGCAAGCACTGGTAGCACTTAGCAATTGCGTGATGTTTTCCATCGGATTTGCGTTGATAGGTTTTCCGTTGCCAGTGGCATTGGGCTTGTTTATTGGAGTGATTAGTTTTGTTCCTTATTTACAGCTGTTGGGGTTTGTACCTGCAATGGTGCTGGCGTTGCTTCATGCGGTAGAAACAGGCGAGAACTTTTGGATGTTGATAGGCGGGGTGGTGCTGGTGTATGTGGTGGTGCAAATTCTGCAAGATGTTATCTTCACCCCGAAAATTATGGGCTCGCTGATGGGACTTAATTCTGCCTTTGTGTTGCTATCGCTCTCGGTGTGGGGCTATATGTTGGGCATTATCGGTCTTATTATTGCATTACCAGTTACTACACTGATTATTAGTTACTACAGACGCTACCTGGCTATGAGTAGTTAAGGTGGTCAAGGTCGTTAAACCGACTGTTGTCAGATAGTTATAGCCCGTCTTAACTACAATAACTGTATCTTTTCCAAACGTCTTAGCTCTTGTATATTTTTTAAGTTTATCCCTATGAAAAGCCTTCGTTATCTTTTTCGCATTGGACACGGTCCGAGTAGTAGCCACACTATGGGGCCTCGTCGTGCAGCCGAGAAGTATCTGGCTCGCCATCCCGAGAACTGCCGTTTTCAGGTGACGCTCTATGGTTCGCTCGCCGCCACGGGGCGCGGCCACTTGACCGATGCCGCTATTCTTGATGTGCTTGGTGCCGAACGCACCACCATCTGTTGGCATCCTGAGATTACTCCTAACTTTCACCCCAACGGTATGTGTTTTGAGTGTGTGGGTGACGACGGAAAGACCTACGCCCCGTGGGTGGTTTATAGCGTGGGCGGCGGTGCATTGCGTATGGAGAACCAAGAGGTGGCCGATGTCCCCGATCTTTATGAGCTTGACCACCTAAGCGATATCGCTCGTTGGTGTGACGAGCGTGGTATGAACTATTGGCAGTACGTGGAGGCCTGCGAGGGAGCAGAGATATGGGACTATTTGGCCGAGGTGTGGCAGGTGATGCGCGAAGCGGTGGAACGTGGGCTGCAAACCGAGGGAGTCTTGCCCGGCGGGCTTCATCTGAAGCGTAAGGCACCGCACTATTATGTGAAAGCGATGGGCTATAGCCCCAACCTGCAGACGCGCGGCTTAGTGTTTGCTTACGCCCTTGCCGTGAGCGAAGAAAATGCCAGTGGCGGACGTGTGGTCACAGCACCTACGTGTGGCAGCAGCGGTGTGTTGCCAGGTGTACTCTATCATATCCAGCAGAGTCGCAATTTTCCTGACATTCGTATCCTACACGCCCTCGCCACAGCAGGCTTGGTGGGCAATGTAGCCAAGACACGAGGTAGCATCAGCGGTGCCGAGGCCGGCTGTCAGGCCGAGGTCGGCGTGGCGTGTGCTATGGCCAGTGCTGCCGCTAACTATGTATTTGGTGGTTCACTCGCCGCCACAGAATATGCCGCAGAGATGGGGCTGGAACACCACCTCGGTATGACCTGCGACCCTATTTGCGGCCTCGTGCAGATACCCTGCATAGAGCGCAACGCCCATGCCGCCGCACGTGCCCTGGACGCTAATATATATGCCACATTGGCCGAGGGAGTACACCGAGTAAGTTTCGACAAGACTGTAGAGGTGATGCGACAAACCGGGCTTGACATCCCGAGCCTTTATCGTGAGACGAGCGAGGGCGGGCTGGCCAAGGAAATGTCTATACTGGACAAAGACTTTGGCAAGTTTATGATTTAAGGAGTGTCCTATAAAATCCGCGTTGTTATCTGCCGCCGCAAAGGATGTTGGTAAGTTTGGGTAAGCTACGCGACATCATTTTGTAGATTATAACGCATAACGCCGTTGCTATTATAGGCTTGGATAGGTACAGCAGAAGAGCAGCGATTTCTGTGGTTGGCTCGCCAAATAGCGTGGGTAGAAGTTTTGCACTCCACGACAAGGCTCCGATATAGTCTATCGAGTGGGCTACATAAATGAAGAACGAGGCGGAAGCCAGTATGATTAGACTTTTCGCAATAACTACGCAATTTTTCCGACGTTAAAGTCTATTGTAGGCTTTCCGAAATCGAACTGCACACGCCAAACATTCGTTGCCTTCCTTCGGCTTCCGCGCAACAAACCGTTACCGAGTATGCATATTCGTTTCGCTTACGCTACGTTTTTCGCTTGTGCGCGGCAAATTTTTTCTTTAATAGGACAAAGAATTTAAGTTGTGACTATATTTATACAAATAAAGCCTATACGTGTAAAAATATAGACTTAGTTTGTATAAATATAGTCACACTTTATAGAATTCATCCGAGGAAGAAAATATCCTTAGGCTTCAAAAAAGATATGCGATGGGTATGTGTTTGTTTATACCAAAGCAAATCCGCTTGCAAAACATAGCGTTTCGCAAGCGGATTGCAGTAGGGTAGGAGGGGTGTTGTTATTCCTCCTTGTTCTGTGCCTCGAAGTCGGCGATGAGTTGGTTTTGAAGATCGCCGGGTACACTTTCATAACTTGAGAACTTCATCACGAAACTGGCGCGTCCGCCGCTTAGGCTACTAAGGCTGGTGCTGTAGCTGGCCATTTCCTTGAGAGGCACACGTGCTTGAATCTTCTCGTAGCCGTTCTCGCTACCCATTCCGATAATCATACCGCGACGCCCTTGCAGGTCGCTCATCACGTCGCCCATAGCATCGCTCGGCACAAATACTTCCACGTCGTAGATAGGCTCAAGGAGTTTCGGTCCGGCATCTTTAAATGCTGCGCTGAAAGCGTTGCGCCCGGCGAGCATAAACGATAGTTCGTTGCTGTCCACGGGGTGCATCTTTCCGTCGTACACCACTACGCGCACGTCGCGAGCATAACTACCTGTGAGCGGGCCTTGTTCCATACGGCTCATAATACCCTTGAGAATAGCCGGCATAAAGCGGGCATCGATAGCACCGCCTACCACGCTATTTATAAATACGAGTTTGCCGCCCCATTCCAGGTCGATTTCCTCGCGTCCTTTGAGGTTTACGCGGATTTCTTGGTTGCCGAACTGATAAGCCGTGGGATCTTCCATTCCATCTTTGTAGGGTTCAATGATGAGGTGTACCTCGCCAAACTGCCCGGCACCTCCGCTCTGTTTTTTGTGACGATAGTCGGCACGCGCTGTTTTTGTGATGGTCTCACGATAGGGGATACGCTGTTCGGCAAACTCCACGGGGATTTTGTCGAGGTTTTCCAAACGCCACTTTAGGGTGCGCAGGTGGAACTCGCCTTGTCCGTGTACTAATGTTTGGCGTAACTCCTTGCTCTGTTCCACTATCCACGTGGGATCTTCTTGACGCATACGGGTGAGGGCAGCCATCATTTTCTCGGTGTTGCTCTCATCTACAGCCTTGATAGCACGGGTGTATTTAGGATTGGGATACTCGATGAAGTTAAACTTGTTTTCACAATCTTTTTGGTTGAGCGTGTTGCCCGTGCGTACGTCTTTAAGTTTTACCGTGCAACCGAGGTCGCCGGCGCAGAGCATATCGACGTTCTGACGGTTGGCACCGGAGCAGACATAGATTTGTGCGATACGCTCCTTTGAGCCGCGGTCGGCATTTTGGAGTTCATCGCCGGCATGTAGCGTGCCGCTCATCACCTTAAAGTATTGCACCTCGCCGATATGTGGCTCAACGCCCGTCTTGTAGAAATAAATACTTGTAGGTCCGTTGGGGTCGAGTGCCACTTCTTCGCCGCGTGTGTTGTGAACGGCAGGCATCTCGTCGACGAAAGGCACTACATTGCTCAAGAACTCCATCAAGCGGCCTACGCCCATATTCTTCACGGCGCAAACGCAGAAGATAGGGTAAATACTGCGTGTCACCATACCTTTGCGAATGCCTTCGCGCATTTCGTCTTCTGTGAGTTGTTCTGTTTCAAAGAATTTCTCCATCAGAGCCTCATCGTTTTCGGCGGCTGCCTCAACGAGTACTTTGTTCCACTCGGTTGCCTTGTCCATTTGGTCGGCGGGAATATCCTCTACCGTTGCTTCACCACCATCGGGTCCCCAGGTGAGTTTCTTCATCAACAGCACATCTATCACGCTGTTGAAGTCGGGGCCTGTAGCAATAGGATACTGAACGGGAACGGCCTTTGCGCCGTAAACGCCTTGGATTTGTTCTACCACGTTGTCGAAATCGGTTTTCTCATCGTCCAGCTGGTTTACGAGGAAGATTACGGGCTTCTTCAGCTTCTCGGTGTAGCGGAAATGATTTTGTGTACCCACCTCAAGACCTACACTACCATTGATGAGCAGCAGGGCGGTATCGGTGACATTGAGTGCGGTGAGAGCAGCACCCACAAAGTCGTCGCTGCCCGGGCAGTCAATGATGTTGAGCTTCTTGTTGTTGCGTTCCACGTGGAAGACGGTGCTAAATACGCTGTAACCATAGTCCTGCTCAACGGGAAAATAGTCGCTTACGGTGTTCTTCTGCGTGATACGCCCGCGGCGTTTTATCTGGCCGCTCTCAAAGATTAAGGATTCGGTGAGGGTGGTTTTGCCCGCACCGTCATTACCCAGCAAGGCAATGTTCTTGATGTCGTGTGATTGGTAAACTTTCATGGAAAAAAGTATTAAAGATTATTATGTATTCTGTATAAAGGATTGACGCTTTTGTTTGGATTGCTCGGAAGATTGTCAGTAGGGAGTGCGTAGGCATAAAACCTATAAAATTTCTTCAACCTCTTTCCAAACAGCGCGAAAGTTATACTTTTTTACATTTGTAGCCAAGATAATAAGGCTTTTTTGCTTATTCGGCTTTTGAAAATACGATGTTTTGGGTGTGTTCGTGCCAAAAAACAAGTGTTTGTGTCTGCCTGGAGCGTGAAAAAACCTTATTTTTGCAGTGATGTTGTAAGTATTTTATGCGGTGTGAAAATCATTTGTCACAACGATAAGTCCTATAATCTTATTAAAGGAATTGCTAAATCCTCTAAGAATTGTCTTTGGCTGCTCCCGTTTCTTTTCAGTTCTTTTCTTTCAACGTCTTGAATCGTAGCTTGCTCCGTTTCGCCGGGTATAAAGAAATTATGCTTGAAAAGGTCTAAGCGCAAATCAAAGTTATTTTTATAGACTTCTCCTAAAACCTTTTTTTAATTCACTCTAAAGAGTATGTCAGCACTACAAGCGTTATGCGCTGTTTCGCCGATTGACGGGCGCTATGCTGTGAAGTCAGAGCGTCTATCTACGTATTTCTCCGAATATGCCTTGATACGTTATCGTGTAAAGGTGGAAGTAGAGTATCTTATTTGGATGTCCTCCCTTGGGTTGGCGCAACTACCTGCCCTGAGCAGTGAGCAACAGGTGGCATTGCGCAGCATCTATGCCGATATGCAGCCCGAATGTGCACTGCGCGTGAAAGAGACAGAAGCCGTGACGAACCACGATGTGAAAGCTGTGGAATACTATGTGAAAGAACGTATGGCAGATATTCACGGCCTGAGCCGCTACACCGAGTTCGTTCACTTTGGCCTCACCAGCCAGGACATCAATAACACGGCCTTTCCGTTGATGATAAAAGATGCCCTGGAACAGGAATATCTGCCTGCTTTGCAAACGCTCGTTTCTAAGCTAAAAGATATGGCCGGCCAGTGGAAGGACGTGCCGATGCTGGCACGCACCCACGGTCAACCGGCCTCACCCACCGGCCTCGGCAAGGAGATAAATGTGTTTGCCTATCGTTTGGAACAGCAAATACAAGCCTTGCTTCAAGTTCCTATCAGTGCGAAGTTTGGTGGTGCTACGGGAAATCTCAATGCCCACACAGTGGCATATCCCGACAAGGATTGGCCTGCGCTCGTAACGGGTTTTGTGAAAGACGTGTTGGCGTTGGAGCGCGAGCAATATACTACGCAGATAAGCAACTACGACAATCTTGCATCTTTGTTCGACGCTCTTAGGCGCATACACACGATTCTTATAGATTTGAGCCGCGATGTTTGGCAATATATTTCTATGGACTACTTCAAGCAGCGTATCAAGCCGGGCGAGGTGGGCAGTAGTGCTATGCCCCACAAGGTAAACCCCATTGACTTTGAGAACGCCGAAGGCAACCTCGGCGTAGCCAACGCACTGCTGCAATTCTTGGCACAAAAGTTGCCAATAAGTCGTTTGCAGCGCGACCTCACCGATAGCACAGTGCTTCGCAATGTCGGAGTGCCGTTTGCTCACGCGATGATAGCTTTCAATAGCCTGAATAAGGGATTGAACAAGTTGGTGCTTAATGAAAGGAAATTGCAGAGCGACCTTTCTCATAGCTGGGCTGTTGTTGCCGAGGCCATACAAACTATTTTGCGGCGTGAGGGCTATCCCGAGCCTTACGAAACGCTCAAACGCCTTACCCGAACCGGTGGCGAGATAACGGAGTCAATCATTTCCGATTTTATTACCACGTTGAACGTGTCAGAAGAGGTGAAAGCAGAACTTCGGCAGATCACTCCTTATAATTATATAGGAGTAGCACGCAGATAGAAACTTTACAGCCGCGAGGCTGAGCGACATTATCTTAATATTCATTTTTTTACTAACAAAAAAGCCAACACAACTATGGCAGATTTTAACGACTTCGAGAAGAAGTTTGAGTACACTGCAAGCGGCAGTGAGAACCAAAGTGGCTCGCAGAGCGAAAACGACAAAGACTACACAGGCGGCGAGCGTTCCTATCAGAACAATTACGAGGGCGGCTATCGCTCTTATGGCAATCGTCAGGGCGGTTATAATCGTAACACTGGCAATCGTCAGGGCGGTTACAACAATGGTTATCGTCAGGGCGGGTATCAGTCGCGCTACAATCGTCAGCGCAATTACGACGCTGACCAGCACGGCGAGCAATCCACACAGCACTACGGTCAGAATTATTACGGCGAGCGTAGTTATCGTCCGCGCTACAACAATAATGGTGAGGGCGGCTATCGTCCGCACTACAATAAGGACGGCGGCCAAAGCTATCGTCCGCGCTACAACAGTCACCAAGACGAGGAGGGTGGATATCGTTCCCGCTTCATAAAAGGTGGCTACCATCAGGGGGGCTACAACAACGGCGGCTATCGTCAAGGTGGTTTTAATCGTGGTGCAGCCGGCCGGGGCGGTTACCAGCAACGGGGTGGTTTCAACAATCGTTACAACCCCAAGCGTCGTACTGCTTTCCCCGAAAATGTGGCAGACCCCAACGCTCCGCTGCGCTTAAACAAATTCTTAGCTAATGCCGGGGTGTGTTCCCGACGCGATGCCGATAAGTATATACAGGCAGGTGTCGTAAAGGTAAATGGACAAGTGGTCACAGAACTCGGCACTAAGGTGTTGCGCTCCGACGAAGTGGTTTTTCACGACCAGCTGATTAAGCCTGAACTCAAAGTCTATGTCTTGCTCAACAAACCTAAAGGTTATGTCACTACGAGCGAAGACCCTGAGAATCGTAAGACGGTGATGGACCTCGTGAAAGGTGCTTGCCCCGAACGCATCTATCCCGTGGGACGCTTAGACCGCAACACAACAGGCGTTTTGCTCCTTACCAACGATGGTGAGATGGCTTCTAAACTTACTCATCCCAAGTATCTGAAAAAGAAGATCTACCACGTTTGGCTTGACAAAAATCTTAAGCAAGAAGATGCACAACGTATTTCCGATGGTATCACACTGGAGGACGGCGACATTCGTGCCGACGATATTCAATATGTACGTGCCGACGACCGCAAACAAGTAGGTATTGAAATCCATAGCGGACGCAACCGTATTGTACGCCGTATGTTTGAAGCTCTCGGCTATCACGTCATAAAGCTCGACCGTGTGTTCTTTGCCGGTCTGACAAAGAAAAACCTCAAGCGAGGGGCTTGGCGCTTCCTCAGCGAACAGGAAGTGAACTTCCTGCGTATGGGGGCTTTTGAATGAACTTAAAAATACAAACCTCAACCAATGAAACGAACGAAGATAATAGACCTCATACGACGCACGGACTACGGTGCAAAAGTGGTGGTGAAAGGCTGGGTGCGTACGAAGCGTGGCAGTAAAGCTGTTTGCTTCATCGCCCTAAACGACGGAAGCACCATAAAGAATGTGCAGGTTGTGGCCGACATTGCCGACTTTGATGAGGAGCTGCTCAAACAAATCACCACGGGTGCTTGTCTTTCTGTTACCGGCACACTTGTAGAAAGCCCCGGCGCCGGACAGTCCAGCGAGGTACACGCCACGCAGATAGAACTGCTCGGCACTTGCGATGCCGACTACCCGATGCAGAAGAAAGGACAGAGTTTTGAGTTTATGCGCAAAAACGCGCACATGCGTCTGCGCACAAATACGTTCGGTGCTGTGATGCGTATTCGTCACCAAATGGCCTACGCCATCCATACCTATTTCCACGAGCACGGCTACTGCTACTTTCACACGCCGATTATCACCGCCAGCGACTGCGAAGGAGCCGGCGAGATGTTCCAAGTGACGACAAAAAATCTTTACGACCTCAAAAAAGGCGATGATGGCAAGATACTTTACGACGACGACTTCTTCGGCAAGCAAACGAGCCTAACAGTGAGCGGCCAGCTGGAAGGCGAACTCGGTGCAACAGCACTTGGGGCTATCTATACCTTTGGTCCCACTTTCCGCGCAGAGAACAGTAACACACCGCGCCACCTTGCCGAGTTTTGGATGATCGAGCCCGAAATGGCCTTTATTGACTTGGAAGAGTTGCAGGATGTTGAAGAAGACTTCATCAAGTACTGTGTGCGCTGGGCGTTAGACCACTGCCAGGACGACCTTGAGTTCCTCAACAAAATGATAGATAAGTCTCTTCTTGAACGTCTGCAAGGCGTATGCACAACGGAGTTCGTGCGCCTTGACTACACCGAAGGCATTAGTATTCTTCAAGATGCCGTGAACAAAGGCCATAAGTTTGAGTTCCCCGTGTCGTGGGGTATGGACCTGGCCAGCGAGCACGAGCGATACCTCGTGGAGGAGCACTTCAAGAAACCTGTCATTATGAGTGGCTACCCCAAAGAGATAAAGGCTTTCTATATGAAGCAAAATGCCGATGGAAAGACGGTGCAAGGCACCGACGTTCTCTTCCCGCAAATAGGCGAGATTATTGGTGGTAGCGTGCGCGAGGAGAACTATGCGAAGTTGATGAGCCGTATAGAGGAACTTCATATCCCGATGAAAGATATGTGGTGGTATCTTGATACCCGACGTTTCGGCTCGTGCCCACACGGAGGATTTGGACTCGGCTTTGAGCGTCTGATGCTCTTTGTGACGGGTATGCAAAACATTCGCGACGTTATTCCCTTCCCCCGTACCCCTGGACAGGCGGAATTCTAATTCATATAAACTTTTTTAATCTAAAGAAAATGCTCGAAGAAATTCGTCGCGTCAGAGAAAGCCTTGCCAGTGTCGTGGCTGCTAACGAACAAGAACTGGAGGCTCTCCGTATTAAATATATAAGCCGCAAAGGTCTGCTCAACGACCTTATGGCACGTTTTCGTGAGGTACCCGCCGAACAGAAACGCGAAGTGGGCATACGCATCAACGAGCTGAAAACAGCGGTGCAGGAACGTCTTGAAACGCTGCGCACACAGTTGGCCAGTACCGAAACCGTCAGTGCCGACATAGACCTTACCCGCACACCCTATCCCCAACCACTCGGCTCACGCCACCCCATTACCCTCGTGCGCGATGAGATATTGCGCATCTTTGCTCGGTTGGGCTTCAGTGTGGCTGAGGGACCCGAGGTGGAAGACGATTGGCACGTCTTCTCATCGCTCAACTTCGCACCCGACCATCCCGCACGAGATATGCAGGACACGTTTTTCGTAGAACAACAGCCCGACATCGTCTTGCGTACACACACCAGCTCGGTGCAAAGCCGGGTAATGGAAAAGCAACAACCGCCTATTCGTGTGGTTTGCCCAGGACGTGTGTATCGCAACGAAGCCATCTCGGCACGTGCCCACTGCTTCTTCCACCAGATAGAAGGCTTGTATATCGACAAAGGGGTGTCGTTCACCGACCTTAAGCAAGTGTTACTGACTTTTGCTCGCGAACTCTTTGGCGAGGATACGAAGATACGCCTGCGTCCCAGTTACTTCCCATTCACCGAGCCGAGTGCCGAGATGGATATCAGTTGTAATATCTGCGGCGGAAAGGGCTGTGGATTCTGCAAACACACGGGGTGGGTTGAAATTTTAGGATGCGGTATGGTTGATCCCAACGTTCTCAAGGCTGGCGGCATCGACCCCGATGTTTATAGTGGTTATGCCTTTGGCCTCGGTGTGGAGCGTATCACTAACCTCAAGTATCAGGTGAGCGACCTACGGTTGTTCTCTGAAAACGATGTGCGTTTCCTCGACCAGTTCGTGGCAGCACACTAATGGGTTGAGGTGTGAAATGTCTTATTTTTGCAGCAGGTCTCGGCACGCGCCTTCGGCCTCTCACCGACACGATGCCCAAGGCACTCGTGCCAGTAGCCGGTAGCCCACTTTTAGACATTACACTACGACGCGTGGTGGATGAAGGAGCAACGGAAGTGGTGGTCAATGTTCACCACTTTGCCGAGCAAGTGAAAATCTTTCTTGCCACACACGATTATGGCATCCCCGTTCATTGCAGCGATGAGCGTGCGCGCCTCTTAGACACCGGCGGCGGTTTGCGTCAGGCACTAACGCTTTTCACCACCGAGCCCGATGCACCTGTGCTTATCCACAACGTGGACATTCTCAGCAATGCTTCATTAGCGCAGTTCTATCGCGCGTGCTGCGATTACGATGCGGCCTTGTTGGTGAGCGAGCGCAATTCTTCACGACAACTCTATTTTGACACCGCGATGCGCTTGCAAGGCTGGAAAAATCTTTCTAATGGGCAGTTGCGCGGCTTCACACACGCACAACGCTCCGACTGTGCTTTCCGTCCAGAAACTCGATGTCTTCCACGTGCGTTTAGTGGAATACATCTTTTCAGTCCACGCTTAGCCAAACGCTTAGCGGCATACGGTGAGTGTTTCCCCATTATGGATTTCTACCTCGGCGAGTGTGCCACGGCAGATATCCGTGGATACGATGTGCCTTCGCTACGTTTGCTCGACGTAGGGAAAATTGATACCATCAACACGGCGGCTGCCTTTCTGAAAACACTCAATCCTATTTAGGATTTAGCTCGTTGGATAGGTCTTAGCACGTTGGTTAGGTATTAGCACGTTGGAACACACTGACTAATCGTTAGCCCTTGGGAGCGCAGGCTCTGGGAGCGCAGGCGGCTCGCCTGCTTTCTCTTACACGTGAGTCGCGTGCGCTCCGGCAGCCTGCTTGCCCTAAAAGGCTATAGCCTTCAGCCCGGGGCAGCACCCTGGGTATGCGGCAGGAGGTATATGCGCCCTGTAAAGGCAACAGCATTTCAACGACTAAGCGCTGTTGTCCTTACAGGGTGATTATATAGGACGCACGTTCCCTATGGCGTTGCCTTAGGCTGACCGCTTGCCGCCCTAACAGGGCTTTTACACTGTTTCCCTCTTTGTTTTTGCTATTCAAAGAAAGACACGACTGTCTCAAGAAAAACAAACCCCCCGCCGCTACTCCATATTATATATAAGGAAGCGGGCGTTAATTCCTCGCTGGCGTAAACCACTCCCCAGTGCAAGCCTTTGTCTGTTCTCGGACTGGTTCAAAATAACCTCCGTTAAAATTGAGCGGGTCAAGAAGCGTCTGCGCAAAAGTAATGTCTTGGCGGCTTTTCGCCACCGTTTTGTAAAAAAACATAAAAAAGAAACCGCGTAATTGTTTCATTTTATTATACGCGCTTTAC
>CALFJG010000052.1 GCA_937877625.1 uncultured Prevotellaceae bacterium
GTTCGTCGCAACCTTGCATTGCTGCTGCTTCTTTGCAACGTTAGCATAGGATTTCAGCGTAGGATTGATGAACTTTTGCGTTAAGCCAAGAGCAAAGCGAAGTTTGCTTCAGCTTTGCCTTGGCGAGCAAAAGTCTGTTGAAAACGAACGAAGGAGGAACGCAGATTTATCTATAACGAAAACTTTTCCGTGTCGCCAGAAGAGCAATCAAGGTGCAGTCTGGCCCTTACTTTAACACTACTTGCGAAACGTGGATTCGTTATTTCACAACATAACAACAAAAAGGATCTGCTTTTCAGGCTTATGCGCTTATGCGCCTCCGCGCTCAATCGCTTCAGCAAATTTTCTTACTTTTGCGCCCGCAATGCTCACCGTTCTTACTTTCTCGCTCATTCTCTTGGCTGGTGCCTACTGCGCCGGGTTACTCGGTTCGCTCACGGGACTCGGCGGCGGGGTCATCGTCATTCCGTTGCTCACTCTCTGCCTCAACGTAAACTTCCAGTACGCCATAGGAGCCGCTTTGGTGGCCAGCATCGCCACTTCGAGCGGTTCGGGGGCCGCCTATGTGCGCGAAGGTATCACAAATATACGCCTTGGCATGTTTCTGGAGATAGCCACCTGCATCGGGGCGGCTATCGGCGCATTGGTAGCGGTGTGGCTCAACAACAACATCATCGCCGTAGTGTTTGGCTTGGTGCTTATCCTCACTGCAGCAAACCAACTTAGGCGCAAGACTGACCACGGCAACGTAAAAGGTAGCGAAGCGGCTAAACGGCTCAAACTCTTTGGTACGTATCCCACAAAGGACGGCACCCGACAAGCCTACGAACTGACGAATGTGAGTGGCGGCTTCGCCCTAATGACTGTGGCTGGTGCCTTGAGTGGCATACTCGGCATAGGCAGCGGTGTGCTTAAAGTGCTGGCAATGGACACACTGATGAAAGTACCATTCAAGGTAAGTACCACCACAAGCAACTTTATGATGGGTGTCACCGCTGTGACGAGTGCCGTGGTGTATCTGCAACGCGGAAACATTGAGCCGGGTATTGCGTTCCCCGTGCTTGTCGGCGTGCTGGCCGGCGCACTCACTGGCGCACGCCTGCTCAAGGTGTTAGACGTGCGACTGCTACGCCGCATCTTCAGCATCGCCATACTGCTTGTCGCTGCCAATATGATTTGGAACGGACTGGCAGGGAAGTTTTAAGAAAACAATCAATAAAGGTGGGTTCGCTTAGGAACTTTCAACCGTGAGCGCAGGCGGCTTCGCCTGCATAATTTAGCACGCGGGTCGCGTGCGCTCCGGCAGGCGGCCTCGCCTTAACACTGTTTCCGAAACAAGACTTATTGATTATTAGATAATGTTTAACGTTTAATGTACTATGCGTACACTTCCTGAAACGATCTCTCGTGTGCTTCGCTGGGGCGTTCTCACGGCTTGTGCCATTTGTTTAGTAGGTGGCGGCATCTATCTGATACTCCACGGCAGCGAACCCGCACCCGACTATATCACATTCCACGGGCAGCAGCCCGAATACACCACTGTCGGTGGCATCTTCGGCGGCTTCTTTCGCTTCTCGGCATACGGATTGATACAAGTGGGTGTCATCACACTATTGCTCACCCCGATCCTGCGTGTCGTACTCTCGCTGATAGATTTCATCAACCAACGCGACTGGCTCTACGCCGCCATCACGGCTTTTGTGCTTGCCGTAATCTTTGTCAACAGCGTGGCCTCGCCCGTAGGGTAAGACTTATCCCCCACCCTCCCTCCTGATAACCAAAGTTGTTCTACGCAGCAAGAGCAAACAAAGATAAATTAAAAAGAATTTGGTAATTATTAGACACGTACATTAAAGAAAGTGGACAATAAAGGAAACTCAAACACGAATTTTGCTACCTTTGCCGTCCGAACGTCTGTTTTCCCAGAACAACATGGCTACTGAGATAAAGAAAGTAAAAACGAAAAGCGAACTCAAGCGTTTCATTCGTTTCAACTACGAGATGTATCGGGATTGCCCTTATAGCGTGCCCGACCTCTATGAGGATATGCTCTCTACCTTTTCTGCGAAGAAAAACCCCGCATTTGAGTTCTGCGAGGCCGAGTATTTCCTGGCCTATCAGGACGGCAGGATTGTAGGGCGTGTGGCAGCCATTGTCAACCACCGTGCCAACGAAACGTGGAAGAAACGTGCCGTGCGCTTTGGATGGATAGACTTCATTGACGATGAAGAAGTTTCGCGAGCCTTACTCAACACCGTAGCCGAATGGGGGCGCGTGCGAGGAATGACAGAAATAGAAGGCCCCTTAGGCTTCACCGATATGGATGCCGAGGGAATGCTTGTGGAAGGGTTTGAGGAACTTTCCACTATGGCCACGATTTACAACTTCCCCTACTACCCCGAACACCTTACGCGCCTCGGCTTTGAGAAAGCCGCCGACTGGGTGGAGCGTAAGATTTTTATTCCCGATGCCATACCCGAAAAGCACCTGCGCATTGCAGAAATCGTTAAGAAGAAATATGGCCTGCGCATTCGCAAACTAAAGAACAAAAAGGAAGCCTACGAAGGCGACACGGCGCGGCACATCTTTGAACTCATCAACGATGCTTTTGCCCCGTTGTACGGATATTCGCGTATGACAAATCGGCAGATAGACCAGTATGTCAAAACCTTTATTCCAATTCTTGACCTGCGAATGGTTACCATCGTAGAAGATGCCGAGGGCGAGATTATTGCTACGGGCATCTCTATGCCGTCAATGAGCCGCGCTCTGCAAAAAGCACACGGCAAACTTTTCCCTCTCGGCTGGTGGCATCTGCTGAGTGCGCTTAAATGGAAACGAGACGAAATGCTTGACTTATTGCTTGTGGCAGTACGACCCGACTTTCAAGGCAAAGGAGTCAATGCCCTGCTTTTCACCGACCTTATCCCGGTGTACCAAAAACTCGGTTTTCGTTATGCTGAAAGCAATGTGGAACTGGAGCTCAACAACAAGGTACAGAGCCAATGGCAGTATTTTGAGAACCAGGAGCACAAACGCCGCCGGTGTTTCAGGAAAGAGTTATAAATAGAGAAGAAGCCATGCCAAGTTCTAATAACAATCGCAAACAGGCAAAAGCAAATAGCGAGGAACAGAATTACGGTCATCTGCAGCCACAGGCTATACAGATAGAGCAAGCCGTGATAGGCGCCTTGTTGATAGAACACGAGGCATATTCACTCGTTAGCGAGATACTTAAGCCACAAAGTTTCTACGACCATCGGCACGAACTTATCTACGCTGCCATACAGTCATTAGCCCTCAACGAACGCCCCGTTGACATTCTCACCGTAACGGAACAACTTAGCAAGGACGATACGTTAGACGAGGCCGGCGGCGCATACTACATCACAGAATTGAGCGGGATGGTAACCTCGTCGGCTCACGTAGAATACCACGCCCGCATCATCGCCCAGAAGAGCCTCGCCCGGCAACTTATCACCTACACCAGCCAGATACAGACCAAAGCGTTTGATGCCGCCGCCGACGTGGACGAGCTCATGCAGGAAGCCGAGGGAAAACTCTTTGAGATATCCCAAACCAACCTTCGCAAGGATTACACACAGATAGACCCCATAATAAAAGAGGCCTACGCACAACTGCAACGCGCCGCCGCACAAGAAGACGGACTGACGGGCATTGCCAGCGGTTTCACCGATCTCGACAAGATAACCAACGGCTGGCAGAACTCCGACCTTATCATCCTAGCAGCACGCCCCGCTATGGGTAAGACGGCCTTTGCCTTGACTATGGCAAAAAATATGGCCGTTGACCAAAAGATACCCGTGGCACTGTTCAGTCTGGAAATGAGTAACGTACAACTGGTAAACCGCATCATCATCAACGTATGCGAAATATCCGGCGAAAAGATAAAGAGTGGTAATCTGGCTCCCTACGAGTGGGCGCAACTCGACCATCGTATCCGTGAAATGTATGGCGCACCGCTCTTCATTGACGACACACCGTCCCTTTCTGTTTTTGAACTACGTACTAAGGCACGACGATTGGTACGCGAACACGGCGTGCGCGCCATAATGATAGACTATCTGCAACTGATGAACGCCTCGGGGATGACCTACCACAGCCGGCAAGAGGAGGTGTCAAACATCAGCCGCTCGCTTAAGGGGCTGGCCAAAGAGCTCAACATACCTATCATCGCCCTCTCGCAGCTCAACCGCGGCGTAGAGAGTCGCGAAGGCGAACAAGGCAAGCGTCCACAACTCAGCGACCTACGAGAGTCGGGTGCCATAGAACAAGATGCCGACATTGTCATATTTATCCACCGTCCTGAATACTACCACATCTACGCCGATGCACAAGGCCGCGACCTTCACGGTATGGCTGAAATAATCATTGCAAAACATAGGAATGGTGCTGTGGCCGACGTATTGCTGCACTTCAAGAGCAAGTTTGCACGGTTTGAAAACCCCAGCAATGGAAACGAAATACCCCACCCGGGCAGTCCAGAAGGCGGCGTGATAGCCTCGCGTATGAACACACAAGATGCACCGCCTCCTACAGACGAAGGTATGCCTTTCGCACCGAGCAACGAAGATGCACCTTTCTGAGATAGCACATCCCTTTTAGTTTATGACAGACCTCTTCTTTCCTTTTATAGATACCTCCTCCCTGCAAGAAACATTGGCATCCCTGCCCTCGGCTGAAGTGCGGTCTTATATTTTGACGAACAAGCCGTTAGAATGTCTGGACACAAAGGTCATTGAATTACCCGCAGGGCAATCCATCGGCCATTTTAAGACGCTTCAGCTAATCAGTCGTCAGGCACACGGTCGATACACGGCTATTTTTACACGCCAAACGCTTTTGCGGCTGGGATATCGCTGCTTGGAGAGAATGTTCAGTGTAGCCGACGCCACCAACGCCACGATGCTCTACAGCGACCACACCTTGCGCAATGGCGAAAAAGTGGAGTCGTCGCCAAAGATAGACTACCAAGAAGGGAGTCTGCGCGACGATTTTGACTTCGGCGGACTATGGCTTGTACGCACCGAGTTACTAAAAGCCTTTGTGCGAGAGCAGAAGTTCCGCCGCTTAGAATATGCCGGTTTATACGCGTTGCGCTTGTTTCTGAGCCGGGCCGGGCGTATTGTTCATTTGCGCGAGAGCCTTTATGAAGAAGAGAAGACCGATTTTCGCAAGAGCGGCGAGCAGCAATTCGATTACGTCAACCCCGCCAGCCGCAGCGTGCAAGTTGAGATGGAGAAGGTATGTACCGACCATCTCATACGCATCGGTGTCTATATCGCAGGCGATGAGATAGACGATATCCCCCGCGAGACGACACCGTTTCCCTGCGAGGCCAGTGTGATAATTCCTGTGCGCAATAGGGTACGCACCATTACCGATGCCGTAGAGAGTGCGCTAAATCAGGAAGCGACGTTTACGTACAACGTCATTGTGGTAGATAACCACAGCACCGATGGCACGAGTGAGACGTTAGACAAGCTTTCGGCCAAAGATGCTCGATTAGTAATCCTCCGCCCTAAGCGCACCGATTTGGGTATCGGTGGTTGCTGGGACTTGGCAATACGCAGTACACAGTGCGGACGTTTTGCGGTGCAACTTGATAGCGACGACCTTTATAGCAACACCGACACGCTACAACGCATCGTAGATAAGTTTAGCGAGGCGGGGGGGACGGCTATGGTAATAGGGGCTTACCGTATGGTGGACTTTCAGCTCCAAACGCTACCGCCAGGGCTTATCGCCCATAACGAATGGACAGACCAAAACGGTCGCAACAATGCGTTACGCATCAACGGCCTCGGTGCCCCGCGTGCCTTCCGCACGGAACTGTTACGACAAATCGGTGTGCCAAACACGAGTTACGGAGAGGACTACGCCCTCGGGCTCACCCTCTCACGGCGTTTCCGTATAGGGCGCATCTACGACGAGCTATATCTCTGTCGGCGCTGGGAGGGCAATAGCGATGCCGCCCTTAGCACCGAGCGGGTAAACCGCAACAATGCCTATAAAGACAGCCTGCGCACCATAGAATTGCAGGCACGCCGACAGATGTTGAGCCGTTGGCAAACGCCAGCCACAAACGAGACAGCACTGTCTTTCTTTAACGAACAGATGAGACGATGGAAAGAAGTGGAGAAGCGCTTCAAGGATTTACAAAGCCAGGTTGAAACGCGCACGCTCCAAACGGAGAGTGGCATAAGGCTCTCGGTACAATACAATCCCTCGCGCATCGGCTCCACTACGGCAAAGGTGAAGAAATCGGAAGTAAAAAAGCGTCCCTGTTTCCTTTGCGACAAGAACCGACCGATGGAGCAGATAGAGCAGCCTGTAGAAGGCATCTTCCATCTACTGGTAAACCCCTTCCCTATCCTTCCCCACCATCTTACAATAGCCCTGCGTCGGCATCGCCCGCAACAACTGTTACCAATGCTCAACGGTATGTTGCAAATAGCCAGCCGTATGCACGATTTTGTAGTATTCTATAACGGCCCGCGCTGTGGTGCCTCAGCCCCCGACCATGGACATCTGCAGGCTGGCGCACGCGGTGTGATACCTATTCAACGCGATTGGCGATACTACAACACCCAACTCACCCGCCTCTACCCCCAGACAGACAAAGCACAGAGCGAGATGGAAGAAAACGGCGAGGCACACCCCGCCGCCGCAATAAGTATGCTGGGAGGCTATGCCTGCCCCGCTTTTGTGGTAGAAACGAGTGCTGAAAAGCCTTGTGACTTCCTACACAAAAAACTCATTGATGCGCTTGCCAAGAAACAAGGACTTGCCGAGCCCGACGTGAACATACTCTGTTGGCACGAAGCCGGATACGCCGATGGCGCACCCACATTGGTTAGCGTGGTCTTTCCACGGAAGAAACATCGCCCCGACGCATATTATAAAGATGAGGCACGGGGCGGCTTGCTTATCAGTCCGGGCGCGGTGGATATGGGCGGGCTACTCATCGCGCCACGCGAGAAAACATTCCGACGGCTCACGGCAAAGACGGCTATAAGTCTGCTTCGGGAAGTAACAATGAGTAGTAGCGAATGTGCAACCATCGGGAAGTTGATGGGAGACCCAACCTACCGCTCGCGAAAAAACACCATAGAAAACAATAACGAGCTACACGCCACAGAACCCATCATAAGTGTTGGCATCCTCACGGCTAACAGTGTGCGCTTTACCTTGCACGGCAACTACACAGCCAAAGGCACCACTGCCACAGGAACACAGGAAATAACGTTCGATGATGGTGCTATTCTCTGGAACGGACACCATTATAGTAGCATCACGTTCCATCCTACAACAGACGAGAGTGGCAGCCAGGGCTTCACCCTTTGCGAAGTGACTATCGGTGTAGGATTTCACTGGGAGCGACAAGTGGAACGTACCTATCCCGGGGAGTTACGTATTATAATAGACGAAGAAAAACTCGTTGTAATAAACGATGTGCCGCTTGAAACGTATCTTGCCAGCGTAGTAAGCAGCGAGATGAGTGGCAAGGCCGACGTAGAGTTTCTCAAGGCACACGCTGTGGTGTCGCGTTCGTGGCTGCTCAATCAGATAGAACACCGTGGGAAACAAACCACAGGTTTCTTCCAGTTCACCCGTAAAGACGATGAGTACATACGATGGTACGACCGTCAGGACCACACCCTTTTTGATGTGTGCGCCGATGACCACTGCCAACGCTACCAAGGCATTGACTGCCAAACGCCTGAGGCTTGCGCCGCCGTGGAGCATACACGCGGGGAAGTACTCACTGACGAGGCCGGACACGTGTGTGATGCTCGTTTCTCCAAATGTTGCGGCGGTGTCAGCGAGGCTTTTAGCACGTGTTGGGAAGACCGTGAAATACCCTATCTACAAAGTATCGCAGATAACGCCGAAGCCACTCCTGCCCCATCGCTCTCCGACGAAGACAGAGCCGAAGCATGGATACGTTCTGAAAGCGACGACTTCTGCCACACAGACAATCAAGAGTTGCTCGCACGTGTGCTCCAAGGCTATGACCAAGAAACACCACAATTCTATCGCTGGGAGACGATAATAGAACAGGAAGAGCTCCAACGCCTTTTACAAAAGAAGCGCAACGAAGATTTTGGTGAGATACGCGCTCTTGAACCCGTAGAACGCGGGAGCGGCGGGCGACTGAAACGCTTAAAGATTGTAGGCACAAAACGCACACTCACCATAGGGAAAGAGTTGGAGATACGCCGCTCGCTCTCCGAAACACACCTCCTCAGTGCGGCCTTTGTGGTAACGCCTGAATACGATAAGGATAAAACCATCCCCGCTCGTTTCCACCTCTATGGTGCTGGCTGGGGACACGGAGTAGGTCTTTGCCAAATAGGAGCAGCCAATATGGCGGCTCAAGGGTATGCTTATCCGCAAATACTACTCCATTACTACCAAGGGACACAAATCAGCAAGAAATACTCATAAACACAAACTCCTGAAATATGGTGGGTTCTATTAATTACCACGGTTAAGTTTGACATAGAGGGGGCTTTAACCTTTTGTCAATGCGAATTAATAGAACCCACCATATCTAATACCGCCCCTTATAGCTACTTCGTAATCTTTACTTTCTCTATCTTTTGTTCATGATCGCAGTAGTGGCAACGTAACTTGCCGGGAGCGATGACGTGAAAATGAGTGGGCATAGGCTCGTGGTTGGTGATACACACGGGGTTGTCGCACCGCACAATACCGACAAGCGTCTGAGGCAATTTTACTTGGTGTTTCTCCACAACATCGTAGTTGCGAATAATGCTAAGGGTGGCACCCGGGGCTATTACGCTCAAGCGATTGACCTCGTCGGGCGTAAAAAATTTGTCAGCCACCTTGATAATACTTTTCTTGCCCATCTGCCCACTATCAAGGTTGCAACCTATCACTACGGCAGAACCAAGGTTTTGCAAGCCGAGCAGATTTATTACTTCATAGATACGACTTGAAGGAATATGGTCGATTACCGTGCCATCCTTGATAGCTGCCACGAGGAGCTCTTGATTTCCAGATTTCTGCATAAATCCTTTTTTTCTATAGCCATAAAGGCTAAGTTTTTTTCTATTGATAAAGGGTGTTCAACAAACAAATTCTCTATGTATCATCATTGTTGACTCTTGTTTGATTTCAACAACGTTGCCAAGCCCTTAAACCGTGACCTACTTACCTCAGAGAGGCGTGAACGCCAAACTGAAAAAAAAAGTCAAAGAGCCTTTCAAGACGATGTTATAGAACCCTCCTAAAACCTATAGAACATTCCAAAAGTAAGCTCGTTTCCACTTATGTCGAAGCCGATGCCGTTGCGGTAGAGACCGACGTCGCTATCGGCATAACCCACAAAGCCGGCGTGTGCCACGGCATAAAAATCCTTGCCGAGTGCTACGCTGACACCCGGGCGCAAACCGATGCGGAAACTATTGCGCGAAGCATCAGACGATGTTTTGCTTGTTGCAAAACCTACTGTGCCATCTATAAAAAGATTTACCGAGCCTGCCTTTATTACCTTATAGCGCACGTAAGGGGAGAGTTCAAAAGAACGTGTTATGGTGTTTGCATCGCTTGGCAACGGATTCTCCTTAACAAATTGGCTTCGATCCTTGTAGTAACCAAAGAGAGCTCCGAAACTGATACATTCGTTCCACTCATAACCCACCTCGGGCTGAATGGTGAAACGCTTGTGGTGTGTCTCACCATCGCGCCACCAACCAAGGCGACCGCCGGCATAAAATTGTGCACTTCCCGTAAGCGTAAAGAGAAAGAGAAGAACTGTTAAAAGCGTTTTTTTCATAATCGTCAACGTTTGCTATTTATTCTTACGAAGCAAAAGTAATGAAAGACGCGCGAGACGGGAAAAAAAACAAAAAGTTTTTGTCAAAAAACAATAGTTGCCGTCCGCAAAAACATATAAACGCATCAAATCTCCGACCGCAATGCCGATAAGCCCGGGAGCGCACGCGGCTCGCGTGCAATGCCCGTAAGGGCATAAAAAACATAACCTTGCAGGCGGAGCTTTTGCCCTTGCGGGCAATTCAGGCGAGACGCCTGCGCTACGGCATTGATGCGCCTGCACTACGGCATACGGCGCGCCTGCTTGCCCTAAAATGGCTATAGCCATCAGCCCAGGGCAGTGCCATAGACTGACCGCGCGCCGCCCTAACAGGGCTGTTACACTGCTTGCGAAACATAAACCGTTGCGTTAAGCCGGAAGAGCAAAGCGAAGCGTGCTTCAGCTCTGCCTTGGCGAGCAAATGTCTGTCAACGACAAACTTTTGCTCGCCAAGGCAAAAGTATGTTTTCGGCAGACAAAAAAAGGCGGCTACCAAGCCTTTGCAAGGTAGCCGCTAATATGTAAGCTGTTAAGATCGGCGTTTAGAAATTATAGTAGAGACCGAACGACAAGTCGTTGCCACTGAGGTCAAATCCAATGCCATCTCCGCCTTTATAAGCATGGTCGTTGGAGTCGCGATAGCCAACGAAACCTAAATGAGCCACAAAGCTGAGCTGTTCGGTAAGGTTTACGGCTACACCAGGCTTAACACCTACGCCCCAATAAGACTCGGAATCGGCATCTTTCCATTTACCAGTCTCGAACTCAAAGCCGCCATCAGCGAACAATTTCACAGGGCCAAACTCAGCAAACGTGTAGCGAGCATAAGGATTAACCGAAAGGCCATTCCATTTACCGCCTTGATAATATTCATATTCATAACCTAAGGCTACACCAATTGCCAAATTGTCGGAAAGGTTGTAACCTACCTCGGGTTTGAGAGAGAACGTGGTGACGTTCTCGCTACCATTGAAATTACGCCAGAAAGCTACAGAACCTCCAGCATAAACTTGTGCATTGGCAGAAAGCGTTACAAGTGCTACAACTGCCGTAAGAAGCAACTTTTTCATAATTCTTTTTTGTTTTAGTGAAACATAAGTTGTTTTAGACGTTGCAAAGGTATGTCAAAAGATGTTAATGAACCAAACTTATTGCATAAAAAATGCTCTTCACAAGATATTGGAGCATTTTTTAGCGAAAAAACATAAACGGTAAAGCCCAAAAATCAATTCAGCCGAACTTATCGAAAAGCCCTTAACGTTAAACGTATTATCGTTCGTTGATATTGCGAGTGGGCTTTACTCGCTTATCTGCTTACTATTTCGCACGCATCGAAAAATCACCATAATACTATGTAGTCAAGTGTCGCAAGTAGGTAGTATAAAAGTCCCTACAAAGCGATGCTGTGCCTCGGTTGCTAAACTTGCGACACTGGTGTATCTCACTACTTGCAACACTTGAAACACACCTATAAAAAAACGCCCGCCTCTCCGTATAGGAAGAGCGGACGTGTTTGTTTGAGATGTAAAAATGGACGCAGCCTTTCTTATTTGCGAGCCTTGCCGTAGCGACTCATAAACTTGTCCACGCGACCTGCGGTGTCCACCAACTTCGACTTGCCGGTGTAGAAAGGATGTGACGTGTTGGAGATTTCAATCTTCACGAGCGGGTAGGTCTCGCCCTCAAATTCCACCGTCTCGTTACTGCGGCAGGTGGAGCGAGAAAGGAACATATCGCCGTTGCTCATATCTTTGAACACCACGGGGCGATAGTTCTCGGGATGAAGTCCTTTTTTCATTATTGTTTCTTTGATTATTGTTTGCTTGGTAACGCTGTGGGTGGTGTAATGGTGTGCTTTAAGCGGCGCAAAAATAGGTATTTCTCAATTACGGAGCAATTTTTCTCTGTGTTTTTCACTTTTTAAGCGATTTTTTTGCGCCCGCTGTGCCATTTTGTGTTTGCATTCGGCAGACTTTTGGTTGCTAAGGCAAAGTGTTCCTGTTTGTTAGACGGGCTGAAACAACTCTGTAGGATAGGCCACCTCTACGAGGGACAACCCCTCGGCGGGAGCACTCTCGCCCGCCGCTCCACGATCGGCTGCCGATAGCACGCGCTGAAAATCGGCTATCGTCAAACGTCCGTTGCCCACTGTGAACAGTGTGCCGACAATGGCGCGTACCATATTGCGCAAAAACCTATCGGCACTAATACGGAAGCGATACATCCCACTTTCTATCGGCATCCAACGCGCCTCGTAAACGGTGCAACGGTTCGTCTTTGTCTGTGTGCCACTCTTGCAAAAACTACTAAAGTCGTGTGTGCCGAGCAATAGTGCTGCGGCGGTGTTCATCTGTTCGAACTGCAAGGCGTAGTGTATGCGCGTGGCGAAATGGCGGCGAAAGGGGTTTTTCTGAAGTAAGATGTCGTAGTGGTAGGTGCGTCGTATGGCATCGAAACGAGCGTGGGCATCATCGGGTACGCGTACAATCTGCGCCACGGCGATGTCGGACGGGAGCATACGCGTGAGCCTCCGACAGAGGTCTGCCTCGTCGAAACCACCCGGGCTGTCAAAGTGTGCCACCATCATCTTGGCGTGTACACCGGTGTCGGTGCGCCCGGCACCAACGCTGTGTATAGGCTGTCGCAGGAGTGTGGAGAGTGCACTGTCGAGACGCGCCTGCACCGTGTCGGCATTCGGCTGTATCTGCCATCCGTGGTATGCTGTGCCGTCGTAGGACAGTTGAAGAAAGTGGCGCATAGGGGAGATAGAGGTATTAGGGTTGTGTAAATCGAAATCGTTTGCGCAATGTGTCAGTCACGCTTGCTCCTGTTGCGGAGGCAATGTCTGAACTTACCGAGGGGAGGAGCAACAAAAAGAGCGAACGCCTCGGGGCGCACGCTCCTTTGTTATTGGAAAGAGGCAAGGCACTATGCTTGTGTGTCTTCCTCGTCGTCCTGTGCGGGTGCATCGGCAGTAGGAGCGACTTCTTCTGTGGTATCCTCCTCGGCGGCAGGAGCCTCAGCCTCCTCGGCGGGTTGCTCGGCAACGGACTCCTCCTCGGCGGCAGGAGCCTCCTCAGCAGCGGGTTCTTCAGCAACCTCGGGTACTGCTGCCTCCTCGGGTACTGCTGCCTCCTCGGCGGCGGGTTGCTCCTCATTGCCTTCGGCGATAACCTTGAAAGGCACTTCCACTTCTACCTCGCGGTGGAGGTGTATCTTGGCCACGTACTCGCCTACTTCTTTGATGTCGCGTAGAGTGATGACCTTGCGGTCGACGTCAATGCCTTGGGCACGCAATGCCTCGGCGATGTGCAGGCTGTTGACACTGCCGTAAATGGTGCCTGTGGCACTCACCTTCGTAGAAATCACGATGGCCTCGGCAGCAGCGATTTGTGCGGCCTTGGCTTCGGCAGCCTCTTTGATTTTAGCAAGCTTGGCGGCCTGTTGACGCAGGTTCTCGGCCAAGATCTTGCGGTTGGCATCGCTGGCAATGACACCCTTGCGCTGCGGGATAAGATAGTTGCGGCCGTAGCCGTCTTTCACGTTGACGATATCGTTCTTATAACCCAGACCGATGATGTCTTCTTTCAGGATAATCTGCATAGTAGTAAAAATCTTGTCTAAGGGTTATACTTATTTCATCATATCAGTCACAAAGGGCAGCAAGGCTAAGTGGCGCGCACGCTTCACGGCGCGAGCCAGACGACGCTGATATTTCAGGCTGGTGCCTGTGATGCGACGGGGAAGTATCTTGCCCTGCTCGTTGAGGAAACGCTTCAAATACTCGGCGTCTTTGTAGTCAATGTACTTAATGCCGTACTTCTTAAAGCGGCAGTACTTCTTCTGTTTCTTGTCCACCGTGGGCGGTGTGAGATAGCGAATTTCTGATTGTGCCATGGCTTAGTCCTCCTTTTGTTTTTTGAGATTACGACGCTTCTCGGCGAAGGCGGCGTGGAACTTATCCTGCTTTACGGTGAGGAAACGAATCACACGCTCGTCGCGACGATAGGCGACTTCAAGTTTGTCGATCGCTGCGGGTTCGGCCTTAAATTCAAGGAAGACGTAAACGCCCGTAGACTTTTTCTCAATGGGGTAGGCGAGCTTCTTCATACCCCAGTTTTCTTCATTGACGAGCTCTGCACCGAGGTCGGAGAGTACGCCTTTGAACTTGTTGACCGTTTCCTTTGTCTGCTCGTCAGACAAAACGGGAGTAAGGATGAAAACGGTCTCGTACTGGTTCATCATACGATTTGTTTGGTGTTAATAATAAAAAAGAGTGAATTGTGCTAAAAGCGGCGCAAAAGTAGGTATTTCTGCATTTTACCGCAAGAAAAGCGTACAAAAAGTGTCGTTTCGCACGCTTTCTGACGCTTTTTCTGCCTTTTTTTGACGCTTAGAGGCAGAACATCTGTGTCCTCAAGCCGTAGGAAGCACGAACTTTTGGCTTAACACAAAAGTTCAGGAAACAGACAAAGCGCATCAAGACAAAGGGATTTAATAGAACACAGCTAAAAAGAACACGGCTTAGGTAATACCCTTAACTGCTCCTACACAGATACTTTTGCTGCGATGTGGGGGTGTGGGTCGTAGCCTTCAAGGGTAAAGTCCTCGTAGCGGAAGGAGAAGATGTCTTTTACCTCGGGGTTGAGGCGCATACGTGGCAACGGGCGTGGCTCACGCGTGAGTTGCAGGCGTGCTTGGTCCAGATGGTCAAGATAGAGGTGCGTGTCGCCCGTGGTGTGAACGAAGTCGCCTGGTTCTAATCCTGTGACCTGCGCCATCATCAAGAGGAGCAACGCGTAACTGGCAATGTTGAATGGCACGCCGAGAAAGGTGTCGGCAGAGCGCTGGTAGAGTTGCAAGGATAGTTTTCCGCCTGCTATGTAGAATTGGAAAAGGATATGGCACGGCGGCAGGTTCATATTTGTTAGGTCGGCCACATTCCACGCGCTAACAATGATACGTCGCGAGTCGGGCTGATGGCGGATAAGCTCCACAGCCTGACTAATCTGGTCAATCGTGCCGCCACGATAATCGGGCCAGGAACGCCACTGATAGCCGTAGATATGGCCGACATCGCCGTCGGCGTTTGCCCATTCGTTCCATATACGCACACCGTTTTCTTGTAGATAATGTACGTTGGTGTCGCCTTTGAGAAACCACAGCAGCTCGTGGATGATAGAGCGCAGGTGCAACTTCTTTGTAGTGAGCAACGGGAAACCATCGTTGAGGTTGAAACGCATTTGATGTCCAAAGATGCTCTTTGTACCCGTGCCTGTACGGTCGGTTTTTACTGTGCCTTCGTCAAGTATGCGTTGTAGGAGGTTAAGGTATTGTTTCATTTGGAAAAACAAGATTATTGCTGCAAAAGTAAGCAATTCCTAAAAAGTTATGGGTGTTTAATAAGTTTATGACGTTGTTTTGGCGAATATGCTATTCAAGTTTTGGACGTAGTGCATAAACGTTGAAAGGATTGTTTCTTGTTGCCTTGTGCTATCTTTTTTGCGAAAATAGGCCACGAATTATCCAAAAGTCAAATCAAAACTGCATCATATTTTCTTTTTGCTCGTTGCCTTGCGCTATCTTTGCGGCTGAAAAAACGAGAAATACGATGGCTACATTTCGTGAAAAAGTGGGCTACGGCTTTGGCGATATGGCTTCCTCAATGTTTTGGAAGATTTTTTCAGCCTATCTGCCGTTCTTCTATACCAATGTGTTCGGTCTGCCATTAGAACTGGCTGGTGTGTTGTTCCTTGTCACAAAGATGTGGGATGCTGTGAGCGACCCTATGATGGGTGTCCTGGCCGACCGCACACGCTCGCGATGGGGTAAGTATCGCCCTTGGCTGCTATTTATGAGCCTGCCTTTTGCACTCTGCGGCGTGTTGCTGTTCACTACTCCCGATTTAGGAGAAACGGGGAAGGCGGTTTGGGCATTTGTTACCTATATCTTAATGATGACCATCTACACGGGAATCAATGTGCCTTATGGCTCGCTACTCGGAGTGATGACGGAAGACTCTACGGAAAAGACAATCTTCTCTTCCTATCGTATGTTTTTTGCCTACATCGGCTCGTTTATCGTGCTTTGGGCTTGGGAGCCGATGGTAAGGTTCTTTAATAATTATATAGGAGCGTCGTCTGCTTATCCCGGAGAGCCACGTGCCTGGCAGTATGCTATGATAGTAGTGGCGGCGGTGTGCCTGATACTTTTCTTATTGACGTTTTTGCTCACTAAAGAACACGTGAAAACCACCCCGAAGGCTGGCGTGAGTAAGGATTTGGGCTCGTTGCTGAAGAATGCGCCGTGGTGGATCTTGCTTGGTGCTATTCTGTTCTTCAACCTGATGAACGCCGCACGCTATACCACGATACCTTATTATTTCTCTTCGGTGATAGGCTCGGACGTGTCGCTTCAAGTCTTCGGATTCGCTTTGGCCTTTACGTCAAGCATATTCTTTCTCATCGGTGAGTTTGCCAACCTGCCCGGCGTGGCTCTCGCTACGCCGCTGACTGAACACTTTGGCAAGAAGAGCGTTTTTGCTGCATCGCTTTTGATGCTCATACCACTAAATGTCGCTTTCTATTTTGTTCCCAACACATCGGGCGGCTACTATGCAATGCTTGTGCTGCAAGTGTTAGTCTGTGTGCTTACCGGGATACTTTCGCCGCTGGCTTGGTCGATGTATGCCGATATCAGCGATTATGCCGAGCATCGTTTTCACACCGCTTCTACAGGTCTTATTTTCTCCTCGTCGTCGATGGCTCAAAAGTTTGGCGGGGCTTTCGGCAGTTCTATCGTGATGTGGCTCTTGGCTCTTGTGGGCTACAACACAGCGGAGAACTCCGTGCAGACACCCGAAGCCCTTCAAGGACTGCGCATCCTGATGTCGTGGTTGCCAGCGGCCATCAGCATTATTTCTCTTCTCTTTATCGTGGCATACCCGCTCACTACTAAGCGTATGAAAGCCATCAATACCGCACTTCGCCAACAGCGCGAAGCCGATGGGGAAGTGTAAGCGTTTTGGTTGAGCCTTTATTATGTCCTTATATATATAATATGGTACGCAGCAAAAAAACAACAACATAACAACTATGCCTCCACAAATACCTTGGCAACCCCGTCCCGCAGGCTGTAGCGACATCCTCTGGCGCCACGCAGCCAATCCTATTATTGGGCGTTACGACATTCCGTGTGCAAACAGCATCTTCAATAGTGCTGTCGTTCCTTTTGGCGATGGCTACGCCGGTGTGTTTCGGTGCGACAACCGACGTGTACAGATGAATATCTTTGCAGGCTTTTCCGACGACGGCATCAGTTGGCACATCAACCACGAGCCGATAAAGTTCATTTCCTTTGACGGCGCACCCTTAGATAGCGATTACAAATACGACCCGCGCGTGGCTATCGTTGAGGGGAAATACTATATCACTTGGTGTAACGGCTATCACGGCCCCACTATCGGTCTGGGCTTTACCGAGGATTTCCGAACGTTTTATCAGTGTGAGAATGCGTTGCTGCCGTTTTGTCGCAATGGTGTGCTCTTCCCTGAGAAGATAAATGGCAAATATGCCCTCCTCTCTCGCCCGAGCGATAATGGCCACACGCCTTTTGGAGACATCTTCATCAGTTTCTCGCCCGATATGAAATACTGGGGCGAGCACCGTCATGTGTTGTCGCCGACACCTTTTGAGCAGAGCGCGTGGCAGTGTACCAAGGTGGGGGCTGGCAGCGTGCCGTTTCTCACCGAGATGGGCTGGCTGATGTTCTACCACGGCGTGATAACCACCTGCAACGGTTATCGCTATGCTATGGGGGCTGTGTTGCTTGATAGGGATAAGCCCTGGCATGTTATCTATCGCTCCTACGACTACCTGCTCGGCCCGGCAGCACCTTATGAACTGATGGGCGATGTGCAGAATGTGGTTTTTCCTTGTGCCGCGCTTACCGAAGGCGACAAAGTTAGTATCTATTATGGTGCCGCCGACACCTGTGTATGCCTCTGCCACGGATATATCTCGGAAATTTTGGACTGGCTTGCTAAACAATAACTTTTTCTCGCTAAGGCAAAGGAAACTTGCTTCAGCATTGCCCTGGCGAGCAAAAGTCTGTCGAAAACCAACTTTTTTATGCTCACCATTATTGCTGCCCTTGACCGCCGCCGGGCTATTGGCTACCACAATCGCCTGCTCTTTCGCTTGCCCGACGATATGAAGCATTTCAAAGAACTCACTATCGGACACACCGTTCTTATGGGACGAAACACCTATGCCTCGCTACCTTATGGTGCCCTGCCCCACCGTCGCAACATTGTACTCTCGCGCACACTCAAAGAACTGCCCGGCTGCGAAGTGTTCCCCACCCTCTCCGATGCCCTACGTGCCTGCGACAAAAACGAACAACTATTCGCCATCGGCGGCGCAGCAATCTATGAGGCTTGTCTGCCTCTCGCCGACCATCTTGCTCTCACACTCGTTGAGGCTGAAGCCCCCGAGGCCGACACGTTTTTCCCCGTATGGCACAACGCCGCTTGGCAACTCGTCGAAGAGCAACGCCACGAGGCCGATGAGCATCACCCCTTTGCCTTCACCTTTGCCTATTATTCGCGCCGATGAAACTTCCACGTCTTGCCCTGATTGCGTTTCTTTTAAGTGCCTGTGTGTTTCTCCACGCGCAGACCGAATTCCTGCGCATCGTGGCGACGAGCGACGTACACGGCAACTATCTCCACTACGACTATCTGAAAGGACGCGAAGGCAACGGCGGGTTGTCGCGCATTGCCGCTTTTGTACGCGAGCAACGGCGTACATACAGCGCATCGCGTATCATTCTTCTCGACGGTGGCGACATCCTACAAGGGCGACCCGATGCCTATTACTATAACTTCGTAGATACAGAAAGCGAACACCTCTGCGCCAGTGCGCTAAACTTCATAGGCTATGATGCCGGCGTGCCGGGAAACCACGACATAGAAACAGGCCATGACGTGTACGACCGTTGGACACTCGCTTGCCATCACCCCGTAGTCTGCGCCAACGTCATAGACCGTCGTTACGGCACGCCTTACTGGCAGCCTTATACCATAATCAATCGCGGCGGCATACGTATTGCCGTCATCGGACTGCTAACACCTACCGTTCCTAAGTGGCTGCCCGAACAACTATGGAGCGGCCTCTACTTTGACGATATGCTCGCCACGGCACAACGCTGTGTGGCTGAGATACAAGAAAAGAACCTCGCCGATGCTATCGTTGGCGTGTTCCACAGCGGAGCAGGACGCGCCGATGATACCGGAAAAAACATAGAAAACGCTTCGCTACAAGTAGCGGCCAACGTTGCGGGCTTCAATCTTATTATTAGCGGCCACGACCATCGCGCCGCCGTTTACCACGTTAAGAACCCCACGGGAGACGATGTACTGGTGCTAAACCCCGGTGCTGGCGGGAGTAATGTGGCAGTAGCCGACATCATCTTCAAACGCAAACGCGGCAGTTGGCTCGTAGAACAAGTATCGGGCGAACTCGCCGAGGTGAGCCAGTGGCCCGCCGACGAAGCGTTCAACAGCCATTTTCATACCCAACACGAAGCCCTGCGTACTTTTGCCGACAAACCTCTTGCCTACCTTGACACGTTGATCAGTTCGCGCGATGCCTTCTTCGGCCCGAGTGCTTTTGTCGACCTTATCCACCGTCTGCAACTCAGCCTCACCGATGCCGACATCAGTTTTGCAGCACCCCTCTCCTTTGATGTAACGTTGCAAAAAGATACACTGCGGGTGCGCCACCTCTTCCAACTCTATCGCTACGAAAACAGGCTCTACACCTTGCGGCTCACGGGGCGCGAGATACGCAATTACCTCGAAAAGAGTTACGACGGGTGGGTGCGCACGATGCAAAGCCCCTCCGACACCATGCTTCGTTTCCAGCCCCACCCAGCAACATTTGCCGAGGGGTGGCAACGCCTCGCCACGCCGTCCTATAACTTCGACAGTGCCGCCGGCCTCTGCTACAGCGTCGATCTGCGGGCCTCACTGGGCACACGACTCCATATTGACAGCCTGAGCAACGGGCGTACCTTTTCCGACGACAGCACTTATACCGTGGCCGTAAACTCCTACCGGGCCAACGGCGGAGGCGACCTACTCACCGACGGTGCAGGCATTCCCAAGGACAAACTCCCCGGACGTATCTGTAAGACCACCCAACGCGACGTGCGCTACTACCTCCTACAAATGTTTGAACAACAAGGAAACATCAGGATCTTCCACCCCACTCCCGAACAAAACTGGTGCTTCGTGCCACAGACGTGGGCAGAACAAGCCCGAAAGCGCGAAACGTCTTTGCTCTTTGGGCAATAACCCCCTGTGCTATTCATAACTATCACATCGGAGAGTTCCTAAAACACTTTTTCTCACCTTTTTCTTGCAGGTTTACAGCAAAAACGTACTTTTGGCCGTTGATTAATGAGGAAGCAGATTACTCCGACAGGTGGGTTCTATTAATACGCCTGTTTTTCGCATCGGGTCACTCAAGTGTTCTGTCGCCACCCAAGTACCACCAAAAAGTCCCATCTATGTCAAACTTAACCGTGGAAAGTGATACAACCCACCGACAATAAATAACCAAGATATTCTAACACTTATGAAAAAGCTCTACTACATTCTTTCATTCCTGCTGTTGTTACCTATCGGACTGCACGCGCAGGTTCAGACCATCACCTTGACCACATCGCGCGAGGTGGGAGAGAGCCTGTCGTTCACGCTGAACCGCACAGCCGAAGACATCACCGTGGATTGGGGCGACGGCAATGCCGTGACCTACAACCCTACAGCCGATGTGCTACGCGAATTTACCGGCACACTTGTCGGACAAACCGTCACTATTAAAGGCGGGAAAGACATCAACACCATTATCTGCGAGGGGCAAGACCTCACAGCAGCAAACGTTGCCAACGCCACAAACCTCAAGTCGGTTTACCTCAGCCACAACGCTCTGACAACACTGGCTGTGAGAGCCTTGGGAGAAAACCTACTCGACCTCGACTGCTCTCACAACGCACTGAGAGCCATCAGCGTCACCGTCAGCAACAATCCTAATGTGGAAACGCTCAACGTGTCGGACAACAACCTCGGAAGCATCAGCGGAAGTAGCACAAGCACTAACTATGTCGGCACATTCGCCAACCTACAGTACCTCAACATCAGCAACAACCAACGCATCAAGCAAGCCGTTGTGTCCAGCAACAACGAGCTTGACTATTTAGACTGCTCGGGCAATCAACTTACACGCCTAACACTCCCCGCCAATGGTCGTCTCACCACTATCGACGCTGCCGGCAACCAACTCACGGAGCTCGACGCGACACCCTACTCCAACCTGCTACAAATAGACATCACGGGCAACGACATCACCACGCTCGACCTAAGCAACACGAAAGTGGTAAAGGACGTGTTTGCTGCCGACAACGACATCACCTCGGCCAGTTTCACCACCCGTGCCTCGCGCGACACACTAAATATCTGCGACCTGCGCGGAAACCGTATCTATTTTAATAGCCTGCCACGCAACACCTCACGCGTGCGTTATCTCAACGTAGAGCCGCAACGCCCCTTCCCACTAAGCGAAGAGATGGGATTTAAGACAGGGAGTGTTGAAGTGGACGGCGAGACATACACCGCACTCTACGTAACGCAATGCCCCGACTACGCACAGCGCACCAATGCCGACTACGTGGTAGATCTCGCCTCGCTACGCACCGACGGAAACGGCAACGCACGCAACACCATTGCTTTCCTCAGCGTAAATGATACCGACACCACCGAACTTACGCAGTACACCACCGCTGCAGGAGGCGACTTCACACTCGTGGGCACTAAATACACTTTCCTCAACGAGTATCGCCAGGTAGTCGTACGCCTCACCAACGCCAACGGCTTCTATAAGAACTATACCTTCTACTCCGAGCCGTTCACTATCAACGAGCCCACAGCCACCGCCATCGGAGACATCACCCTCAACGGCACAGCAAACACAGACGCTGCTGTTTACGACCTCCAAGGGCGGCGTGTCGCAAAGACCACACACGGCATATATATCGTCGGCGGGAAGAAAGTGATGATAAAATAAAGAGAACAACCCACACAAGTCGTCAAGCTGATTGCAGCCCCGGCTGCACACACAATATATATATAAGTACTCCAACTATGAACCACATTTCTAAATACTGTATAGCCGCTCTGCTCCTCCTCGTAGGCAGCCCCAAAGCCACGGCACAGGTAGAATACACCGACGCAACGCCAGTACTCATCACACCCCACGCCCAAACCATCGGGGCGTTAGAGCGCACCTTGTGCTACACCATACAGGCCAACACGGCCTACACCGCTACGAGCGATGCCGACTGGCTCACCGTTTACCGCATCAGTGGCGACAAAGTATATCTACACGCCACCACCAACTTCACCGAAAGCACACGCGAAGGCAACATCACCTTTACCTCCGCCGACGGCACAAACACACAGACCCTCACTATCACACAGAAACTGGACAACTTCGCCGATGAAGTACCCGCCGACATAGAGATTAAACCCTCCTCCGCCTCCTCCACCTCCTCACAAAGCGGAGAAGGCATAGAGCGCACCTACGACGGCTCACTCTCCACCCTGTGGCATAGCCTATATAGTGCCAGTGTGAGCGAATCAAACCCCGTGACACTCACGTATAACTTCCGCAACGTTGAGCGCATCGACTACTTTAACTACGTGCCACGACAAGACGGCGCATCAAACGGCTATTTCGGACTCGTGGATGTCTATGTCACCGCTAACGGGCAGAGCGAAAGACTCTATGGCTCCTACGACTTCGGACAAAGCAGCTCCACCAGCACCGTGGTATTCACCGACGGACTGATAAACCCCACACGCATACGCATCGTGGTAAAGACCGGAGCAAACAACTTTGCCAGCTGCGCCGAGATGCAATTTCGTGAGATAGATCCCAGCATTCAATCACAACTCAACATCTTCACCGATGACATCTACAGCGAGCTGCGCCCCGATGTCACAGCAGACGAAATAGAAGCCATCACCAACCCCTTCATCAAAAGCATAGCCTACAAACTATATAACAACGCCTATACACGCGAGTACCGCATCGCCACGTATGGTTGCTACTCCTCCCCCGAATACCTCTCCGACCAACTCAATGCCCCAGGTAAGTACTACGACCACTGCGAAGGAGTTACCGGCATCCAACTCTCCAAAGGAAAACATATCATCGCCGTAAGCGGCATACCCGACAAATTAGGCGGCGTAGGCCTGCGCGTCGTGGCGTGGTTCGCCGGCGAACTCGACGAAAAAGGAGTAGGCATAAACCCCGTTGCCGTGCAATACAGCCTGCACAACGGACTCAACACCATAGAATATACCAACGACTATCCCGGACTGGCATATATCAACTATAACATCTACGGCGTGCCAGACGAAGAAACCTATCCCGACATCAAAGTACACTTCATCAACGGTGAAATCAACGGCTACCTCTCAAAGAACAAAACCAACGACGAGATGCACGCCATACTCGCCAAAGCCGTCAATCGCTGCATCGATGTCGTAGGACAACGCGTACACTCCGTCTGGGAGGTGGGCTACAACACCACCTACGGCCTCTACAAACACTGCAAAACAAGCAACGGTGCCGCCAAGGGATACCTACAGTATATGAACGTACTCGACAGCCTCATCGTGTGGGAACACCGACTGCTCGGACTCGAAAAATACAACCGCATTCCGCAAAACCACACCATGGCCTACGTGAACTATACCTACTATATGTTCCAAGGCTACTGGGGCGTAAGTTTTATGTACAACCAACAACAACGCGTACTCTCCTGCCAAACGCTGATGAAAAACGATAACGATGCCATCTGGGGACTATCGCACGAATGGGGACACCAACACCAAATGCTTCCCTACTACTGCTGGGGCAGCCTCGGCGAAGTGTCAAACAACATCTTCTCCTACTACAACATTATGGCTATGGGCTACCACGTAAGCGATAAGATTGACAGCTATTGGCCGACCGGACGCAACAAAGCCCTACAAGACTTACCATATAAGAACGGTACTACCTACAGCGCTCATCGCCACAACGTCTATACAGAACGCTCCAGCACCGCCGCGCTCACCTCATGCAGCGACTTCCAGAAACTCGCCGCATATATGGCCGACAGCCTTATCCACCCCGCCACCGACGACGTAGTGGCTACCTGGACCTTCGCCGGCGGAAACTACCAAATAAAGAGTCGCTACCTCGGTATTTGCCACAGCGAAATGGGCGGCGAGGCACTCACTCCGTTCGTAATGCTCAACCTCTACGCCACACGAAACTGGAACCCCACCTACCCGCAAGACCTCTTCGAGAGCCTGAGAATGACCGACGACGAAAAAGGCTCCGTGCTGCCACTCGTGGAGAAAAACAAAACCACGGTTGACAAGTACGAACTCATCGCCTCATCGCAGAACGGAAACAAAAACGGAAAGTACGCCGTGCTTCGCTCCACATATCCTAACTCCTGCTGGGTGAAACGCAACTACCTTACCAAGAGCAATATAAGTAAGAACGACAACACAGTGCCCTTCGTACTCAACTTCATTCGTAAGGCATCGCGAGCCACAGGATACAACCTCGTACCCTATTTTATGCGCTGGGGATTCCTGCGTACCATCTCTATGAAAGTGGGCGACTATGGAAACTACTATTACCAAATGACACCCGAGATGCTTGAAGAGTTCATCGCCGATATGGACGCACTCGTTGCCGACGGCACACTGCAAACCATTGACGATGCCACAGTGGAAGCCATCTCCAACTCACGCGATATGTTCGAAGTGGAGTTTGGCACCACACCAACCATCCCCAACAATTAAAACCACACACACACCAAGAAAAAGAGGCGTACATCACGCCTCTTTTTCTTGCTACCTTATTAAACCCTCCTTAACTGTCTGCCGCCCAACACTCAGAAAGCCGTTTTTTATCCAAATTCCGGCTTAAGGGTCAAAATCTACTGTTTATCTGCCAAAAAACAGGAAAAGCAGCAGCAAAACACGACGATTTATCCACATTTTTAAGGAAAAGACTTGCCGCGAGGGACAAGAATGTCTATTTTTGCCGAGCATTTAGCGATAAAATCGCACGGAAACACCATAAGTCATTGTTTAACCCCTTAACTATAAAAACAGACCTAATTATGAAGAAACTCTCAATGCTCGCACTCAGTCTCGCCTTGATGCTCCCCTTAGGCGTAAAGGCGCAAGACAGTGAACTCTTCAACCACGTGAGCCTCGGCGTTTCGCTCGGCACCGACGGAATAGGCTTTGAAGCTGCCGCACCCATCGGGCGTTATGTACAAGCACGCACCGGCATCAACTTCATGCCCTCATTTAAGTACAGCGACGATGTTAAGATCTACACCACGACAGACCTAAACACGGGTTCTGAGGTTGACGAGAAAGTTAACGCTGAAGGCAAACTCAATATGGTTGACTGGAAGTTGCTCTTCGACTTCTATCCCTCCACAAAAAGCTCTTTCCACTTCACCGCAGGTTTCTACCTCGGCAAGGAAACCTTAGTAAAAGGTAAGAACACCGAGGTTGACTCCGAGGGCCTCTTGCTAAACGGTGGTGCTATCCTTATTGGTGGCCAGCCCTTTGGTGCAAACAACGTTGGTACGGCCAACATTGAAGTGCGCGTCAACAGCTTCAAGCCCTACCTCGGCATCGGTTTCGGACGTGCCGTGCCACGCAACCATCGCTTTGCCGTATCATGCGACCTCGGCGTACAGTTCTGGGGCAAACCCAAAGTATATTCCTGGGACGATGATATCCTCCACGGTGGTATGAAAGAGGTAAACTATAAAGACATCGACGAAGACAGCAGCGCAAGCGATGCGCGAGATGCCATCAAGGTTATCAACAGCATCAGCGTATATCCCGTGCTGAACATTCGTATCAACGGAAGAATATTCTAAAGGTGGGATCTAACTAATTCGCTTTGTCAGATTGCTGAGCTATTCCTGCTTTCAGTCTGTCAGTTGAAGAGAGCGTGTAGCCGGCTACACGACCGATGAAACCTACAGAACGAAGCAAAAAGAGCCATAAAGGTGACAAAAGGTTAAAGCCACATCTATGTCAAGCTTAACCGTGCGAATTAATAGAACACACCTAACAATAGAACTCCTTTCACAACAAACTATAACAAACAATAACTTCACTTCTAACAAACAAACAGAAAATGAAAAAAGTCTTTTTTCTGATGAGCCTTCTGGCTCTCCCCTTCGCATTCGTTAGTTGCGGTAGCGACGACGATGACAACAGCTACAAAGGCATTGAACTCAGCGAACCAGAATTTGCTGAACTCGCTGAGAAGTACTACGAAATTGTTGTTGACAAAGATGTGTCTGATCAAGTAGAAAAGATAGTCCTCCAATTAGGCGAGGACGGCGTGGCTCTGTTTAAATCTGTCGGCGAACTGTTTCCCGAGGTTTCCGAGGACGTTCAAAGCGTGCGCGCTCTTAAGTCTGACGCTGATGCCCCACAATACGCCTACGTCACCACATACAAGCGTAGTGCTGATAACGAAGACATCATAGAGTTTGGCTTCGGTGGCACATTCACCTTAAGCGAAGGTAAATTAGTTCTTGATGCTGGCCCCTTGGCTGCAACAGAGCTCGTTATGACCGCTGTTGCGTCAAAGGTGAACATTGTTGACGCAATGAAGAAAGTCTGCCGCACGTGGAACATCATCCAGACAAACATCAAAGTAGAAGGTGGCGACCTCGGTAGCGATGCTTACAGCAAAAACTTCACCAAAGATGAAACAGGCACAAACGTTGCCAACGACCTCGTATATATCGCAGCCGACATCGATGGCTCGTCCAAGTTACAAAACGTCAAGATGGGTCCAAAACTCAGCGAAAACAATCGTCTGGCTAAAATCACAAGCATATCACTCTCAAAAGTTGGCTTCATTGTTATCCAATATGCTAATGGTCAGAAAGACGTAGGTGAAATCGAAAGCATCGGTCTCGACGGCAAGGTGCAGATCAACTGGCCGGAGGAGTTTATGGCCAACGAATACCTCAAAGGCGACCTCGGTGTCAAGGCTACCATTGAAAGCAACTGCCTGCGCTTAGAGTTCAATAGCAATGTTAAGGGCGAAATCAATGAGCCTTACAAAGTTCGCCTCGAATTTGTAATGGAATGGGCTAAATAAAATAAGCATCATCATATTCCACAACAACCATAAACCCCTTGCAAGACCTGTCGCGTCCTGCAAGGGGTTTTTCTCTACCTAAAAAATCTGGGAGTCGCCATGCCGGAGCGCACGCGGCGCGCTGTCGGAGCGCAGGCGGCTCGCCTGCAATGCCCTGTAAGGGCATAAAAAAACATAACGTCGCAGGCAGAGCTTTTGCCCTTACGGGCAATGCAGGCAAGCCGCCTGCGCTCCGGCATTGAGCCGCGTGTATTACGGCAGTCTGCTCGCCTGCAATGCCCTGCAAGGGCAAAAGCTATCAGCCCAAGGCAGCACCCAGGGTATGCGGCGGGGAGGTATATGTGCCCTATAAGGGCAGCAGCATTTCGCAAAGTCAAGCATATCCCTCGACCGGGCGCATTTCCGCGCCGAGCATGTCTATGGCCTCAACGACATCAACACCTACAACAAGCAGCACAAAGCAGTCCTGCTCCGCACAGAGAACGACCCTGAAACGCACGAACTACTCAAACTGATGGGCAAAATCTGATTTGGGTCACCGAATGACGAAAACAGGATTAATTCTCACTCCTACAACTTTCTCAATAACTTTCTTACGCCGAACTCACGTGGCATTAAGAAGGCGGCACTTGCGGTGTCGCCTTATAGATTATGAAATGTGCGCGGTGGCTAAACGTTGCTAAACAAGTCGGTTTCTTGAAGTGATCTCTTATAAACGTCACTGAAAAAGGAGTCAAGATTCTTGCTTTCATTATATTGCGCTATATTTCCTGCTTTTATCATATTCTTAATGTGAAGCGCAAAATATGACTTAGAAGATTCTTCAATATCGCACATAATGCAATTTCGCTTCTCCTCAATGCAAACACGCCCTGTTGTTCCACTTCCTGCAAAGAAATCCAAGACAACAGAATCGGGATAAGATAAAGCCCGAACAAACCGACGGATTATTTCAACGGGCTTTTGCGTGGGATGCCCCACACGTTCCAGCGAGTTCCCGTTTAATCTCCCTATTTCCCAAACATTCGTTGGGTTCTTGCCTTTCATTACATTTTCGGGAATAAGACGTTTGTCTTTTAGGGCATCGCGTAGTTCTTTTTCGCCGTAAGGCACTCTGACAGCATCAAGGTCAAAAAAGTACTTATCTGTCTTTGTCAGCCATATCGCCTCTTCGTGACGATTGGCAAAATACCTGTGGGCAGACATTCCGTTCTTGTAATACCAAACGATTGTGTTTACAAGTCGAAATTTCGTTTTATGACGGCAGTAATGTATTATTTCTGTCAAGTCGCCGCTTTTTTCCCCTTGGAACTGAGTGCCTCCGAAGATTACAATACTTCCATTATCAGATAATACACGATAGGATTCTTCAAGCCATTTTGATGCCCAAGATATATAATCGTCAAACGAATCCCACTCAGCCAAGTCTAGATTATAGGGCGGGTCTATAAGAATTAGTTGAACAGAACCATCAGGCAAAGACTTAAGCATCTGTAGGCAGTCTTCTATCAAAAGGATACAGTTCGTCTTCTCTGGTACAGCAAAGTCTACACTCTTCTTATGCTTGATGTTCTCCCTACGCATACGATTAAGTTGCATAAGGGCAGAATTACTATGTGATTTATTATGAATGGCCATAGGTTGCAAAACAGCTAACTCTTTGTGATTTGGTTAAACAAGTCGGTTGCCAACATCTTTATTGATGTTTTGGCTATCTCAATCATTATGGCCAACATTTCACTGTCTTGCCAATGTCCGCCGTTTCCTTGAGTATATATTGAAGCTGCCTGCAGCATTATAACCCGATTGTTGGACTTTACGAATTTGTTCTTGCAAAGGTTCGTATTGATAGGCATTCCATAATTAGCTGCTGTAAGCCTATCCAAACGGTTAAGGCTACCTGTATTATAACTTATCGTAAGTCGCTCACCATTAGGGCGAGAAACAACAATGTCCTGTGTTAGGAAATTCGAGCCTTCCAAGAAAAGTACATAAGGGAAATGCGCTTCTTTCAACATCAAATTTGCTATTTCCGATATGTTCTTGTGGGAACGTTCTATAGCGTTTCCGCTACCATAAAATCTTGGTCGTTATTCACACCGACCTTTATTCCTCGCTGTATATTCTCTATATCTTTGCCTTGGTGCTTGGCCTCTGAAACCAGCACAACCCTCCACAGACCTTTATCATCTTGAACCTCTATTAAGCCTCCGTCAGGTTTGATGTTTGATTCTGCCACAAAGAGTGTCTGTCCCAGTTCCTTGTCAACCGCTTGCAAGGCTTTATTGATTTCTTCCTTACTAATGCTTGCTCTGTATCTGAAAACAAGTTGCGGATATTCTTCTTGTAGCACAGATAGTGCCATTTTAGAAATGTCACCAACCAATACATCGTGCTTTTTTGCTTCACTTCCAAATATACCGGTTGCACCTGTGTTTTCTTTTTGTTGGGATGTAAGCCTGTTTGATTGATTCTTCTTTGCCATTGATGTAACGTTTACCGCCCGCAAATTTACTATAATTACGTGAGTTCAGCGTAAGGATTAGGCAATAATTCTGCTTTTGTCAATAATCTCAATGTTCATCTGCGGCTTTGCAGGCGGAGATTTGCCCTTACGGGCAATGCCCTGTAAGGGCATAAAAAAACGTTGCAGGCGGAGATTTGCCCTTACGGGCAATGCAGGCGAGCCGCCTGCGCTCCGGCATCATAGCGCGCATAGCTTCGAAGCTTGAATTTCTTAGCAAAACATCCCCGTTTGTTTTCAAAAGGAAGAATAATTTTTTACATTTTTTGAGAATGCACTATATTTGCAGCCCCTATTGTTGGTTCAACGCCCCATCTTACCAAGCATCTGCGCTAAGATAGAGGCGCGAAGCGAAGCGTGCAGCACGTTCTCTTTAGTCAAAAATTATTTTCGGAGCGCACCGAAAATTTTTTCAAGCCGTCCGAAAAAAATTTCAAAGCACTTGAAAAAAATTTCAAAGCACTCGAAAAAAATTTCAAAGCACTCGAAAAAAATTTCAAAGCACTTGAAAAAAATTTTCAAGCCGTCCTGAAATTTTTTTTGACCACAACAGAAAAAGCCGCCCCGGATAAAATCCTTAGGCTTCGCGAAGATAAGCAACGAGGGTATAACTAATTTGACACGACCTCCTTTGGCGAACAAAAGTCCGTTGAGAACAAACGACAAATAAATACAAATCAATATGAGAAAACATCTTCGTTTAACTAAACACAGCCTGCTGCTATGCACTGTGCTCGTGTTTCTCTTTGCTACCACAGGAACAGCACAAAACGCTGTGTTGGTGGGATCACAAGTCACGTCGGAGAGTAACATCGTGAGTGGAAACTACTACATCCTCAAGACCGGTGCTGGTAGCTACATAACCGACAATGGTACGAACTACGATGTGCCAAACTCTGCGAACTCTGCTACCGAGGCCAGTGTCTATTACTTGATTTCCAACGGCGACGGCACGTATAAAATAAAAAACGTATACACAGGTAATTATTGGGGTGTGCCTGTTTACAATGCTGCTATCCCCTCTGAGGCCTCTGAATCCTCAGCGGGTGCTTGGTCGCTCAATTTCAGCAGCAGCGTTGCTTATCCTTCTGCGCCTGATGCCAATAGTACAACGCGTGGGATAGACCGTTCAAACCAGAAACTTTGGGGTTGGAGTACGGGAACGAATAACAATGCCAAAGTATATATCTATGAGGTACCACTCTCCTCCTCCGCTCTTGATGAACTTAATACTTATAATTCCATGAATATTAGTTCCACGGCGGCTGATGATGTTACGACTGGTCAGTGGTACACGATGTATGATAGGGGTAGTGGACATGGCTACCTCTATGAGAACACTTCTACGCATACATTATATAATACAGCGACAGCACCGAGTGGGGCGCCTACGGAAAGTGCTAAGTATCTCGTGCGTCTTGTTAGTGGAACTGACGGTATGTATTACATACAAAATGGTTTAGGTAACTATTTTGGTGTGTTTACAGAAAGTACGGCTGTACCTACTACTTCTATTTATCAAGAGTTAATAACCGTAGAAAAAATAGCTTCTACAGATGGTCACTTTTATCTACAATCAAACACAGGAGGTGTAATCCTTGATGCTAATGCGATTTCATCTACAGATCCCTCTACAGTCGTAGGGTGGGGTACTACAGTTCCTACAACAACGGGTGGTAATAATGACTGGGCATTCTATCCTGTAGAATTATTATTAACCCCCACTGCTTCAGAGGTTTACACCATTAACAACACAAATAGTTCTCGTGGAGCAATGACATACGACCCCACGAACAGTACAACGTATGTTTGGAGTAGTGGAAAAACGAATGCTACTGCCTTTGACGCCTCTTCAGCAAACTGTCAATGGGTGATTTATCCTACGGGAACAAGCGATCAGTACTATCTCTACAATGTGGGGGCTGATAAGTTTGCTATACCCAGTAGCACAACCAGCACGGCTTCTTGGATATTCAGCAATGACGCTGTGGCGGTGACACTGATTCGTCAAAGCGATGGTACATATAAGATAAAGACTGCCAATACAGATACCTATGCCGCGGTAAGTAATGGCTATGCTGGTCCTATTATCAATTACAATGACACAGGTGGTAATTTCACCATTACGTTAGTTTCTGGACAAGACCAAAGCACAGCGGTAAATGCTGCTGTAGCAAGACTTGTAGATAATCAAACGCCATTATCGGCTATTCCTGCTTCAGGCACCTCTGATTGGTATGTCATTCGTATTAAGACTCATGCAACGTATGCTGACAAATACATTTATCCAGCTTCGAGTGAGATTAATTACAGCAGTACGAATTATCCCTTAACGTTCGATCACGAAACTAATGTGCGTCCCGCTATAGATAATGCATATTACTATACGCGCATCTATAATGAGAGCAATATGGTTTATTGGCAAATGCCCAATGGTAAGTATCTCTATGGAAGTAATAATAAATTCCCTATCTCTACTGCTGAACGTACTACCTTCTATATGGATTATACCAGTGGAAGCGGAATACGCCTTTGGGGTTCTAATAGATATGCAGTACCTTATTTGCTTGATAATCTATACTTCATTGGCGAAACAGCCACAGCTACAAATGCATATTATGACCTCTATCCCATAGACCTCGCCACAGCAGGTCTAACGGCTTGGCAGGTATCTATGTTCTTCGGCGATACTGATGCGCAGCTCACCTGTTCACGCAGCGATGTGAGCGGACTAACGAGTGTCTATAACAATGGTTATTTCTTCCTCCCCACAGGCACGACACCCTCCTCAAGTGACTTCACGACTTCCTCCTCATCCACCATTACCGTGGATGCCACAAACTATACCATCAATGTGGTTTATCCAATAACCGCCTCCGATGTCTTTACCATCAACAACACTAATACCAGCCGTGGCGCGTTGATTTACAATCCCGATGCTGATGCTACACACGTATGGAGCAGTGGAAAGAGCGGCACGTTTGATGCCAGCAACGCCAATAGCCAATGGGTAATCTATCCTACGGGAACAAGCGATCAGTACTATCTATACAATGTGGGGGCAGGTAAGTTTGTGGTAAACACCGGCGTGGGGACAGGAGCCGAAAATCCGTGGATGTTTAGCGACAACGCCGCCCCCGTGACGCTGACCTACCAGAGCACCGGCACTTATGCTGGTATGTACAAAATCCAGGCTGCCAACGGACGCGCCTCCGACGGTACGAACAACGCCATTATGGCTGTGAGCAACGGCCAGAGCTATCCTATCATCAACTACGATGACGCTGGCAGTTACTTCGTCATCACCAAGGTCTCTGGGGTGGATGCGAGTACGGCAGCCACAGCCGCCTACAACAAACTCGTAGAGAATCAAACGGCCCTTACCAGTTATCCTACTACGAGCGGCTGGTACGCGATGCAGTTACGCACCTCGGCCACCGCGAACTTTGTAGGGCGTTTTGTAAAGACTGCGGCGAGCGAATACACTTACAGCGGCACGGATTACCCGCTGACCTTCACGGGACCCATTGACATCCATCCCGCGATTACGGACGCCACCTATTTCACCTATATCGACGTTACCAACGGCTACAGCAACGCCCTATGGCAGATGCCCAACGGTAAGTACCTCGTCAATAGCGGTTCTAAATTCCCGCTTAGTTCCAACACCTCATCCACGGTTATTGCAGGCTACGATAACGGCAATTACATGAAGGGTGGTTCCTACTATGCCGTTTCATATAACAGCGGTCAAAACTATTTCATCGGCGAATCCGGCTATGCCAAGCGCTTCTATATCTATCCTATCGACCTCACCACAGCAGGCTTGCAGGACTGGAAAGTATTGGTACAGAGCTCTGGCACACCCATTTACGACCGCCTCGTCACCTGTACGCGCAGCGATGTGTCTGGTCTGACGCAGGTATATACGAACGGCTCGTTCTTCCTGCCCGCCGGTGTAACACCCGAAAGCACCGACTTCACTATAGAGCATGCTCAAAGCATCACCGTGGATGCTTCGGAGCACACCGTGACGGTGACTTTTGACCCGAACATAGCCATATCTGCAGACGATGTGGCTGTCGCTCAAGGTCATCAAACGACAGGTATAGGCAACACCATGCAGCCCTTGCTACGCATCAAAGCCACACCTTTCTACGAATTCCAGCCTACGCAGTTCTCTATAAGCCTTAGCGGAGCAGCACAGGTAGATAACGTGAAGGTATATTCTACTACTGTAGACCAGATAAACTTCTCTGGTGTAACGCCTACGTTGCTCGGCACTGTCGCTACGCCTTCTGATGGAACGATAGACATTCCCGTGACGGCAAGCTCCGTAGCTGCTGACGCTACCATTTATTACTGGATAACAGCAGATGTGAAGAGCAACGCTACGGAATGGGAAACTATTGATGCCAGCCTCTCGTCCATCAGTTACACCAACACTTATAAGACGACCAACAGTCTCGCAGCGACAACGCTCGACCTCTCCGCTATCGGCAACCCTGATGGTGTGATGCGCATCTACAAGAGTAAGAGTGTGCTGTGGACTTCCAGTAACAGTGAAACGCAGTACTACCGTATCCCTGCATTACTCAAGACGGGTACGAATACGCTATTAGCTTTCACCGATGACCGCTTTGCCAGCAAAGCTGACTTAGGAGGCAACCACAAGATTGACGTACTTGTAAGAAAGAGTACTGACGGCGGAGCGACTTGGGGCAGCCCAGTGACCGTGGCTGCAGGCGATGGCTCAACAGCTGCAGGTTATGGATATGGAGATGCTGCCGTAGCACAAGCTGCCAATGGAGACATCGTCTGCTTGATGGCAGCAGGTAATACCAGCTACTCCGGAGGTATGCTACACATCGGATACACCAAGAGTACTGACGGTGGAGACACTTGGTCTGCTGTTTCTGATATTTACAGCAGTGTGTCAAACAAGCCTGATGGCATCGCTTCTACCTTTGTGAGCTCAGGACATGGTCTTACTATGTCTAATGGAACAATAGCGTTCCCTGCTTTAGGAAAAATAGGAAGTACAACTAATGAGTATGTATTCTATAGTCAGGACAATGGTACCACCTGGAGCTATTCTACCAATTACGGCTACACGGGTGCCGATGAATCTAAGTTAGAAGAACTCAATGACGGCACACTCTTGATGTCTATACGTACGGGTGGTTTTAATAGCACAGGAACACCACGCGGCTACAACCGTACAACAGTGGCAGCAAGCGTAGATGACTGGGGTACACAAGGTACGTGGAGCGACCTTACGGCTAATGGCTGTAACGCTGACCTTCTATATTATTCCCGCAATAGTGGTAGTGGTACACACGATGTGTTACTACATACCGTAGTGAAAGCCTCAAAATCACATAATGGCAGTTATAAGCGTTATGACCTTCGCCTATATATGAGTGTAGACCAGGGTGCTACATGGCATGAGGCCTTCCAGTTACAACCTGGTTGGGCAGCCTATAGCTCTATGCAAGTGCTTGACAACGGGGACCTCGCTATCCTCTTTGAGGACGGTTCTATAGGTAATGAAGACTTACAAGATTGTTACGACATCAGCTATGTTGTAATCAGCAAAGAGCTTTTGGAAAGTAAGCTGGACGAAATAATTGAGGACGTTGTATCTCAAGAAGTAAAAGTGGTCTATAATATGAATGGTGAGACGACTTATGGCTCACTATCAGGCGACACTTGGACTTCCAATGCCACAAGCGGAATGGCTGGCGTGACGATGACGAAGTCTGACGGAACATTTAACAAATATAGCGACTGGAACAGCCACTATAATTTGGCCTATATGCCCGCTGCGGCAAATACGCCCTCCACGCTCACGCTGACGGCACCAGCAGGTTACGTCATCACAGGCTATTCGCTCCTAACAGCAAAATACTCTTCATCAACACACACCTATACGCTCGTGGCAGAAGATGGCACGACGATAACCCCGACATTTGCCAGCTCCTCCAGCGGCTATACCTCCCTGGAGGTCTCCGGCCTCTCAGCGGCTTCCACGGCCATCACCATCACGACGGACGACAACAGTTATTATCTCGCCATCGCCGACTTTACCATCAGCCTGTCACGCAGCGTTACCTACCATCTCCTCGACGCAGAGGGAACGGAGGTTCAATCGGCTGGTGTTGTGCTTGAAACACTTGACGCTGACGTAGACGATGAGATGCCCGATGCTTTCAGAAGCGCAGGTGTCGGATATGTTTATGCTTTCTATTCCGATGCGGCATGCACCACGTCCATCAGCCAGATCGCAGGCTCTACTACCGATATCTACGTCACCAAGACTTTTAGTACAAACGCCGTTGTCTCAGGTAACCAATACACCCTTAGGGACGATCGTAGTAATAGATATGTAGCGATGACGGGAAGCGGTTATGTAAAGAGTTCAGACTACCTCCATCCCGACTGCGCTTGGACTTTCGTTAATAGAGGTGACGATACCTTCGACCTCATAGCTAATGATGGCACCTATCTCTCACCCGAGACAGAGAATATGAATAGTTCCTATGTTGTCAAGACGAGTTCTACACAACCCTCTACAGGATGGACATTGTCTCGTTCTGCATCCTCAGATGGCTATTGGTTGGTTACCAACGATAATACCTCTTTGCACAACAGACCTTCTGATGCCTATTTCATTTCAATAGATCGTTCGGATTTGGTCGGAACCCAATACTCTTTCGCTAATAATACGAATGTGATTAGTTACGGATCGGTAGCAGAAGATTTTACAGGCTGTCGCTTCCTCATTGAAGAAACACCCGATATGTTCCAAGTCAGCACTGACGGTGATGAACATTGGTACACGTTCACTACACATCGCGACAATACGGACTACAATATGCAGATTGGCGATGTAGGTAAGGCCGTCTATGGTAATTCCACCCTCCAGGCTAACAATATGGCACAGCAGTGGATGATTACACGTCGCAATGAGGGCGGTTTCAATATCGTCAGTCGTCAAGACCGCTCTATGTTCGACAATAGTGTCAATAATACAACAGATGGGAGTAATGGTTATGACACTTCAGATGAAGAACCCGCCAACCCGCTATGGTTCAATTACCAGAGCAGTACAGGAAACTATACCATTGTAAACGGTACGTTCCAGCTCCATCAGGCTAACTATGGTTATGACTTCCGTATGATTAATTATGGCAGCGGCAGTGGTACGGGCGATGCATACGAGTTCGCTCTCAACGATGCTCCCACCCCGACAGATTACCTAACATCGGGATGGTATCGTATCAAGGTTCACAAGAATGCAGCACACGATGCAGTGACAGAAAACCAATATGCAGGTCATTACCTCTATAACGACGAGGTATGGAGCCGTATAAAGTCTGATGTTGCAGGCTTCTTCCCCATCCGTGTGCAGGAGACGGCTTCGCAGCCTGACGACGACGATGCTACCTATTATATATATATTAACAAAGACAACAGCGGGAATGTGCAGATGCGCTCATCGAATGGTCACTATGTGGGAGGTTACGGACTTGCTAACTACAACACGCCTCTGCTGCAGCTTTATGACTACGATGGTACCTGTGCCTTAGAAAATATCGTTACCATTTTCGATGGCAATGGCTATCACTTTGAGGTAGGGACAACCTCCAGCAATACACAACCGCTCATCGTACGCGCCACACCCTTTGGAACAGGAGGGGCGTTAGAATATGAAGACTCCTTAGGAAACTCATACACCGCAGCAACTTATGTACTCGGTACTGACCAAAACACCGTGGCAGCAGAAGTAGCAGAACGTTTCTTATTGAGGAAAATAGATCTGTCTGCTGTAGGACTCACAGCCTACGACGTGGTATCGTATCCATATCCTACATACAACCTTTCTGGCCAAGCCAATTATAGTGTAACGCTAAATCGTGCAAAGGAATACCAACACTCTGCACCACATGTCATTGTAGATAATAGTGACCTCGCCTCCGATGTCACCGACTACTATATGGGCGGTACAATATTCATGAAATCAAGTTCCTCACTCGCTACTTCCGACCTAAGTTCTGAAGACCTCACCGAATACTGGACCAATAGGCACGTAAAAGTTGTTCCTGGTTTAACCTCACGCACTGTGATGATGGTGGATACTTATACAGATCAAGTTCGCGATATAGCTCGATATGCGCTTGTAGGTGTAGGCCCAGGATATCCAGCAGAAGACCATGCTTCGCGTATTCAACTAAGTACTATTAACAGCAGTAAGAATTTCAGCCAAGCTGAAAATGATGACTCCTATACGTGTGACGAACTCCAAACAATGATGGAAGCTTCTGAAGCTCTCTTTAATGAGACCGACATCGTGTTGCCTCCTGACGGCAAGGCAGTGGCAATGACAAATGCTGTAGTTGATGGCTCCTATTCAGCATATTCCTACTATGGGACTGCTTTATTGATGAATCTTACCACTTTGGCCGATGATGCCGATGTTGACAACGTCACCACACCTGCAGAAAGCGGATGGAGTATATTCGTTCTTGGTCAAAATGTGACCAAGGAGTCTAACACTTCTGATTGGGTGAACACAATGCTGATGAATTTACATCCCACAGGCGGAAATTCTGGTATGGATAACAATGCGTTACCCTTGGCATCATTGATGATTGGTAGACACATCGAGGACGATAGATATGCGTATGTCAACGTCAAAGGCGACTATTTGGCATTCGACAACGGAGATATGAGCAGTACCTATGATCCCTCTGTGAACTATATTCGTGTGCGCAAGCTACGTGTTTCAGACCTTGTAAGTAATGGTACCAACGTAACCAACAAACAGCTATATGGCAAATTCTATCTTACTGCCTATAGCACTGCTGCTGGTGCAGAGCGCGTGCTGACAGTGAAGAACGACCTGAATACCACCAACTATACCCTGCCGATGATGACAGGCTATAACCAACCTATGTATGACGACGTAGCTGAAGGTTCATTATCCTCAGCATTCGAGTTCGCCTATGTCGCAGAATATACTTATCCTTTATACGGCAACTATCTCAACGAGAATGTTTCCATCCGTCAGGCTAGCTATGCCACAGGCGAGGGTGAGAACTACTACACCACGCTCTACCTGCCCTTCCCCGTGACATTGCCCGAGGGCGTGTCGGCATACGTCATTGACGGAGCAGGAGAACTCGACGAGGAGACGAACACCCGTACCGCCACGCAGAGAGAGATTACCGGCATCCTGCCCGCACGTACGGCAGCCCTGATAGTTCTCGACTATGACAACAACGACCTGCTCTCCAACGGCAAGTACACCTTCGTACCGGCACTCACCGACGGCGAGCTGCCCGAAGGTATGGAGGCCGAGGACAACTGGCTACACGGAAACCTCATCAACCGGACACTGGCCGAGGTGATGGAGAAAGAAGGAATCACGGACTATAGCAGCGACCCCATCTATGTGTTCGATGGCAGCAAGGAAGAACCCGGCTTCTACAACGCCTTAAACCTCTCCACGCTGCGGGCAGGAAAGATATACCTCCACCCGCAGGCCGATGCCTCACCCGTCCGTGCCTTCGTGCTCCGCTGGGACGACCTCTTCGACGATATCACAACGGGCGTTGACGCAATAGGCGACGGCCGGGACGAAGCACCCATCTACGACCTCAACGGACGACGTATCTACAACACGCGAAACCTGCCGCACGGCATTTATATCCAAAACGGAAAAAAGATTTACCGCTAAAACGCATCTTTGTAATATGAACAAATACATAAAACCACAGGTAAAAGTCATCTCCCTCGATATGTTCGGAGAGATAGCCTATGATATGCATCCGGATTCCAATGCTAACGAGCAATGGTCGCGTAAGTTTGAAGACTGGGATGATGAAGCGGAAGAAGATGCCAAATCCAATTACTGGATGTAACAGCTGTTTCTTGTATATATACTAATTGCGGGGTGTCGTGTTGTCTGCACGACACCCCGCTGCGCTTAGGAGCGCGGGCATCCGCAATGCCGGAGCGCACGCGGCTCGCGTGCAATGCCCTGCAAGGGCATAAAAAACGTTGCAGCAGGCGGAGCTGTAGGAGGAGTTTTGCCCTTATGGGCAAAGCAGGCGAGCCGCCTGCGCTCCGGCATCGGGCCGCGTGCGATCCGGCAAGCTTTTAGCGTATAGCAAAAAAGGCACTTCTCAAATCTCGTCTTGTCGCTCAGTCTCAACACTTCTACGAAAATAGACCTCTATCTATGGATAAACGAGCCTTTCACTCCTCCGCTAAAGACAGAAAATGACACATAGCGGGGGGGTATGGCTGTTTGGGAAACAGGAAGAAACATCAAGAAACGTCAAGTCACACCGATTTGATGTCGCTTGACGTGATTTTACACAAAATTATATAGGACACTATTGAAAAGGAATAGGCAAAGTGAAAGTTTTCTCAAAGAAAGACTGTAACTTTGTGGTTGAAAAGTAAAATTGATATCATAGTGATATATAATAACCACTCCACAGCAAAACCTTTCATCAAGTGGGTTGGTGGGAAAGGCCAACTTCTCAAGCAACTGGAGCAGCAATTGCCCCACGAACTATACAATGAGGATTTTACCTATGTTGAGCCTTTCGTCGGCGGTGGTGCTATGTTGTTTTTCATATTACAGAAGTTTCATAACGTCAAGCGGGTAATTATTAACGACATAAACCGTAATCTGACGGAAGCGTATAGAGTTATCAAGCAGAAACCGGAGGGGGCTGGTCTATCGCTTGAAGCACATCGAACAGCAGTATCTGCCAATCGAGGACTACGAAGAGCAAAGGGCATTCTACCTTGAAATGCGTCGCCGCTTCAACGAGGAGGTATTAAGCAGTCTTGACATGACTGCTATTCTCATTTTCCTCAATCGCACGTGCTTCAACGGACTTTACCGTGAGAATGCGAAGGGTTATTTCAATGTTCCATTTGGACGTTATGCCAATCCGACTATTTGTAACGAGGAAATTATCTATGCCGATAGCGAGTTGTTGAATCGCTACGACGAGCAGATTCTAAACAGCGACTTCAAGGAAACAGCCAAGGCCATTGACAAAAAAGAACTAAATTTCTTCTACTTTGATCCTCCATACCGTCCGCTCAGCGAAACTTCCAGCTTCAACAGCTACGTTAAGGAAGATTTCAACGACGACAGCCAGCGAGACCTTGCTGATTTCTGCCGTCATTTGAATATTCTCGAAAATGTAAAATGGATGCTCTCGAACTCGGATTGCTCGGTCAAGAATCCTGCCGACACATTCAAAATTGAATACAAAATCGCTTGCTAAACTATGAAGAAGGAAACACAGGAGCATCAAGTCATTGAGACAATACGCAAAGAGGGCGGATATGCTACTTTACGCCGCTTGAACGAAATCGTGGACTTCTCGACGTGGAAAACTAAGACGCCGGAGGCCACGGTGAGGCGAATCGTGCAGGACAGCAAACTGATTTTCAAAATCCAGCCGGGACTATGGGCTCTTGAGGAGTTCCGCGACGAAGTGTTGCGGAAATTTGAACTGAAAATCGGTAACAAGCAAAGCGAAGAGCAGTTCAGCCACGGCTACTACCAAGGGCTACTCGTAGAAATAGGCAAGTTCCGCCATCAAATGACCTACGTACCCGCCCAAGACCAGAACCGCAAGTTTATCGGCCAGCGCCTCGGTGACATCACGGATACAATAGAAATCCCCGCTTTCACCTACGATAAACTGTTGAAACGGGCAAGGACGGTCGATGTCATCTGGTTCAACGAGCGACAGATGCCATCGAACTTTTACGAGGTAGAGCATACGACCGATATCAAGAATTCACTCTCGAAGTTCTATGAACTGCAAGACTTCTACGCCGATTTTCATATCGTTGCCGACGCGAGTCGCAAGAAAGAGTTTGAAGACAAACTCCACGTATCCATGTTCGGAGCCATCGAGAAGCGTGTGAAGTTTATCGACTACAAACGTGTTGCCGATATGTATGAAGGTCTTACTAAAGTTTCAAATTCCATTTGGTAAATAGTTTCCGCTATGAACGAATACATTTTCTACACCACCGAGGGCCAAACCTATGCCCCAAACGACAGCATCGAGGTAGAGAACTGCCAAGTGCTCGGCACTGCGAACGGCAGCAATGAGAGCGAAGCGCAGGAGAACTTGCTAAATGAAAATCCTTGGATAACCGAGGCGGGATTCGAGGCTCAGCGGATTTCCCCAGTTGATAAAGCCTGGGCTAATTAAGAATAAAGTGT